>VGEH01000078.1 GCA_016869375.1 Alphaproteobacteria bacterium | reverse complement strand
TCGGCGAAATCTGCTTCCGCTTCAACCACCGCGACGAGGACCTTTACCCGCTGCTGCAAAGGCTTTTACGATCAACTCCACTCAACGAAATCGACAAAATCCTGGTCCGAAATCGTTAGGGATTACCTAAAGAAGAAGGCCCGGAGCGGCGCCTCAACCACCTCGAGCCAGTAACCCGGATCCTGTCAAAAACAGGCTCGCCCGTCAAGGACTATTTTCCTCAACATGCGGAATTTTTGCAAGAGTCTGGAGGCGCTGCTATTTCCGCCCCGAGGGAGCGCAGCCAATGCCGAGCGTCACATTGTTCGAACTGAAGCCGACGCGCTCGGCGCGGGTGCGCTGGGCGCTGCAGGAGGCGGGCCTTCCCTTCGAGTCCGTCGGCAACTCGATCGAGGTCTTCAAGAGCGAGGCGCTGCGGCGCGTGCATCCGCTGGGCAAGCTTCCGGCGGTGCTCATCGACGGGAAGCCGCTGTTCGAATCCGCGGCGATCGTCACCGCCATCGCCGATCTGGTGCCGGAGAAGGCGCTGGTCGCGGCGCCCGGGAGCTGGGCGCGCAATCTGCATTACCAGTGGATGTCGTATGCGCTGAACGAGATCGACCCTTACCTCCATTCGAGCGAGATCAACACGATCGACTTCATCCTGCCGAAGGAGCAGCACGTGCCGGCGATCGTCGCGCAGAACACGATGATGCTGAAGCGCGCCGCGGCGGTGCTGAACGAGGTTCTGGAACGGAGCGACTACCTGGTCGATGGCCGCTTCTCGGCGACCGACATCGTCGTGGGCTACACGATCTGCTGGTGCGAGGAGCAGCGCTGGCTGGGCGAGTTTCCGAAGCTGGTCGCCTATCTCGAGCGCCTGCGGAAACGGCCGCACTGCACGCTGCCGAAGCACTGAACAATAGCAAAGCGGGCGCGGCTTTTTCAGCTCGCGCCCGCCCCTAGTCTCCCAGACCCGCCCCGAACTCGTGCGACATTTTAGCCGAGTCGCGGGCGGCGCAAGCGCACGTCTTCTTGAGCGGCGCTACGCCGCCGCGTAGCCCGGCGTCGCCAGCAGCGGTGCATCCGACACCTCGACGAGCTGGCCGCGGTCGAAGCCGTTGAACGCGGTACGCAAAGACGCGCCATAGGCGCCGAGCTGGCCGATCTCGATCCAGTCGCCCTCGCCCACATCCGCGGGAAGCGGGAAGCCGCCCTTCATGCGGTCGAGGCTGCAGCAGGTCGGGCCGAACAGCGTGAACGGCTTCACGTCCGCGGTGCTGGCGCGGATCAGCCGGACCGGATAGCGCCAGCCGAGAGCGCCGGCATCCGACAGGCTGCCGTAGATGCCGTCGTTCACATAGAGCGCATCGCCGCGCCGCGCCTGCACCTGGACCACCACCGACACGCCCTGGGCGACCAGCGCGCGACCGGGCTCCGCCCACAGCTCGCCGGGCGCGAGATCGCCGAGGCGCTCGACCAGGTCGGCATGGGCGCCGTCGATCTCGGCCATGAAGGCGGCCAGCACCGGCAGGTCGGCGCCGGGATAGGCCGACGGGAAGCCGCCGCCGACATCCAGCACGTCGAGCTTCACGCCCGCTGCCGCCACGACCGACGCGGCGAGCGCCATCGCCTGGCGCCAGCGCGCGGGATCGTCGCATTGCGAGCCGACATGGAAGGAGATCCCCAGCCGCCGCGCATGGCCGCGCGCCCGGCGCAGCAGCGCCGGTGCCTCGTCGGGCGCGACGCCGAACTTGCCGGAGAGGTCGAGCCCGGCCTTGCCCTTCGGCAGCGCGAGGCGCACGACCAGCCCGAGATCCTCGGCGCTGCCGGTCTCGTCGAGGATCTTCTCGAGCTCGTCCACGCTGTCGAGCGCGAAGTCGCGCACGCCCTCGGCCGCCGCCAAGCGGATCGCCGAGCGCGCCTTGACCGGGTGCATGTAGGCGATGCCCGCCTCGGGCAGCACCTGGCGCACGACCGAGATCTCGGCCGGCGAGGCGCAGTCGAAGGCGCGCACGCCGCCGCGCCACAGCGCCGAGAGCACGCGCGGATCGGGGTTGCACTTCACCGCATAAAGCGTGCGGCCAGCAAAGGCTTCAGTGAAGGAGCGTGCGGCCGCCTCGATCGCCTGCGGGCGCAGGCAGTGCAGCGGCTCCTCCGGACGCAGCTCGGCAACGGCCGCATCGACCGTAGGCAAAGTCCGGGCGAGATCGCGCGGCGCGACGTCGCGGCGGAGCGGGGAAACGGCGACGCGGAGACGCGAAGCAGCCATCGGCATGACCTCCTTCAAGGCACCGGTCCACTTAGACCGGCTCTCCGAAAAGGACGCTTGCGTCGTTGCTTGACCCCAGGGCCTAGGGCACGTGCGATTTGCGTCGGACGCGGGGATTTAATGCATTTCGCCGGAGATGCAAGAGGTGTGAGAGGCGGAGCCAAAAAAAACCGCTATACGCCCCTCACCCTAGGCCTCTCCCGGTGGGAGAGGGAATCCGATCGTAAGCCCTCTCCCACCGGGAGGGTTGGGTGAGGGGCCTTACTTCCGCAACGCCAGGTACTCGTAGACCATCGTCGCCGCCGCGAGCGAGGTGATCTCGGCGTGGTCGTAGGCGGGCGCGACCTCGACCAGGTCCATGCCGGCGAAGTTAACGCCCTTCAACGCGCGCAGCAGCGCCTGCGCCTGCCATGTCGCGAGGCCGCCGATCTCGGGCGTGCCGGTTCCGGGCGCGAAGGCGGGATCGAGCGCGTCGATGTCGAAGGTGAGGTAAGCCGGTGCCGAGCCGACGACGGTACGGATCTGCGCCGCGACATCGGCGACGCCGCGCTGATGCACATCCTGAGCGGTGACGATGGCGACGCCCCGGTCGAGCGTCCATTGCAGCACCGCGTCCTGCACCGGCGAGCGGATGCCGATCTGGATCATGCGCTTCGGATCGACGAGGCCCTCCTCGATCGCGTGGAAGAAGCAGGAGCCGTGGCCGTATTTCAGGCCGAAGCTGTCGGGCCAGGTGTCGACATGCGCATCGAAATGGACGAGGCCGACGGGGCCGGCGCGGCGCTTGAGCGCGCGCAGGAGCGGAAGCGCGATCGAATGGTCACCGCCTAGGGCGACGAGATGGCCGATCCCGGCCGCCTGCCTCTCGATCAGCGCCAGGCTTGCGGCCACGTCGCCGAGCGCGATCTCGAAGTCGCCCATGTCGGAGAGGCCGGCGGTCAAGTCGACGCGGAGCGTCGGGTGGTCGCCATCGACCAGCATGCGGCTCGCCCGCCGGATCGCCTCGGGGCCGAAGCGCGCGCCCGGGCGGTTGGTGGTGGCGATGTCGACCGGGACCCCGGCGATCACCGTCGGCGCGTCACGATCACGCCTCTGGGTGCCGAGGAAGCCGCCGGAGACGGCGAAGGTCGGCGTTCCGGCCATGGGGGAGGTCCTCGTTCCGGGTGAAGCGCGCATCGTACCTCCTCCCCCGCGCTACGCACGGGGGAGGAGGTACGAACGCGGTAGGATTGGGGAGTCAGTCTACAAAAGCAAAGGGCGCGGGGTTAGCCGCGCCCTTCTACAAACAATCTGGAAGAAAAGCGTCAGCCGCCCTTGGACTCGGTCTTCGGCTCCTCGCCTTCCTTCTTCTCAGGCGTGCGCAGCGGCTCGACCAGGTCGTCGAATTTGCGGGACAGGAAGTTCTGCTTGTACTCGGGCAGCTTGTAGGCCCAGCCCTTCCACTTCTTGTTCAGCTCCTCCGCCTCGAGCTTGATCGCCTGGATCGCCTCCGGCGTCGTCGAGGCCTCGAACATGGTCCAGGCATTGCCGTCCTTCTCGACCATCTTCGAGTTCAGCACGAGTCCGTCGAAGGCGACGAACTCGGCATTGGCCTTGGGCGTGCCGTCCTCGATCTCCTTGGACGGACGCACATCGTCGAGCGAGAGGAAGTTGAAGGCGGAGGCCGTCGAAGTCACGGTCGCCGGCGGACGCAGGGCGCGGTCGGTCGGGCGGCCCTCGACCTCCCAGATCTCCGGCGGCCCGTCCTTGGCTTCCGGCTTCGGCGCGTTCGGGTCGTCCTTGCGGAACATCACCACCTTGGCGCCGTCGGGATGGGTGAAGGTGATGGTCTTGAAGCGCTCGTCCTTGATGCCCGAGATTTCCTTCACCAGCCATTCCGGCGCCGGCGTGCGGATGTCGAAGGTGCCTTCGGCGAGCCAGGCGCGGCTATCGCCGGGCTTCCTGACATAGACCATGTCCTTGCCGCCGATCGGCGCGTAGCGCCTGCGGCCGATGACCATGGAGGCGATGACGGTGCCGTTCTGGTCCTTGAAGGTCATCTGCGAGGACTTGGTGTCCGGGCCGGCCGGATCCTCGACCTCGATGCGGCTGTAGAGATCGGCCTTCGCCGTCTTCGGCTCGACCGTCTTGAGCTCGGCCATGGTGACGATGTTCTGCTTCACCGTCTCGAACTTGACCGGGTAGCCGCCACGGTCGGGCATGGCCCAGCCCTCGGGCGTGCGCTGCACCAGGATCTTGTCCTTGCCCTTGACGACCTCGATCGTGGCGACGTCGTTGACGCGGTTGATCAGGCCGGGGACCACGGTCTCGGCGGCGACGGTGCCGAGCGTCGCCGATGCCCGCTGCCAGGCGGTGAGCGTGGCGGCGGCCGTGACGATCACCGTGGCGCCGAGCAGGATGTAGAAGGATTGCGGCTTCATCGGTGCTCTCCTCAGGTCAGGGCCGTCGCACGCCGGCGCCGCCGGCTGATGCGGACGACACCGAGCATGATCGCGATCAACGCCACGACGAGCGGGATCAACCCGATATTGACGACGCGGAGCGTGGTCTCGAGCCGGTCGATGTCCTTGCGCAGGTCGTTCTGCACCAGGCGCAGCTCGCGACGCAGCACCAGGATCTCCTTGCGCGCATCCTCGATCGCCTTCTGCTGGTCGGCGGAGAGGATGGTGGCGCCCGAGGCCTGGTCCTTGGTCAGAAGGTCGGAGAGCTTCTTCTCGGTCTCGCGCAGCTTGTCCTGCAGCTCGCGCTCCTTGGAGCGGAAGCGGCGCTCGGCCTCGCGCTGGATGTCCTGCACCAGCTCGAAGACGCGCGAGGAGACGCCGCGGCTGCGGAGGCTCATCAGCTCGGAGCCGCCGGCCAGGTTCTCCAGCGAGTTGACGACGAAGTCGCCGTTGTTCGCGGTCGGCTGCACCTGGCGCTGGCCGAAGAACTCCTGGGCCGAGACCCAGAAGCGGTCGTCCAGCATGTCGGTGTCGGCGATGACGATGACGCTGATCGGGCCCTGGCTCTCGGCGACATGCGGGAGCTGGTCCGGCTGCGGCGGGCGGCCTTCGACCTTGGGCGGGCCATCGGGGAAGGCGGTCTTGGCGGGGCCGGTGATGCGGGCCGCCATGGTCAGGATCTCGCTCTCCGCCTTGTAGTCGCGGAGCAGAGCGGTCGGATCCGGCGCGAACTTGATCTTGTCGGTCTCGACCTGCATCGAGCCCGGGCTCGCCGTCACCAGCGGCGCGAAGCTCGTGGTGGCACCCTGCTTCGGCTTCAGGATGCCGGCCGAGGCGACGTTGAGCAGCTGGAGCTCGCCCGTCACCGCGTCCTGGCGGTTCAGGTTCCCCGCCTTGAAGCTGTTCCAGACGATGTAGTCGGTAACGCGCGGACGCTGCGAGGTGCCGGCGTTGACGCGGGTCGCGGTCAGGCGGTCGCCGATCACGCGGTCCTTCACCAGCTCCACGCCCCAGGCGTTGAACAGCTTCTCGGGGTTCGACGATGTCGGGCCGGGGATCGCGTTCGGGTCGCGGCTCGGCCGCGCCGCATCGACCTCGGAGTTGGGATCGACGAAGACGAGCAGCTTGCCGCCGCGCAGCACGAACTGGTCGATCGCGTACTGGCCTTCCTCCGACAGCTCCTTCGGATGCACGAGCATCAGGATCTGCAGGTCCTTCGGCAGCGTGCCGGTATCGGAGCCGAACTGGCGCACCTGGAAGACCTGGCGCATCTGGTCCATGACGACCCAGGGCTGCGGCATGCGCATGCCCGGCATCGGCATGACGTCGCCGGCGATCGGCAGCTGCGCGATCAGGCCGACCTCGCGGCGCTTCGGGTTGGCGAGGTTGAAGACGACCTTGGTCAGGTCGTATTCGAGGAAGCGCTCGCGCTCGGGCTGGAAGAAGGCAAGGATCTCTTCGTCGTCGGTCGAGTTGGTGCCGGCCATGCCGAAGAACACCTGCTCGCCGCCCGCTTCCATCGGCACGCCCTGCAGGCGATAGGCGACGGCGCGGTCCTCGACGTCCGAGTACGGCGCCGGGTCATAGAACTCGAGCTTGATCTTGCCGCCGGCGTGGCTGGTGTATTCGTCGAGCAGATCGCGCACGCGCTGGTGGTAGTTGGCATAGAGCGGGATCTCGCGGCCAAGGCGCGGCGAGAAGAAGAGCCGGAGCGTGATCGGCTCCTCGATCTTGGACAGGATGTCCTTGGTGCCTTCCGACAGCGTGTAGAGCTTGTTCTGGGTCAGGTCGACGCGGCCGGCGCGGAGCCAGGCGTTGGACAGCACGTTGACGGCGAGGAAGAGCACCAGCCCGGCGACGAGCGCCGCCCAGGAGAATGAGCGGCGCGCCGAGGCGCTGAGCCCCTTGGGGCGGGCGCCGACCGCCGCGCCGTCGCTGGTGCGAGGAGTGTCGTTCGGCATGGGTCAGCCCGCCTTCTTCAAATCGACGAAGATCACGTTGGCGAACAGGAAGAACCCGATCACCGAGGCGAAGTAGACCATGTCGCGGGCGTCGATGACGCCGCGGGAGATCGCGTTGAAGTGGGTCATGAAGCTCATCTGCGCGACCGTGTCGACGACCAGCGTCGGCGCCCAGCCGGTGAAGAAGTTCAGCACCACGCCGGTGCCGCCGACGGTGAAGACGAAGCAGACCACCGAGGTGATGACGAAGGCGATGACCTGGTTCTTGGTCAGGGGCGAGATCGCCGAGCCGACGGCGAGGAAGCTGCCCGCCATCAGGAAGCTGCCGGCATAGCCGGCGAGGATCGCGCCGTTGTCCGGGTAGCCCAGCACATTGACCGTGATCCACATCGGGAATGTGAGCGCCAGCGCGATGCCGGTGAAGCACCAGGCGGCGAGGAACTTGCCCAGCACCGCATCGGTCATCGAGATCGGCAGCGTGAGCAGCAGCTCGATCGAGCCGGTCTTCCGCTCCTCGGCCCAGAGCCGCATCGTGATCGCCGGGATCAGGAAGAGGTAGAGCCAGGGGTGGAACTGGAAGAAGGGCTGCAGATCGGCCTGGCCGCGGCCGAAGAAATTGCCGACGAAGAAGGTGAAGGTGCCGGCCATCGCCAGGAAGATGACGATGAAGATGTAGGCGAGCGGCGTCAGGAAGTAGCTGGTCAGCTCGCGCCGGAAGATCGTGTAGATACCCATCTGGCGGCGCCCCTCAAGCCTGCGTGATGCGCCGGAAGACTTCGTCGAGATGCCCGCGTTCGACGCGGATCTCGGCGACCTTCCACCGGCCGTGGCGCATCGCCTGGCCGACCTCGGCGATCAGCGAGCGTGCGTCCTGCGGATAGACGGTGACCATCCCGGCATACTTGTTGGCATCCACCGAGAGAGCGCCGTCGATGCGCTCGAGCGCGGCCTTGACCGCATCGGTGTCGGCGGGATCCTCGAGACGGACGGCGACGGCGTTGTAGTGGCGCGAGAGCTGCTCGAGCTCGACCGGCGTACCGTCGGCGACGACGCGGCCGCCCGAGATGATCATCGCGCGCGTGCAGATCGCGTCGACCTCTTCGAGAATGTGGGTCGAGATGATGATGGCCTTGTCGTAGGACATCGCCTTGATCAGGCCGCGGACCTCGTGCTTCTGGTTCGGATCGAGGCCGTCGGTCGGCTCGTCCAGCACCAGCACCTCGGGGTCGTGCAGGAGGGCCTGCGCCAGTCCGACGCGGCGCTTGAAGCCCTTCGAGAGCGTGTCGATCGACTGGTAGAGCACCTCGCCCAGCTGCGTCTTCTCGACCGCGTCGGCGATGCGCTTCTTGCGGATGCCGCTATCGACGTTGCGCACGCGGGCGATGAAGTCGAGGAAGGCGGCGGGCGTCATGTCCGGATAGGCGGGAGCGCCTTCCGGCAGGTAGCCGATCTTCTTCTTGGCCGCGATCGGCTGGTCCTGGATGTCGAAGCCGCAGACGCGCGCGGTCCCGGCGGTCGGCGCCAGGAACCCCGTGATCATCTTCATCGTCGTCGACTTGCCGGCGCCGTTGGGGCCGAGAAAGCCCAGCACCTCGCCGCGCTTGACGCTGAAGGAGATGTCGTCGACGGCGGTGATCGCCCCGAAACGTTTCGTAAGGCCGTCGATCGCGATCATCTCGGCCATGTCGCCCTCATGTGTCGCTTCCACCCCTGGCTCCCCTTGCCACCCGATTTTGGCGCCATTTAGGCAGCCAGTCGCCGGCTTCAAGGGGGATCCGGTCCGGTCCCCCGCCCGTATGTTAGCCTTCGGGGGCGGCCGGCGGACGCGTGGGGATAGCATGACAGATACCGGCTTGGGAATGGGCGCGACGGGTTCCCGGGTCGACTGGGCGGACCGGGTCCGGCGCCTCCGCCTGGCCACCGGCCTCGTTCTCTTCGCCTATGTCTCGACGCACCTGCTCAACCACGCCGTCGGCCTCGTCTCGCTCGAGGCGCTGGAGATGGCGCGGCGCGGTTTCGTGTGGTTCTGGCGCTTAGCCCCGTTAACCATACTTCTCTACGGCTCGCTCGCGATCCACCTCGCCCTCGCCTTCGTCGCCCTCTACCGGCGCCGCAGCCTGCGCATGCCGCCCTGGGAGGTCGCCCAGCTCCTGCTCGGGCTTTCGATCCCGCCGCTCCTCCTCATTCACATTCTCGGCACACGGGTCGCGCATGTGCGCTACGGGCTCGAGGACCTCTACACCTACGTCCTCCTCGTCCAATGGGTGTTCGTCCCGGGCTATGCGCTCCAGCAGGTGGTGGTGATGGTCATCGCCTGGATCCATGCCTGCATCGGCCTGCATTTCTGGCTGAGGCTGCGCCCCTGGTATCCGCGCTACCTCCCCTACCTCTACAGCGCGGCGCTGCTCATGCCGGTCCTGGCGATGATCGGCTTCGGCGTCTCCGGCCGCGCGGTGCTGATCCTCTCGCAGGACCCGGCCTGGATGCGGCGCGCGGCCGAGGCGATCCGCTTCCCGCCGCCCGCGGCCTCGGTCGAGATCGACCGGCTCGAGGACACGCTCAAACTCGGCTTCTTCGCGCTGCTCGGCGGCACGCTCGCCGCGCGCGTGGTGCGCGACTGGCTCAACCGCGGCAAAGGGGCGACGCTGACATATCCCGACGGCCGCACGGTCGGCCTGCAGCCGGGCATGACCGTGCTGGAGGCGAGCCGCGCCGCCCGCATACCTCACGCCTCCGTCTGCGGCGGCCGCGGCCGCTGCTCGACCTGCCGCGTCCGTCTCGGCCGCGGCGCCGAGAACCTGCCGCCGGCGACGGCGGAAGAGCGGAAGGTGCTCGAGCGCGTCTCGGCGCCGCCGAATGTGCGCCTCGCCTGCCAGATCCGCCCGGCCAAAGATCTCGAGGTGGCGCCGCTGCTGCCGCCGACCGCGAGCCCGAAGGAGGCGCTGCGCCGGCCGAGCTATGTCGCCGGCATGGAGAAGGAGATCGTCATCCTCTTCGCCGATCTCCGCGGCTTCACGCGGCTGTCGGAGCACAAGCTGCCCTTCGACGTCGTCTTCCTGCTCAACCGCTACTTCACCGAGATGGGGCACGCGATCGAGGATGCGGGCGGACGCGTCGACAAGTTCATCGGCGACGGCATCATGGCGCTGTTCGGCATCGACGCCACGCCGGAAGCCGGCGCCCGCGCCTCGCTCGCCGCCGCCAAGCGCATGGGCGAGAACCTCGCCGCGCTCAACCGTGCGCTCTCAGCCGATCTGAGCGAGCCGCTGCGCATCGGGCTCGGCCTCCATCTCGGTCCGGTCATCGTCGGCGAGATGGGCTACGCCAAGGCGGTCAGCGTGACCGCGATCGGCGATGCGGTGAACACCGCGAGCCGGCTCGAAGCGCTGACCAAGGACTACAAGGCCGAGCTCGTCGTCTCGGAAGCGGTCGAGAAGGCGGCCGGCATCGACCTCTCGCGATTCGCCGCGCACGAGATCGAGATCCGCGGCCGCACCACCTCGCTCCCCGTGCGCGTCGTCCCGCTTCTCGCCGATCTGCCGTAAGCCCCGCGATTCGCGCTGGCCGCGCCGTGAACGAAATGACACACTTCTCTTCAAGGGGGCTGGCTTGAGGGAGATACCGATGGCCTTGCTTGCGCACCTGCTCCGCCTTCTCGTCCTGGCTGCCGTGCTGATCGCGGCACCCGCCGTCGCGCAGACGCGATCGAACCTCCCGGCCGCGGAGAGGAACGCGATCCAGACCGTGATCGAAAGCCAGCTCGGCGCCTTCCGCGCCGATGACGGCGAGCGCGCCTTCAGCTATGCCGCGCCCAACATCCGCGGCATCTTCCGCACCGCCGACAATTTCATGACGATGGTGAGGCGCGGCTATCAGCCGGTCTACCGCCCGCGCGAGGTTCGGTTCGGCGACCTCGTCACCGTCGAAGCCGCGCTGGTGCAGAAGGTCTATGTCACCGGCCCCGACGGGTCGCGGCATCTCGCGCTCTACGTCATGGAGCAGCAGGCCGACGGGCGCTGGCTCATCAACGGCTGCATGCTCGCCGAGCCCGAAGACGAAGTCTGAGGCCTCCCCATGCGCCGCCTCCTCGTCGCCTTCCTTCTGCTGCTCTCCGGACCGGCGCTGGCGGAGACGGTGGACCTGCAGCTCGTGCTCGCCGTCGACGTCTCGCGCTCGGTCGATGACGAGGAGTTCCAGCTTCAGCGCGAAGGCTACGCCAACGCCTTCAAGAACCCGCAGGTGCTGGCGACCATCCTGACCGGCCCGCATCGCGCCATCGCCGTCACCTACATGGAATGGTCGAACGCGCATCTGCAGCGCCAGATCGTCAAGTGGACCAGGATCAGCGACAGCGAAAGCGCTGCGATCTTCGCCGAGGAGATCCTGACCGCGCCGCGCGCCTTCGCCGGCTGGACCTCGATCTCGGGCGCCATCGACTACGGCATGCGGCTGCTCGAGCTCAGCCCGTTCTTGAGCGAGCGCATCGTCTTCGACATCTCGGGCGACGGCACCAACAACTCGGGGCGGCCGGTCGCCGAGGCGCGCGACGACGCGCTCAGGCAGGGCATCACCATCAACGGCCTGCCCATCGTCAACGAACGGCCGAGCCCGTGGCTGCCGGCCGAGCCGAACCTGGACGAGTACTATCTGAAGAACGTCATCGGCGGCCCCGGCTCGTTCATGATCGTCGCCGAGGACTTCAACTCCTTCCAGAACGCGATCCTGCAGAAGCTGATCCGCGAGATCGCCGCGAACCCTGCACCGCCGACAAGCAGCTACGCCGAGCTCAGATAGCCCGGCGTAGCATCGTCTCGTCTACTTCACGTCGCTGGCAAGATGGAAGAGACAGTCGCCGCGCTCGATCTTGCCGGGGATGCGTTCGCACAGCACGAGGCCGCTGGCGTTGAACTTGACCTCGACCGGCTCTCGGCCCGGATCGTCCATGAAATGGACGAAGCCCGCGGTCTGGCCCTTCTTCACCGTGGCGCCCAGCTTCACCACCGGCTCGAACAGGCCGGGATGCGGGGCGTAGACGTAGTAGCTGACGTCCCTCACCTCCATGACGCGCGTCTTCGGGCGCTTGCGCGTGACGTCGGTCTCCTTGACCACGCCCATATATTCGAGAACGCCGCGCACGCCGTTGACCGCGACCCTGGTGCCGTCGATGTCGACGGTGCCCTTGCCGCCAAGCTCGGTGCCGATGATCGTCGTTCCGGCGCGCTCCGCCGCCGCGGTCGAGGTGCGGTTCTCGCCGAGCGCGTTGGTGACGTAGCTGATCGGGGCGGCGAAGGCCTCGAGCAGCTCGAAGATCTTCTTGTCCTTCTTCTTGTCGCCGGAGATGCGGGCGAGCGCGCTCGGGATGTAGTTGAGGCTGGAGCCGCCCGAATGCAGGTCCATGACCAGGTCGGCGCGAGGGAACAGCTCGGTCTCGATGTAGTGCGAGATCATCCAGGTCGGCGTGCCGTTGGGATCGCCGGGGAAGGAGCGGTTGAGGTTGCCCTGGTCGATCGGCGAGGTGCGCATGCCGGCATGCGCGGCGGGGAAGTTCGCCATCGGCAGCACGATCACGGTACCGCGCACGTCCTTCGGGTCGAGGCCGCGGATCAGCTTCGAATTGGCGATCTGGCCTTCATACTCGTCGCCGTGATTGCCCGACATCGACAGCACCGTCGGGCCTTTGCCGTTCTTGATGATCGCGATCGGCATGGCGAGGAAGCCATAGGCCGAGCGATGCACCGAGAAGGGCAGGCGCAGATAGCCGATCTGTTTGCCATTGGCGTTGAAGTCGAGATCGGTCGTGATGCGGGACCGCTGGACCTGGGTCTTGGCCATCGTTCGAAATTCCCCTGCAGAGTATTTGAGTGAAGCGTTAAGCGGCGGCGCGGGCGCCGTGAGCCTTGGCCCGGGCAATGACGTGGTCGATCTCCTCGTCGGTGTTCGACCAGGCGGTGACCATGCGCACGCCGCCGTCGCGGCGGCCGAGCCCGATGCCGTCGGCCTCCAGCCCGGCGATCACGCGCTCGGGCATGCCGATGAAGAGCTGGTTGATCTCGACCGGCTCAAGCATGCGTACCTCCGGTACCTTAAGCAGGCCCTCGGAGAGGCGTTTGGCGGCACGGTTCGCCTGCTGGGCGAGCTTGAGCCAGAGGCCGTTCTCGACATAGGCCGAGAGCTGGGCCGAGGCGTAGCGCATCTTCGACCACACCTGGCCGGCGCGGCGCACGCGATAGCGCATCTCCTCGGCGATGTCCTTGCGGAAGACGACGATCGCCTCGGCGTTGAGCGCTCCGTTCTTGGTGGCGCCGAAGGAGAGCACGTCGACGCCGAGCCGCGTGGTGACGTCCTTGGCCGAGGCGCCGAGCGCCACCAGCGCATTCGCCATGCGGGCGCCGTCCATGTGGAACTTGAGCTCGTGGCGCTTGATCACCTCGGCGATGCGCTCCAGCTCGCGCATCGGATAGACGCCGCCGCGCTCGGTCGCGATGGTGAGGTTCACCACGGCAGCCTGCGAGCGGTGCTGCATGCCCCTGCCCGAGGTGCGGATCGCCTCGTCGAGCGCGTCCACGTCCATCTTGCCGGATTTGTGCCTGATCAGCGTCAGCTTGGCGCCGCCGGTGAAGAGCTGCGCCGCGCCGACCTCGCTGGTCTCGATATGGCCGAGCTCCGAGCAGAAGATCACGCCGTAGGGCGGCGTCATCGCCGAGAGGCTGACGGCGTTCGCCGCCGTGCCGGTCGAGACCGGGAAGACCCAGACCTCGGTGCCGAACATGTCGGAGAGCGCCGCCTTCAGCGCCTTGGTCTCCGGGTCCTGGCCATAAGGCTGGGCCGGGCCGACATTGACGCGCGCCAGCGCGGCCATGATCTCGGGCGCCGCCGGAGCGACGTTGTCGGAATACAGATTGACCGGAAGCATTGGCGGGACTCGTCGGATTTCGGAAAGGAAACGGCGGAACGTACCTGCCTAATAGCCATGACCTGGACCGCCGATGCAAGGGCTTGGGCTAGGAGGGTGGAGCGACGTGGTGCTGGCGCACCACGAGCGAACGCTCGACGACGCCCAAGCCCTTGCATCGGCGGCCCTTCGGGTTGCGAAGCGCGGGGCGATGGCTTTGTCACGGGCGCTAGGCGATGCGGCCAGCGTCGCCGTCGCGCGCGTTTCGCGCCCTCTCCCCGCGCTTCGCAATCCAGGTCGTGGCTATTAGGCAGGCACGTTCCTACGCCCGAGGACCGGGCTTCAGGTCAATGCAGCGTCTTCGGCGTCTCGGCCTTGCGCGGCGCCAGCGTGCGCGCCGTCGGCGTCGCCTGGTGCAGGGCCATGCGCCAGGAGCCCTTCTCGCGCACGAAGACGTTGGTCGCGACCAGGGCGCGTCCGTCGATCATCTCGATGCAGAGCACGATCGCGGCGTCGCCGAGGAAGCGCACGCTCGCCTCCTCGCAATGGATCTGCGGCGCGTTCGGGCTCTCGAGGATGCCGCGCCAGCTATCCAGGATCTCGGCGCGCCTGGTCAGCGCCTCCCATCCCGGATGGATGCAGACAAGGCCTACAGCCTCCGCCCACAGGCGCTCCATCGCACCCATGTCGCGGTCGCGGAAGGCCCTATAGAAGGCGCGGTTGGCGCTCAGCACCGGCCCCGATTCATCGGCTTCGGCCTTCGATTTTCCCGGCACACCCGTCTCCCGGGCCTGTCGTTTCGTATCGTCTCGGCCAGCATGACAGGCCGGGGCCGGCTGCGCTAGGCTCCCTCCATGCGGCGCATCCTGGCGCTTCTGGTCTTCCTTTTCGCGGCGTCACCGGCCGCGGCGATCCCTGTCGATCTCGAGCTCGTGCTCGCCGTCGACGTGTCGCGCTCGATCGACCAGGACGAGGCGCAGCTGCAGCGCGAAGGCTATGTGCGGGCGCTGACCGACGAGCGCGTGATCCAGGCGATCCGCTCCGGCCTCCATGGCCGCATCGCCATCGCTTATGTCGAGTGGGCAGCGGCCCATCTCCAGTTCACCCTCATCGGCTGGACGCTGATCAAGGACCGCGCCTCGGCCGAGACCTTCGCCGGCAAGCTCGCCGAGATGCCGATCCAGGCCCACAGCCGCACCTCGATCTCCGGCGCCATCGACTATTCGGCGCGGCTCTTCGCCAACAACGGCTACGAGGGCGAGCGGCTGGTGATCGATGTCTCCGGCGACGGCCGCAACAATGACGGCCGCCCGGCGCATCTCGCGCGCAACGAGGCGGTGGCCAAGGGCATCACGATCAACGGCCTGCCGATCCTCAACGACCGCCCGACCTTCGGCTTCCCGGCCGACGCCAATCTCGACACCTATTACGAGACCGACGTGATCGGCGGCCCCGGCGCCTTCATGGTCGTGGCCCAGGGGTTCGACGCCTTCGCCGCAGCGATCATGTCGAAGCTGATCCGCGAGATCGCCCAACTGACCAGCGACAAGGGTCCCGAAGACCTCCGCCAGTAACCTCCCAGACCGCCAAGGACTCCGCCATGTCTGCCCTCGCCAATCAGCGCGTCGCCTATCTCAACGGCCAGATCCTGCCGGAGAGCGAGGTCCGCGTGTCCTTCCGCGACCGCGGCTACAAGTACGGCGACGCGGTCTTCGACATGACGCGGACCTTCGGCCACAAGGTCTTCAAGCTGCAGGAGCATATCGACCGCTTCTACCGCTCGCTCCGCTATGTGCGCATCGACCCGGGCATGAGCCCGAAGGAGATGATCCAGAAGAGCGAGGAGGTGCTGGAGCGCAACATGCACCTGCTCGACAAGCACGACGATTACTGGCTCGGCCAGCGCGTCAGCCGCGGGGTCGACAATGTCGCCGGCGAGAGCCCGATCCAGACCGGCCCGACCGTGGTGATCGAATGCACGCCGCTGCCCTTGAAGGCGCGCGCGAATTTCTATCGCGACGGCCTCGACGTGGTGGTGCCCTCGACCCGCCGCGTCGCCCCCAGCATGCTGAGCCCGCGCGCCAAGACGCACAACTACCTCAACATGATCATCGGCGAGCAGGAGGCGAAGGCGACCAACCCGAACTCCTGGGCGGTGCTGCTCGACGAGCATGGCAACCTCGCCGAAGGCATCGGCTCGAACATCTTCATCGTGCGCGACGGCGTCGTGTTCACGCCGTCCGAGCGCTACGTGCTGCCGGGCGTGTCGCGGCAGACGGCGATGGACCTGGCGAAGGATCTCGGCATGAAGCTCGTCGAGGGCGACATCGACCTGTTCGATGCCTATGTCGCCGACGAGTGCTTCATCACCTCGACCAGCTTCTGCATCTGCCCGGTGCGCTCGATCAACGGCAACCCGCTCGGCGACAAGGCGATCCCGGGACCGGTGACCGGGAAGCTGATGGACGCCTACGTCAAATACGTGAACTACGACTGGGTCCAGCAGTACCTGCGCCACGCGTAAGCGGGCGAGCAGCAGCGATCACGAAGCGCCTTTCGTGCCCCCTCTCCCTGCGAAGCAGGGGGAGGGTTGGGGAGGGCGACAGCGACAGCAAAGGGCGGATAGCAGGGTCGCTGTTTCCATCTCGCGAGGCCCCCTCCCCATCCCTCCCCCTGCTTCGCAGGGAGAGGGGGCACGAGGGCAGGCTCGTCTAAGTACCCGTCCTAGTCCGCGGCCGCCGCGGCGGTGCGGTTCGTGCGGTGCTTCGCCAGCGTCTCGCCATTCGCCGCGGCCCAGCCCGCCAGCGTGTCGAGGACGGGCTTCAGCGAATGGCCGGTCTCGGTCAGCCAGTACTCGACCTTGGGCGGCACCACGGCATGCACGCGGCGCCCGACGAGGCCGACGGATTCGAGCTCGCGGAGCTGCTTGGTCAGCTCCTTCTGAGTGATGTTCTGGATCGAGCGCGAGAGCTCGGTGAAGCGCATCGGCTCCTTCGCGCGACCGAGCGCGAGGATGATCGGCACCGACCATTTGTTGGCGATGAGGTCGAGCACCTTGCCGATTAGGATGCGGCAGGTGCTGCCGTCATAGGCGTGGCGCTCGAGCCGCTCGATGTCGGTTGCCATTCGGTAAGTATGGCAGTTAGAGGTGCCTACTTGCAAATTTATACTACGAAGCGGCCTACTCCCGGCATTCCTCAACTGCGAAGACCGCCTCAGGGAGAATGACATGCCGAAGCTCACCTTCTTCTTCGGACCGGGCGCCTGCTCGCTCGTTCCGCATATCACGCTCGAGGAGGGCGGGATTCCCTTCGAGCCGAAGCCGGTGGCGCTGCGCAAGGGCCAGCAGCGCACGCCCGAATACACGGCGCTCAACCCGAAGGGAAAGGTGCCGATGCTCCTGGTCGACGGCCGGCCGCTGACCGAGAACGTCGCCATCGCCTACTACCTCGCCAAAACCTTCCCCGAGGCGAAGCTGCTGCCGCTGGGCGATACCGAGGCCGAAGCGCACGCTCTGTCGCTGCTGGCGTGGTGCGCCTCGGGCGTGCATCCGCGCATGAGCCCGTTCTTCGGGCCGCAACGTTTCTGCGATCTCCCCGACAGCGCCGACAGCGTGAAGAAGCTCGCCGGGGAGGACACGGCGAAGAATTTCCCGCTGATCGAGAAGCAGCTCACCGGCAAGCAATGGGCGCTCGGCGACCAGTGGTCGATCATCGACGCCTATTTCTTCGTCTTCTGGCGCTGGGCGAATTTCCTCAAGATCGACGTCTCGGCATATCCCAACTACGCCAAGCACGCCGAGCGCATGGCGGAGCGCCCGGCGGTGAAGCGCGCGCTGGCGCGCGAGGCGGAAGCGACGGCGGCGTTCGAGAAGGCGGCGTAAGTTTCGGAACCCTCCCCCGTCTGCTTCGCAGCCGAGGGAGGGGGCACGATCGCGGCCGCGCGGCGTGAGCCCAAACGAAAAGGGCGGGTCCGATGGGACCCGCCCTTCTGCTTGCCATGCGACGAGGGTCAGACCTGCTGGATCGCCGACAGGCGCCAGTTGTCGCCCGGCTGGCGGATGAAGGTCCAGACTTCCTCGGTCTCGACCGGGCGCTGCGCGTCGCCCTCGACCACATTGCCGCTCGCATCGACCGTGTAGTCGCGGGCCGACCAGCGGAGGATGGCGGTGGCGTAGTCGATACCGTTCTCTGACCAAGCCTCGGTGCCCTCGCCCTTGAGCAGGGTCACATCCTCGACCTTGTTGGTGAGGCCGCGGCCCTTGAGCTCGGCGAGCTGGCCCGCGAAGTAGCTGGCCATCTCACGGGTCAGGAGCGGCTTCAGCGCCTCGGTGTCGTGCCGGCCCCAGGCCGACTGGATGTCGAGGAGCAGGCGACCGAAGGTCTCCTGGTCATGCGTGGTGACGTCGATGTCGGGCTGCGCCGGGCTCGCGCCGAAGCCGCCGCCCGCCCCACCGCCGGGACCGCCGCGAAGGCCGGTGAGATCGACCGGGCCGCGGGCCAGCGCCTGCGGCGACATCCGCGACGCCTCGCTGCGGCGGCGGAAGAAGGTGAAGGCGAGGAAGCCGATACCGCCGATCACCAGCCACGGCAGCAGGCTGCCGATGAAGGAGCCGGTCGGCGAAGCCTCCGGGTTCTGCGCCGCCTGGGCGGCGTTCTGGCTGCCGAACAGCATGTTGCCGATGAACGAGCCGGCGAGGCCGGCCATGATGCCGGTCATGATCGGGCTGCCCATGCCGAAGCCGGGGCGCTGCTGCATGCCGCCTGCCGCGCCCGGCGCGGCCGGCGCCGTCTGCGGCGTGGCCTGACGCGTCATCGCCGGGCTCTGCGGCGCCGTGGTCGAGCGCTCGATCGTACGGCCCGCACCCGAATCATAGGTGCGCGAGCCACGGCTGCCCATGCTCGAACGGCCGCCGGCGGCAGCCTCGGCCAAAGCCGGCGCCATAACCAGCAATCCGACGACGAGGGCCGTCGCGATGCGACCCCTTCTTAACAACATGTTCGACCTCCCAAGTGAAACTGCTCCCATAATGTAGGGGTTTTTCTGCCGGGTTCCAGTCCATCCGCTCGACCCGACCGGCGACCCCGGCTATAACCCCGCCGTTCCGGGGGAGGATCAATGGCTCGTCTTGCCACGGTTTTCGGCGGCTCCGGCTTTGTCGGCCGCTACATCGTCCGCCAGCTCGCGCGCGACGGCTGGCGCGTCAACGTAGCCTGCCGCGACGCCGAGTACGCAAAATTCCTGAAGCCCATGGGCGATGTCGGCCAGGTGACGCCGCTGGCGATCTCGATCCGCGACGACGCCGGCGTGACCGCCGCGGTCGCCGGGGCGGAGGCCGTCATCAACCTTGTCGGCGTCCTCTACGAGGGCGGGAACCAGAATTTCGAGGCGATCCATCACCAGGGCGCCAAGCGTGTGGCCGAGGCTTCGGCGCGCGCCGGCGTCTCCCGGCTCCTGCATTTCAGCGCGCTTGGCGCCGACGCCTCCTCGCCCGCGCGCTACGCCCGGACCAAGGCCGCCGGCGAAGCAGCCGTCCGCGCCGCCTTCCCGTCCGCGACGATCTTCCGGCCGAGCATCATCTTCGGGCCCGAGGACGGGTTCTTCAATCGCTTCGCCGGGCTGGCGCGCGTGATGCCGGCGCTGCCGCTGTTCGGCGGAGGCAAGACGCGCTTCCAGCCGGTCTATGTCGGCGACGTCGCCGAAGCGGCCAAGCGCGTCCTCGACGATCCGAAGACTGCGGGCGTCACCTACGAGCTCGGCGGGCCGACCATCTACACCTTCCGCCAGCTCATGGAGCTGATGCTGCGCGAGATCCGCCGCAAGCGCTGCCTGGTCAGCGTGCCCTTCGGCATCGCGCGGCTGGAAGCACGCTTCCTGCAGGTGCTGCCGGTGCCGCCGCTCACCGTCGACCAGGTCCGCATGCTCGAGCGCGACAACATCACCACGCCCGGCGCGCCGGGCCTGGCCGAGCTCGGCATTGCGCCGACGCCGGTCGAGACGGTGATCCCGTCTTATCTCGACCGCTTCCGTCCCGGCGGACGCTTCTCGGCCGCCGCCTGATGCGCTCGCGCTTCGAGCGAAAGATCGAAAGCTGGATCCTCGGCAGCCGCTGGCTGCTGACGCCGTTCTATCTCGGCCTCATCCTCGTCATCGTCGCCCTCGGCATCACCTTCTTCCGCGAGCTCTGGCATCTCTACGCGACGGTGTTCACCGTCGGCGAGGCCCAGGTCGTGCTGCTGGTGCTGTCGCTGGTCGATGTCGTGCTGGTCGCCAATCTGCTGATCATGGTGGTGATCTCGGGCTACGAGAACTTCGTCTCCGACATCGAGATCGCCGAAGGCGAAGAGACGCCCGACTGGATGGGCAAGATCGACGCCGGGAACCTGAAGGTGAAGGTCGCGGCGGCGATCGTCGCGATCTCCTCGATCCATCTCCTGCGGGCGTTCCTCAACATCAACGAGCTGTCCGAGAGCAAGATCATCCTGATGATGGTCATGCATCTGGTCTTCGTCTTCTCGGCGCTGCTGCTGGCCTATCTGGACAAGATCGCGCAGCACGGCCCGAAGGGCCACTAAGCGAAGAGCGTCACCGCGAAGATCCCGAGCGCCAGGCCCGGGCCGAAGGCGATGCGCGCGGTCAAACCTGGGCCGCGCCCGACCAGGTGAGCGAGGCCGGCCGCCGCCAGCGTCGCCAGCGCCCCGATCAGCAGCACCGGCCCGACACCGGCCGGGCCGACCCAGGCACCGCCGGCGGCCATCAGCTTGACGTCGCCGAAGCCGAGGCCTTCGCGGCCGCGCAGGCGCCGATAGAGCAGCTGCACCAGCCAGAGAAGACCGCCGCCGAAGACCGCGCCGGCTGCGGCCGCCGGCAGATCGCCCGCGAGCCAGGCTTCGAGAAGCCCTAAGGGCAGCAGCGGCAGGGTCAGCGCGTCGGGCAGGAGCTGGCGTCGGGTGTCGACGACGACGAGCGCCACCAGCACGGCGCCCAGGATCCCCCGCGCGACGACCGTAACCCACGGGCCGCCGATCCACAGCGCCAGCAGGAAGGCCACGACCGAGCCTGCCTCGATCGCGGCGTAGTCGGACGGGACCGCCGCGGCGCAGTGCCGGCAGCGCCGCTTCAGCGCGAGCCAGGAGACGACCGGCACGAGATCCGGGATCGACAGCGTCGCACCGCAGGACGGGCAGATCGAGCGGCCGCTCCAGAAGGAGCGTCCGGCATAGGTGGCCTCGCCGTCGATCGCGGCGCCGAGTCGCGCCTGGGCGGCGCCGAGGAAGCTGCCGAGGGCGGCGAAGCCGGCGATGCCGGCGGCGACGAGAACCGGATCCGAAGGGAATGGCTGGAGCCAGGGCGGCATGCGCGCGGACGATGCCCCCGCTATCCCCGGGGTGCAACGGTTGACAGGCCCCTGCCCCTCAAGTAGCGGGAGCCGCAGCATGATCCATCCCGTGATCCTGTCGGGCGGCACCGGCAGCCGTCTCTGGCCGATGTCGCGGGCGCTGTTCCCCAAGCAGCTGCAGCCGCTGGTCGGCCTCAACAGCCTGCTGCAGGACACCGCGCTGCGCGTCGCCGATCCGTCGCGCTTCGCTGCGCCGGTCGTCGTCTGCAACGCCGAGCACCGCTTCGTCGTCGCCGAGCAGCTGCGCCAGGTCGACCGGCCGGCGGCCGCGATCCTGCTCGAGCCGATGGCGCGGAACACCGCGCCTGCGATCGCCGCGGCGGCCGAGCTCCTGGCGCGCGACGATCCCGAGGCGATCATGCTGGTGCTGGCCTCGGACCACGCCATGATCCGTCCCGAGCCGTGGGTCGCCGCCGTCGTCGCCGCGGAAGCCGCGGCCCGCAACGGCGCCATCGTCACCTTCGGGATCCGGCCATCGGGGCCCGAGACCGGCTATGGCTACATCCAGGCCGGCGCCGCGCTTGCCGGCGCCGGACCCTGCCGACGCATCGAGGCCTTCGTCGAGAAGCCCGACCACGCCACGGCCGAGAAGCTGGTCGCCGGCGGCAAGCATTACTGGAACGCCGGCATCTTCCTCCTCTCCGCCCGCGTCTATCTCGACGAGATCAGGCGCCATGAGCCCGAGATCGCCGCCGCCGCCGCGGCCGCCGTCGCCAAGGGGCGCCGCGATCTGGATTTCCTCCGGCTGGACGCCGACGCCTTCGGCAAGGCGCCGTCGCGCTCGATCGACTACGCGGTGATGGAACGCACCGATCGCGGCGCCGTGGTCGCGGTCGATCCGGGCTGGAGCGACGTCGGCTCCTGGCGCGCGCTGCACGAGATCGCGCCCAAGGACGGCCAAGGCAATGTCCGCATCGGCGACGTTCACGTCGCGGATGCCCGCAATTCCTATCTCCGCTCCAACGGGCGCCTGCTCGTGGCGGTCGGGGTCGAGGATCTGGTGGTCGTCGCCGACCCCGATGCCGTCCTGGTCGCAAGGCGCGACCGCGCCCAGGAAGTGAAAGGCGTGGTCGAGGCGCTCGCCAAGGCCGGCCGCAACGAGGCGACGTCGCCCGCTGTCGTCTACCGGCCCTGGGGCCACTACCGGAACGTCGACTCCGGCGCCGGTTTCCAGGTGAAGCGCATCGTCGTCAATCCCGGCGGCCGGCTCTCCCTCCAGCGCCACTCCAGGCGGACCGAGCATTGGATCGTCGTCGCCGGGATCGCCGAGGTCACCGTCGGCGAGCAGGTCCGCCGCCTCGGGCCGACGGAATATGTGACGGTTCCGATCGGCGCCGCCCACCGGCTCGCCAATCCGGGCAAGGAGGACCTCCACCTGATCGAGGTCCAGTCCGGCGCCTATGTCGGCGAGGACGACATCGAGCGGCTGGACGATGCTTACGGAAGGGCGTAAGCCGCTGTCATCATGGATGAAGTGACCGGGCACCCCGGTTCCGGCACGCGGCCGGAAACCCTGCCGCAGCCAGGGTTCCTCTACCGGCCGATCGTGTTCGAGACGCCGGAGCGGCTGTCGGTGCTCTCGGCCTGGACCGAGCACACGCCCTTCGCCCTGTGGATCGTCGATGCGGTGCGGCCTTCGATCCTGGTCGAGCTCGGCGCGCATGCCGGCGTCTCCTACTGCGCCTTCGCCCAGGCGGTGAAGGCGCTCGGGCTCCCGACCGCCTGCTACGCCGTCGACACCTGGGAAGGCGACGCGCACACGAACAAGTCGGAGGCCTCCTACGCCGACGACGTGCTCGGCGACCTTCGCCGCCACCACGATCCGCGCTACGCCGGCTTCTCGACGCTGGTGCAGTCCACCTTCGAGGCGGCGGCCGGCGGCTTCGCCGATGGCTCGATCGACCTGCTGCATATCGACGGCTATCACACCTACGAAGCGGTGCTCGGCGACTTCGAGACCTGGTTCCCGAAGCTGAGCAACGGCTCGGTGGTCCTCTTCCACGACATCAACGAGCGCGGCGGCGATTTCGGCGCCTGGCGCTTCTGGGACGAGGTGAAGGACCGCTATCCGTCCTTCCACTTCCTGCACGGGCACGGCCTCGGCGTGCTCGCGGTCGGCAAGGAGCAGACCGCGCCGATCCGCTGGTTGACCAGCCTGCCGGAGACCGATCGCGCGACCGTCCGCCGCTTCTTCGCCGGGCGCGGCCACCAGGTGCAGGTGCTCGTCGACCTCGAGGTCAGCGAGACGCGCGGCAAGGCCTCGGCGACGCATGCCGACAATCTTCAGGTCGCGCTCGACAATCAGACGAAGAACCTCGACCAGACGATCGACGCTTACGAAAAACGGCTGCAGGACGCCTTTCGCCAGCTGCACGAGTCGAACCTCAAGCTCGAGGTCAGCGAGACGCGCGGCAAGGCCTCGGCGACGCATGCCGACAATCTTCAGGTCGCGCTCGACAATCAGACGAAGAACCTCGACCAGACGATCGACGCTTACGAAAAACGGCTGCAGGACG
>VGEH01000077.1 GCA_016869375.1 Alphaproteobacteria bacterium | reverse complement strand
TGCAGAACGAACTCGTGACGCGCTATGGATCCGCATCGGCCACATCCTCGATCAATTCCATCCCAGCGAATGCCAGAACTACTTCCGACACACCGGATATCTATCATCTTGATCGCAAAATGCTCTAGTAGGTCGGCACGTGGCTGTTGTTGAGCCAGTACTCGTCCTTGGGCCAGAGGTCGGCGTTGATGTCCGTTGCTGACCCGGTGGTCGACCACACCACCGGTGCGCGGCCGGTGAAGAAGCGCTTCAGATCGTCGAGATTGACCTCGGCGGCGACCAGATGGTCGCGGATCGCCGGTTCCTCGGTGCGGCGGGCGAGCGCAGCGGGGTCGTAAGGGATCGGCTGCACGCTGCCGAGCAGCGCCGGTGCCGCGTAGATCACATGCGGAAACACGGTGCGGAAGGTGGCGATGGTGCGTTCGGTCGGCGCCCATTGCACGGCGATGCCGCCCGGCGCCAGGTGCTCACGTACCTTCTGGAAGTACTCGCGAGAGTAGAGGAGGCCGCTGAACGCCGTATGCGGCAGGATCGCATCCGCCTCGATCACATCGTAGGAGCGGCCGGCGAGGAAGAGATCGTGGCGGCCGTCACCGACGGCGATGTCGAAGCGCTTGTCCTCTCTCAGACGCTTCATGCCGAAGCGGCCATCAGCCGCGGCGAAGCGGTCGATGAGCGTCAGCACGGGCGCGACGATCTCGACGGCGCGGACCGTCTGTGTCGCCGGGTTGGCGCCCGCGGCGTAGGGCGTGCCGCCGGCGCCGACGCCGACCACCAGCACCGATTGCGGCGAGGGATGCACCAGCGGCCCGAGCGCGCCTAAGAAGGCGTGCACGGTGCAGACCGGCAGGCAACTCTGCGAATGGCCCTGGATGTACATGCGGTGGAAGCCGTTCTCGAAGCGACGCAGGACGGCGAGGCCCGTGTGGTCTTCCGCGACCTGCGCTGCCTGCCGCGGGTTCACCCCGTGCAGGCGCGACCAGAATGCATCGTTCGACGGGACCAGAAGCATGCCGGTAACGGAAGCGCCGATCAGTACGAGGCCCCGGCGCTTGGGCGCAGGTTCCAGCGCGAGAACGAGCGCAAAGGCGGCGCCGGCTGCCAGCAGAACGATCAGCGTGCCGGCGGTGCCGAGGAAGCGCAGCAGGATGAGGCCGGTGATGAGGCCGCCGATGCTGTTGCCGAGGATGTTGGCGAGCTGGATCATGCCGACGCGGTGACCGACGAGCCGCGCATCCGTCTGCACCGCTCGCTGCGACAGCGGGAAGGTCAGGCCGAACAGCACGCTCGCTGGAACAACCAGGATGAAGGCGACCGCGATGACCGTCGCGGCGTTGGCCGGCGGCAGCTGGAAGCGGTCCACGTTCACCAGCAATCCGGAGAGGCCGTCGACGCCGGCGAGGGCGTAGAGCGTGAGGATGGAAAGCGCTGCGACCAGCACCATGGCCGCCTGCAGCCGGATGAAGAGGCTGCGCGGATCGGCGATGCGTGCGACGAGGCGGGCGCCGACGAAGAGCCCGATGGCGTCACCGACGAGAAGAAGCCCGAGAATGTAGGGGAAGCCGTAGGCATTGCCCTGCAGCAGCGTGCCGATCAGCCGGTACCAGGCGACCTGGAGCGCGACGGCCAGCACACCCGAGGCGAAGACGAGCACGCACCAGTTGCGCAGCGTCGCGCTATCGGCCGATACACCGAAGGCCGGTGCGTTCTCGACCTCGTCCTCGTGACCCATGTCGCGCGCGCCCGCGGCGACGAGCGCGCCAAGGCCGACGACGCCGTTGCAGATTGCCCCCCACAGCACCGCCGGCCAGTAGCCGAAGCTGCCGATCAGCCAGAGTCCGGCGACCAGCGCGCCGATGCCGGCGCCGAGCGTGTTGATGCCGTAGAGCACGGAGATGCGGCCGGCCGCCTTGTCCATATCGGAGACCAGCGCGCGGGCGAGCAGCGGCAGGGACAGGCCCATCAGCACGGTCGGAATCAGCAGCGCGACGAAAGCGGCGACGAAGGTCAGCGCGCGCGAGCGCGACAGCTCGATCAGCATGCCGAGGAGGACGTCCTGGAAGAGCGGAATCGAGATGGCGGCATAAGCGCCGATCAGGACCTCGACCAGGGCGAAGAGAAGCAGCGCCCGCCGCCGCGGCAGGCGATCGGCGAAGAGTCCGGCGAGCAGGCTGCCGATGCCGAGGCCGGCGAGGAACGCGCTCACCACCAGCGACGCCGAGACGGTATCCGAGCCGCCGAACAGGCCGAGCAGGCGCTGCCAGACCGTCTGGTAGATCAGCGCGCTGAAGCCGGAAAGAAAGAAGAGGGCGGTAACGACAAAGCGGCTCGTGGCCGAGCCCATTAACGACTGCACCGCTCTATCCCCCCAAAGTCGCGACCCGATCCTACCGTCGCAGCGACGGGGGCCACATGACAACGTCTATTTTTCTCAACGGATCTGCATCCGCCCGATGGTCAGCTGCAGCAGCTTGGTCGGCTTGATCGCATCGCTGGCGAGCTTCTCCATCTGCTGGCGAAGCGCCTCGACCGATGCCTGCGTATAGAGCGCATCGGGGTTCTGCTTCCGGAGGAACAGGATCAGCGCGCTCTGGACCTTCGGTAGGTCGGCCTGCACGAGCGGGCGGGCCTCCTGGGTCTCGAGATGCATCGTCACCTGCATGATCAGGAGCCGGGCCGAGCCGTCGGGCCCGCGCATGTTGATGATCAGGTCGGGGACGTCGACATAGCCGCCGGGAAGCTTGGTCAGGTCGATCTTGGGCGGCGGCGCCGGCTCGTCCGACTTCTCGCCGGTCTTCATCAGACCCGAGGTCATGACTCCGACCGCCGCGCCGATCAGCAGCACGAGCGGCAGGAAGACGAAGAGGACGAGCCTTTTGACCGAAAGACGGCGGTCGGCAGCCATGCCTTACCCTAGCATTGTCGGAGATGGCGGGTTAGCGCCCCGCCATCGGTCACGACCTTGGCTGGGGCAGGCAGGCGGCCTCGAAGAAGCCGTCGGCGGACGGAAGCGGCGGCACCGGCGAGACCTCCGCCTTCGTCGTCCATGACGGCAGCAGCAAGGCGAGCTTGGTCTTCCAGTCGGCAGCGGCTGGTGGCGTCCCGGTCGGCTGGATCAGTTCGGCCCGGCGCGTCGGCGACGCGACGACGCGGATCGGGATCGTCGTCCACACCTTGTTGAAGCGCGGGTTGGTCATCTCGAGCTTGTACTCGCCGCCCGCCTTGGCGACGAACTCGAAGTCGAAGGTCTCGCCGATGCTGACCATCTGGCGTGCTGCCCGATGTGTCTGGCGGCTGGCCGGCAGGTCGCGGCCGTCCTTCGCCAAGGCCCGCCATACCGCGAAGGTCGAGCCCTCCTTGAGCTCGGCGGTGAGGCCGGTCTCGAAGGTGTGCAGGTTGATGAAGCGGAGGCGATGCTTTTGGCCGGCCACCACCTCGATCGGCTCGGGCGGGTTGACGCCATTGACCAGCAAAATGCGGCCCTGCTCGGCGAAGTTGCGGGCCGGCGTCGCCAGGATCACGTGGTCGCGGTTCGGGTCGAACTTCTCGCCCGGCTTCAGCACGACGATCGGGCCGGCCAGCCCGCCTTCGCTTTGCTCCGCCTCGACCATGTGCGTGTGGTACATGAACGTACCGGCGCGCGGCGGCGTGAACTTCGCCGTGAAGTCGTGGCCCGGATGGATCATCGGTGACTGGCCGCGCTTCGGATCGCCGCCGAACTCGCCGACACCGTCGAAGTAGGATTCGAGCTCGATCCCGTGCCAGTGCACGGTGGTCATCTGCTTCATCTGGTTGCGGATGTGGACCTGGGTCGGCTCGTTCTGGGTCAGCACCAGCAGCGGGCCTGCGGCGCGCGACAGCGCCTCGGGGCGGCGGTTATTGTCGACGACGTAGCGAAGCGACGGCACCTGGTCGGTGCTTTCCGGCGTCGCCTCGACGGTCATGTCGATCTTGCGCCGGCCGTCGGGGGTGCGCGGGTTGTAGCGCGGGCCATCCTTCGGCTTGACCGTCACGCCCAGCACCATGCCGGCCATCTCGCGAGTTGCCGCCAGAGCGGTGAAGAACTCGGGCGAGGCGCGCAACGGGAACGCCTTCGACTGCAGCATCTCGAAGGGGAAGTGCTGCCGCATGTGATAGGGGTTGTGGCAATGGAAGATCCAGTTGCCGGGCTGGGTCGGGATCCACGTCGTGGTGATGGTCTCGCCCGTCATCACCTGCTCGGTCACTACCCAGTCGCGCTCGTTGCCGACCGGATAGAGCTTGTCTGCAAGCCCGTCGCCGCGGCTGTCGACGCGGAAATAGAAGCCGTGCAGATGCAGCGGATGATCTTCCATCGAGGCGTTGATCCAACGCCACTTCACCGCTTCGCCCTCTGTGTATTCGAGCTTGCGGTTGGCGGGCCAGGAACGCCCGTTGATGACCGCGAGCGCGGCCGAGAACACCGGCGCGCCATTGGTGCGGTAGGCGTCCAGCCACTCGGTGATGACGAAGATCTCTTCCTTAGGGTCGGGCTTGACGCCGACGGGGTCGACGACGATGGCACCGGCAAGCTGGGAGTCGGCGCCCATGCGCGCGGTCATCGGCTTGTCGCTGCGCGAGCCCCAGCAATAGTAGGTGCCCGGCGTGCTTAAGCGGAAGTTGATCTGCTTGGTTTCCCCGGGCGCGATCTGGACGATCGTGTCGCCCGGCGCGGGCCGGTCGTAGAGACCGTGCATGTACAGGGCGCCGTCGCCTTCCTTGTTGCGGATCGAGAGACGGATCTCGGTCCCGGCGGCGACGCGGATCATCGGGCTGGGGATCTGCAGCGGCCCGCCGACCTCGCCGAGGGCCTGCATGGCAGGCCCGGGCTTGTCGTCGCCGTCGAAGCGCCAGATGCCGGTTCCGGTCTCGAGGGCAAGCGTCAGCGTGCGGCCGTCCAGCTTTCCGGCGGCGTGCCGGTTGTCGCTGATCCGGATGTTCGGAAGATCCGCAGCTTCGGCGGATGACAATTGATAGGCGCCGAGCGCTGAAGACAAAAGAACAGCGAGCGTCAGAAAGACGCCCGCTGCGGACGATCGCAACCTCATCGCTCAGCCCCCTGCGCGAGTAGTCGACCCACTCAGGATAGGGGGCAATGCGGTTCCAGCCAATCGCTAAAATTTTAATTACATCCTCCTTAAGAAGCGAAGTGGCGGAGATGGTCGAGAAAAGTCAGGCCATTGGCCGTCGGCTCCGCCGGGCGGGAGGTCCGTTCGAGGCGCGGCAGGCGCCGGCCGAGGCCGGGGGCTTCCGATTCGCCCGCCGGCGCGACCGGCGGATAGGCGCGTGCGAAGACCAGGAGCGAAGAGTGCGTCGAGGAGAGTGCCATCTGCTGCATGGGACCGCCTCCTTGCGGCTTGGACGGTCCCATTCTCGGCGGCCGGCGCGACGCGGTCTGTGCGGCCTCTCACCTTGTGAGGTACCGCACCTTGTGAGCCACCATACGATGTGCGCCGACGCACGATGTGCGTTCGCTCACACCGGAAACGCCAAGGGCCCCGACGCACGAGGCGGGGCCCTTGGTCGAAGTCCGAAAGATGCCGCCCCCTACTTGGGCGCCAGCACCATGATCATCTGGCGGCCTTCCATGCGCGGCATCTGCTCGACCTTCGACTTCTCGTCGAGGTCGGTCTTGACCCGCATGAGGACGTCCATGCCGAGTTCCTGGTGTGCCATCTCGCGGCCGCGGAAGCGCATGGTCACCTTGACCTTGTCGCCCTCGTCGAGGAACCGCACCATCGAGCGCATCTTGACGTCGTAGTCGTGGTCATCGATGCCGGGCCGGAGCTTGACCTCCTTGACCTCGATGATGCGCTGCTTCTTGCGCGCCTCGTTCTTCTTCTTCTGCTCCTCGTACTTGTACTTGCCGTAGTCGAGGACCTTGCAGACAGGCGGTTCCGCCTGGGCGGCGATCTCCACCAGGTCGAGGCCGGCATCGGCCGCGGCCTGGAGCGCGTCATTGATACTGACGACGCCGATCATGTCGCCACGTTCGTTGATCAATCGGACGCGCAGCGCCCGGATCTCTTCGTTGACGCGGGGTCCTTCACGGACCGGGGCCGCATCAAGTTGGGGTCTGGGGGGGATCTAGCTCTCCTTTGGGGGTTGCATAGAAGCCGCGCCGTCAGCTCGACGGCGCGACCGCTTCTTCCTTAAGTCTATGGACGACATCCGACAGCGCAAGGATTTCTTGCGCGTTGCCGCCGAGGCGACGCAGCGCCACGGTACGTGCTTCCGCTTCCTTCTTGCCGACGACGAGAAGCGCCGGGACCTTGGCCAGCGAGTGCTCCCGGACCTTGTAATTGATCTTCTCGTTGCGGAGATCGATCTCGGCCCGGATGCCGGCCTTCTTGAGCTCGGCCAGCACCTCGGCAGCATAGCCGTCGCCGTCCTGGGTCACCGTGGCCACCACCGCTTGTACAGGCGCCAGCCACATGGGGAAACGGCCGGCATAGTGCTCGATCAGCACGCCCATGAAGCGCTCGAAGGATCCGAGGATCGCCCGGTGCAGCATGACCGGCCGGTGCTTCTGGCCATCCTCGCCGATGTAACTCGCGTCCAGCCGCTCGGGCATGACGAAATCAACCTGCAGCGTGCCGCACTGCCAGTCGCGGCCGATTGCGTCCCTGAGCACGAATTCGAGCTTCGGCCCGTAGAAGGCGCCTTCGCCCGGGTTCATCGTGTAGGGAAGACCCGTCGCCTCGATCGCCGCCTTGAGCGAGCCCTCGGCCTTGTCCCAGATCTCGTCCGTTCCGGCACGCACCGCGGGCCGGTCCGAGAACTTGATCGCCACGTCCTCGAAGCCGAAATCCTTGTAGATCGAGCGGAGGAAGGCGCAGAAGCGCACCGACTCTTCCGTGATCTGGTCTTCCGTGCAGAAGATGTGGCCGTCGTCCTGGGTGAAAGCGCGCACCCGCATGATGCCGTGAATCGACCCCGAAGGCTCGTAGCGGTGGCAGGAGCCGAACTCGGCCATGCGCAACGGCAGGTCGCGGTAGCTCTTCAGGCCCTGACGGAAGATCTGAACCTGGCCCGGGCAGTTCATCGGCTTGAGGGCGAGGATCTTCTCGTCCTCCGTCTGCGCGATGAACATGTTCGGGCGGTACTTCTCCCAGTGGCCCGACGCCTCCCAGAGCGCGCGGTCGAGAAGCTGCGGCGTCTTGACCTCGACATAGCCCACTTCTTCCAGGCGTCGGCGCATGTGGCGCTCCAGCGTCCGGTAGAGTGTCCAGCCGTTCGGATGCCAGAAGACCGAGCCGACTGCCTCCTCCTGGAGATGGAAGAGGTTCATCTCCTTGCCGATCTTGCGGTGGTCGCGCCTCTCGGCTTCCTCGAGCTGATGCAGATAGGCCTTGAGCTGGTCCTCGTTCGGCCAGGCCGTGCCGTAGACGCGCTGGAGCTGCGCGTTCTTGGCATCGCCGCGCCAATAGGCGCCGGCGAGCTTCATCAGCTTGAAGGCATGGCCCAGCTTGCCCGTCGTCGGCAGATGCGGCCCCGTGCACAGGTCTGTGAACTTGCCCTGGCTGTAGATCGAGATGTCCTCGTCCGCCGGGATCGTCAGGATGTGCTCGGCCTTGAAGCGCTCGCCGATCGACTCGAAGTACGTCACCGCCTTGTCGCGGTTCCAGACCTCGCGCGTGATCGGCTCGTTGCGGTCGACGATCTCGTGCATGCGCTTCTCGAGCGCCGCCAGATCCTCGGGCGTGAACGGCTCGTCGCGGTGGAAGTCGTAGTAGAAGCCGTTCTCGATCGAGGGGCCGAAGGTCACCTGGACCTTGTCGCCGTAGAGCTCCTTCGCCGCCTCGGCCAGCACATGGGCGGCGTCGTGTCGGAGGAGGTCGAGGGCGTCCGGGCTCTTGCCGGTGACGATCTCGACCTTGGCGTCCTTCTCGATGGGACGGACGAGGTCAATCATCTCGCCGTCCACCTTGACGGCGAGGGCGGCCTTCGCGAGGCCGGCGCCGATCGACTGGGCGATCTCGGCGCCGGAAACGGGATTGTCGAACCGACGGACGCTGCCGTCGGGAAGCGTGATCGCGGGCATGGCTACTTCACGTATTTTCCGTGGGAGGACCGCCTGTCGTCAGGCACGTCCCAGAAAGGCACAAGCGCTCTCTCAGGCCGAGCAGGCCTGGATAGTTCGGGTCGTGGCCGCGGGAGCGGCGAAGGGGCACGAGCGATGGCGCATGGCGAAATCCACGGCGCATATATCAGAAAGCCTAGGTTTTTTGCAACCCGGCGAGCTCAAATGCTTCCTGTAGCACCTCGGTGACCGGCAGGTTCGCCAGCACCGGGCGGCGGATCGTGGCGACCTTGGCGCCGCGGGGGGCGCAGCGGGCCGGGTCGCTCTCGGCCGAGAAGATGACGAGCGAGGGGCAGCCGACCGCGCCTGTCACGTGCATCGGGCCGGTGTCGTTGCCGATGGCGAAGAGCGCGCGCCGGGCGATGCCGGCAAGATCCAGGATCGAGGTTTGGCCGGTGAGGTCGATGGCCGAGGGGACGCCGGCGATGATGCCGCGGGCGAGATCGGTCTCGGCCGCCGTTCCGATGACGACCGGGATGATCCCGCGCCCGGCGAGTCCCTGCGCCAGCGCCGGATAGTAGGTCCAGCGCTTCCCCGGGCGATGCTGGGAGCCGCCCGGGACCAGGATGGCGAAGCGCTCCGGCGGCGCGAAACGCGAGACGTCGGCGTCGAGCCAGGAGAGATCCGGCGCCGGGACCTGGGCGATCCCGGCCATGCGGAGCTGCTCGGCCTGGCGGTCGACCGTGTGCATCTCGACCCGGTTCGGATTGTCGTGCGGATGCGAGCAGAAGGGAGCGACGCCCGACCAGCGCGGCATCCCCATCAGGAAGAAGTAGAGCGATGTCCGGCTTGATGTCTGCAGGTCGTACACCCCGCCGAAGCGGCCATCGCGCAGGCGCGAGATCGTCTCGATCCAGCGCGGCAAGCGCCAGATCGGCGGGCGGTCGTCGGCCCAAACCTCCTGGAACCAGCCCGAGGCCTGCAGCAGCGCGACATAGGGCGAGCCGGTCAACGCCACCAGATGCGCGCCAGGATGGTGACGGCGGATCGCCTGGAAAGGGCCCAATGCCTGAATGACGTCGCCGAGCGCGCCGTGCCGGATCGCCAGGATCTTCACGCCGCGCTCTGCTGCTCAGCCGTGCGCGTCAGCGCCTCGTGATAGACCGCAAGGGTCGAGTCGCACATCATCTGCTGGTCGAAATGCTCGCGTGCGTGCTGGATGGCGGTCTCGGCGAGGCGGAGCCGCGCTTCGGTGGAGAGGTCGACGGCATCGTTGAGCGCCGTCGCCAAGGCCAGGGAGTCGCCCGGCGGCACCAGCCAGCCGGTGATGCCGGGCAGTATGGTCTCGCGCGATCCGCCATGGTCGGTCGCGATGATCGGCCGGCCCATTGCCTGGGCCTCGATCGAGACGCGGCCGAAGCCCTCGGGATCGGTCGAGGCGGAAACGACGACATCGGCCAGCATGTAGGCGGCCGGCATGTCCTGGCAGTCGCCGACGAGGCGGACGCGGCCGGAAAGCCCCTGGCCGATGACCAGCCGTTCGAGCTCCTGGCGGTACTGGGTCCGGCCCTGATCGGAGCCGGCAAGGATGCAGATGATGTCGGTGCGCTTCAGATGCGTCAGCGCCTCGATCAGGACGCTCTGTCCCTTCCAGCGGCTGAGGCGTCCCGGCAGCAGGACGACCGCGACATCGTCCGGCAGGCGCCAGTCCTTCGCCAGCTGCAGCATCCGGTGCGGCTGCATGCGCTCCGGCGCGAAGCGCTCGAAGTCGATACCGCGCGGAATCACGCGCAGCCGCTCGCGCGGGACCTTGTAGGTCTCGACGATGTGCCGGGCGATATGTTCGGAGATGGCGATGATGGGTTCGCCTCGAACCATGACGGCGTTGTAGAGCCGCTTCAACGCGCTGCCGGCGCCGTAGGTTGCGTGGAAGGTGGTGACGAAGGGGATGTTGAGCCGTTTTGCCGCGATCCATGCCGACCACGCAGGCGCCCGGCTTCGCGCATGCACCAGGTCGACGCCCTCGGCCTGGATGAGGCGCGAGATCCGGTCGATATTGCTGCGGATGACGAAGGGGTTCTTGGTGTCGAGAGGCAGAACGATATGGCGCGCGCCGGTGCGCTCGAGCTCGCGGACCATGCCGCCACCAGCCGAGGCGACGATCGCGCGCCATCCGGCTTTGACTGTGGCGGCGGCGATCTGGACCGCGCCGCGTTCGACACCGCCCGTCTCGAGGGCGGGAAGGACTTGCAGGATGGTGGGCGCGGTCATCGACGAAAGGGACGCGGAGAGGAATCGCAGCGGGCGCTCATGACGGCTGAAAGACTATCACGACCGGACGGCCACGAAATCGCGTTCCGCCGCCAGAAGGGACGCGGACCCGGCATCGTCTTCTTCAGCGGCTTCAATTCGAGCATGGCCGGAACCAAGGCGAGCTGGCTCGCCGAGCGATGCGCGCGCGAGCAGCGAGCCTTCATTCGCTTCGATGCTTTCGGCCATGGCGCGTCGAGCGGGCGCCTCGCGGAGGGAACGGTCGGACGCTGGAAGGAGGATGCGCTGGCGCTCCTCGATCGGCTGACCGAGGGACCTCAGATCGTGATCGGCTCCAGCATGGGTGCCTGGATCGCTTTGCTCGTCGCCGAGGCGCGGCGCGAGCGAATCGCCGGGTTCGTCGGCATCGCCTCGGCGCCCGATTTCACGCGCGAGCTGATCGAGCCGTCGCTCTCGGAAGAGGCGCGCGTGGTGCTCGCGCGCGATGGCGTGTGGCTGCGTCCGTCGGCTTATGGTCCCGATCCATACCCGATCTCGAAGCGCGCGCTCGACGAGGCGGCGGCGCATCTGATCCTGCCGCGGCGGATACCGGTCGGCTTCCCGGTTCGGCTGCTGCACGGCACCGCCGATCCCGACGTGCCGGTCAGCCTGTCGTACCGCCTGATGCAGACGCTCGATGGTCCGGATACGTCGGTGACGCTGATCCCGGGCGGGGATCATCGGCTGTCGAGCGAGCGCGACCTGGACGTGCTCGGACGGGCGATCGATCAGCTTCTCGCCAGGGCCGCCAGCCCTTCGCGGTAGGTCGGATAGCGGAGGTTCACGCCGAGCTCCTCCCTGATCCGGCGATTGGAGACGCGCTTCAGCTCGTCATAGAAGCTGCGTGCCATCGGCGAGAGGTTGGCGCTCTCGAACGGAATCTCTGGCGGTGGTGCTACGCCGAGAATTCGGCTCGCCTCGAGGATCACGTCCTGCGGCGGCGCCGCCTCGTTGTCGCAGACATTGTAGGCAGCCCCCGGATTGGGACGCGCCATTGAGGCCTCCAGCACCTGCACGATGTCCTCGACATGGATGCGCGAGAACACCTGCCCCGGCTTGATCACGCGCCTGGCGGTGCCGGCGCGCACCTGCTCGAAGGGACCGCGGCCAGGCCCATAGATGCCGGCGAGCCGGAAGAGATGTACGGGCCGCCCGTGCCGGCGCCACAGGTCGAGCCAGGCTTCCTCCGCCTCGACGCGCCGCCGGCCGCGCGTGCCGATCGGCCTGAGATCGCTGGTCTCGTCGACCCAGGCGCCGCCGCGATCGCCATAGACGCCGGTGGTCGAGAGATAGCCAATCCATTGCGTGTCCAGCGCGGCGATATCATCGGCATGTTGGTCGATGACGGGATCGCCCCGGTCATCGGGCGGCACCGACGAGACGATATGTGTGGTACCTGTGAGCGCGGCCCGTGCATCGGTCAGCGGACGGTCGCGGTCGAACAGATCGGTTTCGATCCCTTCTGCCGTCAGCGCAGCACGAGCTTCCTCGCCGCGCGTGGTGCCAGCGATTGCCCAGCCGCGCGGCTTCAAAGCGCGGGCGAGCGCCAGCGCGGAAAAGCCGAGGCCGAAGCAGAAAAGACGAGGCATGGACGGGCGAGCTCCGGCGGCCTATCTAGCACGGGTGATTGCTACCCTGCTTCTTCTGGCGCTCCTTGCCTCGCCGGCCAAGGCCGAAATCATCGGCGGCGAGGAATCCTATCGTGCCTGCATGGCGCTGGCCCGCTCGAACCCGACTGAGGCCGAGGAGCGCGCGCTCGGCATGATCGCGCTCAAGGGCGGTGCGCCGGCCCGTCATTGCCTAGCGACCGCGCTGCTCGGCCTCGGGCGCTATGCGAAGGCGGCGGAAGCCTTTGTCGAGGTGGCGATCGAGGCGCGCGATCCCGATCTTCGGATCGAGGCTTTGGGCCAGGCCGGCAATGTCTGGGTGATCGCCGGAGACCTGCCGCAGGCGGTCGCTGCCTTCGCCCAGGCGATCAAGCTCGCCCCCAACGATCCCGACCTCTTCATCGACCGCGCCATCGCATTGGCCGCGGCGACGAACTACTTCGAGGCGATCGACGATTTGAACCGCGCGATCGAGCTCGATGCCAACCGCGCCGAGGCCTATGTCTTCCGTGCTACCGCCTATCGCTACGTCGACGCGGCGGATCTCGCGCTTCAGGACATCGAGGCGGCCTTGGCGTTGAAGCCGAGCCTGCCGGAAGCGCTGGTCGAGCGCGGTATCCTGCGCCGTCTTGCCGGTAACGCCGCCGGCGCGCGCGCCGACTGGATCTCCGTCCTGCAGCGGGCGCCGGAAAGCCCGGCCGCCGATGCGGCCCGCGACAATCTCGCGAAGCTCGACGTGAAATGAACATCCGCCGCTACGTGCCGGCCGATCTCGACGCGGTAATGGATCTCTTCCGCGAGTCCGTCCGCCGTGTCGCGATCCGCGACTATTCGGAAGCGCAGGTGCAGGCCTGGGCGCCGGACGTGCCGGACCGCGAGCGCTGGGCCGAGCGGCGCGCCAGCCGGCCGACCTGGATCGCCGAGATCGACGGCCGCCTTGCCGGCTTCGCCGATCTCGAGCCCGACGGCCATGTCGACATGATGTATGTCCACCCCGACCACCAGGGGCGGGGCGTCGCCAATGCGCTGATGAAGACGGTCGAGAGCGAAGCGGCGCGGCTCGGACTCGGCCGCCTCTACACGGAAGCCAGCATCACCGCGAAGCCCTTCTTCGAGCGGAAAGGCTTCCGCGTGATCGCACCGCAGACGGTCAGCCTCCGCGGCATGGACTTCATCAACTACCGGATGGAAAAGCCGCTCGCTTAAGCCGGTGCGCGCCGCCAGATCATGGTGAGCGCCCCGGCTGCGACCAGCAGCGCGCCGCCGACATGGTTCACGCGCCGTTGCACCGTGGCGTTGCGGATGAAACGCTTCGCCGCCGAGGCGAGCAGCGCGTAGATCAGCGCGTTCATCGTGCCGAAAAAGACGAAGGTCGGGACCAGGACCGCCATCTGCGCCGTCATCGACTGGTTCGGGTCGAGGAATTGCGGGAAGAAGGCGACGTAGAAGACGATACCCTTGGGATTGAGCGTCGCCGCGACATATGCGTTCACAAAGACCCGGTAGCGGCTCCACTCCGCCGGGGCCGCGATCTCGTCATCGGTCGAGACGGGTGCCCGCCAGAGCTTGATCCCGAGATAGATCAGGTAGGCGGCGCCAATCCACTTCACCGCGGTGAAGATCTCGGCCGATGTGGCGAGCAACGCGCCCAATCCCAGCATCGAGGTGGTCATCGCGGTGAAGTCGCCGAGCGCGACGCCGGCGACGATCGCATAGGCCGCGCGGCGCCCGTGACCGAGCGCATAGGAGACGATCATCAGCACGGTCGGGCCGGGAATAGTCACGATCACGAAGGAGGTGACGGCGAAGGCGAGCCAGGTCTCGAAGCTCATCGAAAACTCCAGGCTTGAGGGCCAGCATCAATCCATCCGATCGCGGCGGATGCAACTCCCTCTTTCGGCGCTACAATCCGGCCGTCTCACCTCTACGGGATGCCCATGTCCGCCACCTGCATCTTCTGCAAGATCGCCAAGCGCGAGATCCCCTCGCATATCGTCCATGACGACGAGGACAGCTTCGCCTTCATGGACATCATGCCGATCCGGCCGGGACACGTGCTGGTCATCCCGAAGCTCCATATCGACCATTTCTCGGATCTGCCCGATGCGGCGGCGACCAAGGTGCTGATCGTGGCCCAACGCCTGGCGAAGAAGCTGCGGGCCGATCCCAAGCTGCCACGCGTCGGGCTGCTGGTCGGCGGCTTCGCCGTGCCGCATGCGCACCTGCATGTCGTGCCGATGTATGACGGCCACGACCTGACTTCGCAGAGCTATGCCAAGGTCGTGGATGGGAAGGTCACCTACGACATCGCCAACATCCCGCCGGCGGCGCCCGAGGCGCTGGCGGAAATCGCCCAACGCCTCAAAAGCTAGCGCTGGGGCGTCCGCCCCGCCTATCATCCGTCCCCTTCACCTTAAGACCGCGTTCAAGAGGAGCCTTCGATGGGTCAGTTCGGCTTCGGCCAGTCCGTCCGCCGCAAGGAGGATGTGCGCTTCATCACCGGGCGCGGCCGCTATACCGACGACATCACCCTGCCCGGCCAGGTCGCCGCCTATGTCCTGCGCTCGCCGCATGCGCATGCGACCTTCAAGATCGGCAGCCTCGCCGCGGCGAAGAAGGCGCCGGGCGTTCTCGCGGTCCTGACCGGCGCCGACGCCAAGGCCGACAAGCTCGGCGACATCCCCTGCAAGGTGCCGATCAAGAACCGCGACGGCTCGAAGTCGGTGATGCCTCCTTACCCGCTCCTGGTCGACGATACGGCCCGCCACGTCGGCGATGCGGTCGTGCTGGTCGTCGCCGAGACGCTCGCCCAGGCCCGCGACGCCGCCGAGCAGATCGAGATCGACTGGAGCCCTCTGCCGGCCGCTGCCGACACCAAGGGCGCGGCCGAGCCCGGCGCGCCGCAGGTCTGGTCCCAGGCGAAGGGCAACCAGGTCTTCGACTGGGAGCTCGGCGATGCCAAGGCCGCCGATGCTGCCTTCGCCAAGGCCGACAAGGTGGTCGAGCTCGACCTCATCAACAACCGCATCATCGTCAACTCGATGGAGCCGCGGAGCGCGCTCGGCACTTTCGACACCAAGGAGGACCGCTATCACCTCTACACCTCCTCGCAAGGCTCGCACTCGATCCAGGGGCTGCTGTCGGAGGCGCTGAAGGAGAAGCCGGAGAAGTTCCGCGTCGTGACGCCGGATGTCGGCGGCGGCTTCGGCATGAAGCTGTTCCTCTATCGCGAATATGCCCTCGTGCTGTGGGCGGCGAAGAAGGTCGGCCGCCCGGTCAAATGGGTGTCCGAGCGCCAGGAGGCCTTCCTCTCCGACACGCAAGGGCGTGACCATGTCAGCAAGGCGCGCCTGGCGATGGCGAAGGACGGCACCTTCCTCGGCCTCAAGGTCCACACCATCGCCAATCTCGGCGCCTATCTCTCGAATTACGGGCCGTTCATCCCGACCATGGCCGGCACCGGCATGCTCGCCGGCCTCTATTCGACCCCCGCGATCCACGCCCATATCGTCGGCGTTTTCACGCATACCGTGCCGATCGATGCCTATCGCGGCGCTGGCCGGCCGGAAGCGGCCTTCCTCGTCGAGCGCTTGGTCGATGTCGCGGCGCGCGAGACCGGGCTCTCTCCCGATGCGATCCGCCGCAAGAACTTCATCCCGCCGGCCTCGATGCCGTTCAAGACGGCGCTCGGCGAGACTTACGATTCCGGCGACTTCACCGCAGCCATGGACAAGTGCATGGCCGCGGCCGACTGGAAGGGCGCGCCCGCACGCAAGGCCGCTGCGCAAAAGCAGGGCAAGCTCCGCGGTATCGGCATGGCCTGCTATGTCGAGGCCTGCTCGGGCGGCGGTCCGGAGAATGCGTGGATCAACGTCGAGCCGAACGGCGCGGTGACCGTGCGCGTCGGCACCCAGTCGAACGGCCAGGGCCACGAGACGGCTTATGCCCAGGTCGCCGCCGACAAGCTCGGCATCGACATCGAGCAGATCCGCGTCATCCAGGGCGACACCGATGCGATGCCCTCGGGCGGCGGCACCGGCGGCTCGCGCTCGATCCCGGTCGGCGGCGTCTGCGTCGATGGCGCTGCGACCGACGTCATCAACAAGGGCAAGAAGATCGCAGCGCACGCGCTCGAAGCGGCCGAGGCGGATATCGAGTTCTCCGACGGCAAGTACTCGATCGCGGGTACCGACCGGCGCATGACGCTGTTCCAGGTCGCCGAGGCGGCGAACGATCCGAAGCGCCGGCCGGCCGGCATCGAGGCGGGCTTGAACGGCAATAGCGGCTTCACCCCGCCGGCCTCCACCTATCCGAACGGCTGCCACATCGCCGAGGTCGAGGTCGACCAGGAGACCGGCACCGTCCGCGTCGAGCGCTACACCATCGTCGATGATTTCGGCGTGGTGCTGAACCCGCTGCTGCTCCAGGGCCAGGTCCATGGCGGCATCGGCCAGGGTCTCGGCCAGGCGCTGCTCGAAGGCTGCGTCTATGATGAGAACGGCCAGCTCGTCACCGGCTCGCTGATGGATTACTGCCTGCCGCGCGCCGGCGACGTGCCGAACCTCGCCTTCGACATGAACCCGGTCAATTGCAAGACCAACCCGCTCGGGATGAAGGGCTGCGGCGAGGCCGGCGCCATCGGCGCGCCGCCGACCATCATCAACGCGCTGGTCGATGCGCTGCAGCCTTTCGGCGTGCGTCACATCGACATGCCGGCGACGCCGGAGAAGGTGTGGTCGGCGATCCAGGCCGGTCGGTCGAAGCGGGCGGCGGAGTAGGGTGACGCTGGACTTAGAGCGCCTCCTCACGGACGTAGCCGTCGCCGCGCGAAAAGCCGGTGCGGCGATCCGCAGGCACTACGAGGGCGAGTTCGCGGTCGACCGGAAGGCCGACGGCTCTCCGGTCACCGCGGCAGACCACGCCTCCGAAGCGGTCATGATCCATGAGCTCCAGCGCCTGACGCCAGAGATCCCCGTGGTCTCGGAAGAGCAGGTCGAGGCGGGAAAGATCCCGGATGTCTCGGGAGGACGGTTCTGGCTCGTCGATCCGCTCGACGGCACCAAGGAGTTCGTCAAGCGCAACGGCGAGTTCGCCGTCGTCGTCGGCCTGATCATCGACTTCAAGCCGGTCGCCGGCGTGATCTACGCGCCGATCTTGGACACGCTCTATGCCGGCGGCGAGGGCGGCGCCTGGCGCGAGAAGGCTGGGCGCAAGGAGCCGATCTCGGCGCGCGCCGCCGCAACCGACGGCCTCGTCGTCGCGATCAGCCGCTCGCACACCAGCGAGAAGTTCGAGGCCTATCTATCGACGCTGTCGCTCAAGGGCCGCGTGCTCTGCGGCAGCGCGCTCAAATTCGGCATCCTCGCCGCAGGCGAGGCCGATATCTATCCGCGCTTCGGCCAGACCATGGAATGGGACACCGCCGCCGGCCACGCGATCCTGGAGGCCGCGGGCGGCCGCATGGAGACGAAGGACGGCGAGCCGCTGCTCTACGGCAAGCCCGGCTTCCTCAACCACGGCTTCATTGCGCGGGGTCGAGCCGCTTGAGGATCTCGGCGGCGAGCACTGCCATTTCCTGACCGGCGGCGCTCTTTGGCGAGGTTTCGGAGATGCCGCGGCCTTTCAGCAGCGACGAGGCGAAAGCGACGCGGCTGCCGAGCACGGTGTCGGCCACCGGCGCGCCCAGCTCGGCGTATTTTTGGCGCATCTGATCGGCGAGCGTGCCGCGCGCCGGCATGCGGTTCAGCACCACCAGCGCCGGGCGCTTTTCGCTGTTCGTGAGGTCGAGCGTCGTCTTGGTCGCCCACAGATCCATCGGGCTCGGCTGTGCCGGCACCAGCACGAGATCTGCGGCGCGGACCGCGATCTTGGACTCGGTCTCGGCATGCGGCGGCGAGTCGACGACGACGAGGTCGACGGTGCGCGCCAGCTTCTCGACCTCGCTCTGAACGCGCCAGCCGGCGACGCAGCGAAGCTCGATCGCAACCGCGTCCTTGACCCTGGCGCGCTCGGCGAACCATTTGGTCAGGCTTGCCTGCGGGTCGATATCGACGACGCCGACCTGGTGGCCGGCCTTGGCCCAGGCGACAGCCAGATGAGCCGCGAGGGTCGTCTTTCCGGCACCGCCCTTCTGCTGAGCGACCGTCACGATGCGCGCCGTCATCGGACCCCCTTCTTCGAATCGGCCCTATTGTGCGGAGTGTGCATCTGGCCCACAAGATGCGCGCAATCCATGACAGCCGCGACACGCATAGAGATCGACGAGGCCGTATCGGCGCTGGCGGCGGGCCGGCTCGTCGCTTTCCCCACCGAGACGGTCTACGGCCTCGGCGCCGACTCGACCTCGGATGAGGCGGTCGCGCGCGTCTACGAGGCGAAGGGGAGGCCGGTCTTCAATCCGCTGATCGCCCACCTGCCGGACCTGGCGGCGGCGGAGCGGCTGGTCGTCTTCACCGATGCGGCACGGCGCCTGGCCCGTGCCTTCTGGCCGGGGCCGCTGACCCTGGTGCTGCCACGGACCGCCGATTGCCCGGTCAGCCTGCTCGCCTCGGCCGGGCTCGAAACGCTCGCCGTGCGCGTCCCTGATCATCCTCTGGCGCTGTCCTTGCTCCGAGCCGTCGGCCGGCCGCTGGTGGCGCCCTCGGCCAATCCATCGGGGCAGCTGAGCCCGACCACGGCGCAGCATGTCCGTGATGCGCTTGGCAACAAGGTGGCGGTCGTTCTCGATGGCGGACCGTGCCGCGTCGGTGTCGAATCGACGGTGGTCGACCTCTCGGGCGAACGCCCGGTGCTGTTGCGTCCCGGCGGCGTGCCGGCGGAATCGATCGATGCGATCCTGGGTCCTCTCGCTATGCCGGGCGAAGGCCCGATCCGCTCTCCCGGTCAGCTCGAAAGCCACTACGCGCCGGCCGCAGCGGTGCGGCTGAACGCGGCGGAGGCGCGGCCCGGCGAGGCTCTGCTCGCCTTCGGCCCGACATCATCGCCCGCGCTCAACTTGAGTCCGGCCGGGGATGTCGTGGAGGCCGCCGCCAATCTTTTCTCCTACCTGCGCCGTCTCGACCGGCCCGGCATCACGGCGATCTCGGTCATGCCGATCCCCGAGCACGGCCTCGGCCGTGCCATCAACGACCGGCTGCGCCGCGCCGCCGCGCCTCGGCCGGGTAGCGCCTCATGAAGCTCCTCGGTCGAGCGCCCGCTCTCGCCTCTGCCGCGCTTCTGGCGGCGGTTGCTCTCACGCTGCCGCTGGCACTGGCCGCGCCGCTTGGCCTCGCGCCGCTGCTCGTCGTCGCCGCGGCTGCCATCCTGATCGGCGATGGCTGGCCCCGGCAGGTCGATCGCTTCTTGCCTCTTTCCACCCTCACTCTTGCCGTCCTCGTCTTCTGGGGGGCTTTGAGCGCGATCTGGTCGATCGACCCGGTGCGGAGCGCCTCGATGGCGGCACGTCTGGCGCTCACCTTCGGCGCCGGTGCGATCCTGCTCGACAAGGCGCTACGGCTCGACCGCGCCGGCCAAAGGCGCCTTGCGCTCGCCGCGGTCACCGGGGCCGGCATCGGCATCCTACTTTTGCTCGCCGAGATATTGACCGATCAGGCCCTGTTGCGCGCCGGCCGCGCGCTGCTCGGCTCACGCGAGCCGACGCCGGTCATGATGAACCGGGCGGCGACGGTCGCGGCACTCATGGTGTGGCCCGCGGCCTATGCCTTCTACCGGCTGCGCGGCCTGCGGCCGGCGATCACGCTGTTCGTGGCGACGCTGGTCGCGCTGTGGTTCCTCGAGAACACCACGGCGTTCCTCGCCTGCCTCGTCGGGCTCACGGTCTGCGCTCTCGCCTGGGTGGCGCCGAAGCCGCTGCGCCGCTTGGTGATCGCAGGCTCGGTCGCCGGCATCCTTGCTGCGCCATACGCCGTGTCGGTGCTGGCCGAGCGTGGGGACCTTCATCTCCAGATCAAGCCCTCGGCGGTCCACCGCCTGATGATCTGGCAGTTCACCGTCGACCGCATCGACGAGCGCCCATGGCTCGGCTGGGGCCTGGAGTCGGCGCGCGAGCTGCCCGGCGGCGACAAGGAGGTCACCTTCACGACACGCGACGGCACGTGGACGCGGCAGTCGCTGCCGCTGCACACGCACAACGCTGCGCTCCAGATCCGTGTTGAGCTCGGCATCCTGGGCCCCGTCCTTTTCGCGATCCTGGTCGCAGCGATCGGCTTCGCTCTCGGCCGCATCGCCGACCGCCCCGGCCATGCGGTCAGGCTTGCTCTGTTGGCGACGACGCTGACCGTGTCGATGGCGAGCTATGGCATCTGGCAGTTCTGGTGGCTCGCGGCGATCGCGCTGGCGCTCGCCGCGATGGTCGGCGTCGGCTTGCCGGACCTCAAGGAAACCGATACATCGGAAATATGACTGCTGCCGCCCGCAAATCCGGCTCGCTCGCGCCCGATTTCATCCAGCGCCTCGAGGCGGCTTTGGGCCGGCCGGTGATACAGCCGAACGACGCGGCTGCCTATCTCACCGACTGGCGCGGCATGCTCTCGGCGCACAACGCGATCGTCGTCCGCCCCGGCTCGACCGAAGAGGTCGCCAAGGTCGTTAAGATCTGCGCCGAGGCGCGCGTGCCGATCGTGCCGCAGGGCGGCAACACCGGCCTGACCGGCGGCTCGATCCCCTATGAGAGCGAGGCAGCCGTCCTCCTCAGCCTCGGGCGACTGAACAGGGTGCGCTCGGTCGATACGCTCAATTATGCGATGACTGTCGAGGCCGGCTGCATCCTGCAGACGCTGCAGAAGGTCGCCGAGGATGCCGACCGGCTTTTCCCCTTGAGCCTCGGCGCCGAGGGCAGCTGCCAGATCGGCGGCAACCTCTCGACCAATGCCGGCGGCGTCGCGGTGCTGAAATACGGCAATGCGCGCGACCTCGTGCTCGGCCTCGAGGTCGTGCTGCCGGACGGCACGATCTGGGACGGGCTTCGGGGCTTGCGCAAGGACAATACCGGCTACGACCTGAAGCAGCTCTTCCTCGGCGCCGAAGGCACGCTCGGCATCATCACCGCTGCGGTACTGAAGCTTTTCCCTAAACCGCGCGACAAGCGCACGACCTATGTCGCGCTGCGCGACCTCGACGCCGCGATCGAGCTCCTGGTTCGCATGCGCGCGGCGACCGGCGATCAGGTGGCGAGCTTCGAGTACCTGCCGCGCATCTGCATGCAGATGGCGCTCGACCATATCCCCGGCACCTCCGACCCTATGGCGCAGGTCTATGACCACTACGCGCTGATCGAAGTGAGCCGCACCGCCGACGAGGATGCCGGCTTCGCCGAGCATGTCGAGGCGGCGCTGGGCAAGGCGATCGAGGACGGGCTCGTGATCGACGCCGTCGTCGCGCAGAGCCAGGCGCAGGCATCGATGTTCTGGAAGATCCGCGACTCCATGGCCGAGGCGCAGAAGGAGGAGGGGCCGGCGATCCGCCACGACGTCGCGGTGCCGGTGAGCTCCATCCCGGCGTTCTATGCGGAAGCGCGGAAGCGCGTGCATGCCCGCCTCCCGGGCGCTCGCATCCACGGCTTCGGCCATGTCGGCGACGGCAATCTCCACTACAACATCGCTCCGCCCAATGGCATGGAGACCAAGCCTTTCCTCGCGCTGATGGGCGAGATCAATGCCATCGTCCATGACTGCGTCGCCGAGTATCACGGCTCGATCTCGGCCGAGCACGGCATCGGCCGGCTTCGCCGCGACGAGCTGCCGCGCTACAAGAGCGAGGTCGAGATCGGCCTGATGCGCAAGCTCAAGGCGGCGATCGATCCGCTCGCGATCATGAACCCCGGCAAGGTGCTCTGACCATGGCCGACTACGCGGCGCCGCTGGCGGATCTCGAGTTCCAGCTGCGCGCCGTCGGCGGTCTCGACCACGTGCTGTCGCTGCCGCCCTTCGAAGCCATCGATGCCGAGACGGTCAAGCAGATCCTCGAGGAAGGTGGCCGCTTCGCCGGCGAGGTGCTGGCCCCGACCAATCGCGCCGGCGACCTCAATCCCGCGAAGCTGGAGAACGGACAGGTCCGCACCTCGCCCGGCTTCGCCGAGGCCTATAGGCAGTTCGCCGCCGCCGGCTGGAACGCCGTTCCCTTCGAGGCCGAGTATGGCGGGCAGGGGCTTCCCTGGCTGGTGCAGACGGCGCTGGCCGAGATGTGGAACTCGGCCAATCTCGCCCTCGCTCTCTGCCCGCTGCTCAACAACGGCGCGATCGAAGCGATAGCCGCGCATGGCTCGGAAGAGCAGAAGCGGCTTTTCCTGCCCAAGATGATCTCCGGCGAATGGACCGGCACGATGAACCTGACCGAGCCGCAGGCGGGCTCGGATCTTGGCCAGGTCCGCACGCGCGCCGTGCCGGAAGGCGACCACTACCGGATCACCGGTCAGAAGATCTTCATCACCTATGGTGAGCACGACTACACGCCGAACATCGTCCACCTGGTGCTGGCGCGGCTGCCCGATGCGCCGGCGGGCACGCGCGGCATCTCGCTCTTCGTCGTGCCCAAGGTGCTGGTGAAGCCGGACGGCTCGCTGGGGCAGCGCAACGACCTTCGCTGCGCCTCGCTCGAGCACAAGCTCGGTATCCATGGCAGCCCGACCTGCGTCATGGCCTATGGCGACGATGGCGGCGCCACAGGCTACCTGGTCGGCGAGCAGAACCGCGGCCTCGAATACATGTTCACCATGATGAACAACGCGCGGCTCGCGGTCGGCCTTCAGGGCGTCGCCATCGCGGAGCGCGCTTATCAGCAGGCCCTCGCTTTCTCCCGCCAGCGCGTGCAGAGCCGCGATATCGCCGGCAGCTCAGGCCCCGTGGCGATCATCCGCCATCCCGATGTGCGGCGCATGCTGATGACGATGAAGGCCGGTACCGAGGCGATGCGCGGGCTCGCCCTCCAGGCCGCCGCGTGGATCGACCGCGCCCGCCACGCGCCCGAGGCCGAGGACCGCAAGCGCACCCAGGCGCTGCTCGACCTGATCATCCCGGTGGTCAAGGCCTGGGCGACCGATTTCGGCGTCGAGGCCGCCTCGATCGGCGTCCAGGTGCATGGCGGCATGGGCTTCATCGAGGAGACCGGTGCCGGCCAGCATTATCGCGACGCTCGCATCCTGCCGATCTACGAAGGCACCAACGGCATCCAGGCGAACGACCTGATCGGCCGCAAGCTCGCGCGCGACCAGGGCGCCGCGGCCAACGTCTTCTTCGAGCTCGTGCAGGACACGATCGACGAGCTCGACCTCTCTACCGACGAGGACTCCACGGCCATGCGCGGCGCGCTCGCCGACGGGCTCGCGGCGCTGATCCAGGCGAGCACCTGGATCGTGAAGACCTATGGCGAGGATCCGCGCCGCGCGATCTCCGGCGCGGTGCCCTACCTGAAGCTCTTCGGCCTCGTCGCCGGCGGCTGGGTCATGACGCGGAACGCGATGGCCGCCGACGCGCATCTGACGCTGGGCGAGGGCGATGCGAAGTTCCTTCACGCGAAGAAGGTGACGGCGCGCTTCTTCGCCGAGCACATGCTGGTGCAGGCGCCGTCGCTGGTGTGGCCGGCAACCCAGCCTTCCTCGACGCTTGCCCTCGCCGAAGACCAGTTCTGAAGTTCCAAGGGGTCCGACCGGCCCCCGTCTCGCCCTGCCAGAAGGCCATTGCCCGTTCGGGGACGAAACGCTCAAGCCCGCATTTCCCAGATGAACCATTGAACTGGGCGGCGTCGAATCCATTTGAGCCATAGGACGCAACGTCTTGTCTCATTGGACCGGGGTCGCAGATGGAGCATCTGGCGGGTGAAGCCCAATCCGAT
>VGEH01000076.1 GCA_016869375.1 Alphaproteobacteria bacterium | reverse complement strand
CAGCGACTATCTCTTCGCTCTCTGCTTCCGTGACGACGTCAGCCGCGAAGACGTCCTGGCCGCACATCAGGCCTTCGATGCCCGGCATATGCAGAAGCTGCCGCGGCTTCCTGCCCGCCCGCGGGCCGGGGAGGATCCGGCGCGCCAGTTGGTCGTGGGTTATGTCTCGCCGGATCTCCGCACCCATCCGGGCGGCAACTTCCTGACGCCCATGATCCAGCACGCCGATCCGGCCGGGTTCCGCCTGATCGCCTACTACAGCAACGACGCGGAGGACGAGTTCACCCGTCTCTGCCGGGCTCACTCCCAGGGGTGGGTGCCGTGCAAGGATCTGAGCGACGAGGCCCTGGCCCAGCGTATCCACCAGGACCGCGTCGACATCCTGGTCGAGTGCGCCGGGCACATGGCGCGGAACCGCCTCGGGGTCTTTGCCCGCAAGCCGGCCCCCGTCCAGGTGAGTTTCCCGCTCTACCCGAACACGACAGGGGTGGCCGCAATCGACTACCGGATCGGCGACCCCTACTTCACCCCGCCCTGGCTCGATCGCTTCTACACCGAGCAGGTCATGCGCCTGCCGGAGACCTGCGCCTGCTACATGCCGGGCTTCGACGGCGTGGTGCCGGCCGAAACGCTGCCCGCCCGGGCCAATGGGCATGTCACCTTCGGTTCCTTCAACAACATCGCCAAGCTGAGCCCGACCACGCTCCGCCTCTGGGCCAGGATCATGGAGCGGGTGCCGACCGCCCGGCTGGTGATCAAATGGGCCGGACTGGACGTTCCAGATCCATTCTGGTTGTCGCGCCGTTTCCGGGCCGCCGGGATCGACCTCGCCCGCACCCGCTTCCTGGGATCGACGCCGAGTGTCTACGCCCCCTATCGGGACATCGACATCTGCCTCGATCCCCACCCGGCGAACGGCGGCACCACAACCAGCGATGCCCTCTGGATGGGCGTACCGGTGGTCACGATGGCCGGCGACACCACCTTTGCCCGGGCCGGGCTCGGGCTTGTCAGCAACCTTGGCCTTCCCGAGCTGGCGACCCAGGACGAGGCCGGCTATGTCGATCTCGCGGTCTCGCTTGCCAGCGATCTCGACCGCCTCGAAGTCCTCAGAACCGGTCTTCGCGAGCGCTTCGCCGCCTCGCCGATGATGGACGGGAACCGCTATGTCCGGCACCTCGAGACTGCGTATCGGAAGGCCTGGGCGCGCTGGTGCGCGGGCGTCTGAACCCCGGCGAATAATCCCCAGACGGCCGGCCGCAGCGTCCTTCGCTCTCGTATCGATGACCGGACTCTGTCACCTATCCGATTCGGGGCGTGCCCGAGATTCCTCGGGCGCAGGTCACCGATCCGGCGTCATGCCCTTGCTCAACGGCAAACTTATCCACCGATGGCGTCGCGCTTTGGCGCGCGGGACTACCGCCGAAGAGCCGTCCGGTAAGTGCCGAGAAACCGTTATATCGAGCTGATAAGCACACAAGGACTTGTATATCGATCTGGAGCTAGAGACCCGCTTGGGGCTTCGCGCCGCGTCGTCAGCTGTCTGGCGCGACCCACTCGAACCAGTCGCGCGCCGCTGCGGCGTAGTTCTTCTTCGCAATCGCAGCGCGATGCGCCGGCCGCGCCCGCCCTGTTCACCGACGGTGGGCTGGTGTAATCATCGGCTTTTAATGGCGTCGCCCTCCGGCCTTCCCCGCAAACACCTGCTCGGCATCGACGGGATGAAGCCTGAGGAAATCCTCGGGCTCCTGGACCTCTCCGAGAGCTATGTCGAGATGAACCGCGGGGTCGACAAGAAGGCCTCCGTGCTGCGCGGCCGGACCCAGATCAACCTCTTCTTCGAGCCCTCGACCCGGACGCAGATGTCCTTCGAGCTGGCCGGCAAGCGGCTCGGCGCGGACGTGCTCAACATGGCGGTGGCCTCGAGCTCGACCAAGAAGGGCGAGACGCTGATCGACACGGCGATGACACTCAACGCCATGCACCCGGACGTCCTGATCGTCCGGCACCATGACTCCGGCGCGGTCAAGCTCTTGTCGGAAAAGGTCAATTGCTCGGTCATCAATGCCGGCGACGGGACTCACGAGCACCCGACCCAGGCGCTTCTCGACGCGCTGACCATCCGGCGCACCAAGGGGAAGATCGGCGGGCTCCTGGTCGCCATCTGCGGCGACATCCTGCATTCCCGCGTCGCGCGCTCGAATATCCATCTTCTCAATACCTTAGGCGCACGTGTGCGGCTGATCGCGCCACCAACCCTGCTGCCCTCGGCCGCCGATCGCCTCGGTGTCGAGATCTTCACCGACATGAAAAAGGGCCTGGTCGGCTGCGACATCGTCATGATGCTGCGCCTCCAGACCGAGCGCATGCAGGGGAGCTTCGTCCCCTCGATCCGGGAGTATTTCCACTTCTTCGGCCTCGACCGCGCCAAGCTGGCGCTGGCCAAGCCCGACGCCTTCATCATGCATCCGGGGCCGATGAACCGCGGCGTCGAGATCGACTCCGAGGTCGCCGATGACATCGACAGATCCTTGATACGCCAACAGGTTGAGATGGGTGTTGCGGTCCGCATGGCTTGTCTCGACGTGCTCTCCAAGTCGCTTCCCGACGCTGGCCGGAACATGCCGTGACCCGCCTCGCCTTCCAGAATGTCCGGCTGGTGGACCCGGCCAGCGGCCGCGACGAGCCGGGGCAGCTCCTGGCGATCGACGGCGTTGTCGCGGATCTCGGTCCGCGGCTGTTCGAGAGGCCGCCGGAGGGCGCGCAAGTCATTGATGGCAAAGGCGCGGTGCTTTGTCCGGCCCTGGTCGACATGCGGGTCCAGGTGCGCGAGCCGGGCGAAGAGCATAAGGAGAATTTCGAGAGCGCCAGCCAGGCGGCGGTGGCCGGCGGAGTCGGCACCATGGTGGCGCTTCCCAACACCCGCCCCCCGGTCGACGAGCCTTCCCTGGTCGAGTTCATCGAGCGCCGGGCCAAGGCGGTCGGGCTGGTCGATATCCGCACCTATGGGGCGGTCACGAAGGCGTTCGCCGGCAAGGAACTGACCGAGATCGGGCTGATGGCGGCGGCCGGGGCGGTGGGGTTTACCGACGGTACCCAGGCCGTCCAGTCAGCCTTGGTCATGCGGAGAGCGCTCTCCTACGCCAAGACATTTGGGCAGCTTATCCTCCAGCACCCAGAGGAACCGACCCTCGCCTCCGAGGCGGGCATGAACGAGGGCGAGATCGCCACTCGCCTCGGTCTTCCCGGTATTCCCCCTGCCGCCGAAGCCATTCTGCTCGACCGCGACATGCGCCTCGTCGAGCTCACGGGAGGGCGCTACCATGCCGCCCACATATCCACACGGCTTGCGGTCGAGGTCATACGGGCCGCAAAAAAACGAGGACTGGCAGTTACTTGCGACACCGCGCCGGCCTACTTTGCTCTGAACGAGACTGCGGTCGGCGACTACCGGACCTTCGCTAAGCTATCGCCGCCACTCCGCTCGGAAGACGATCGCCGGGCCATCGTCGAGGGGCTTACCGACGGTACTATCGACGCCGTCGCCTCCGACCACGCCCCCCATGACCAGGACTCCAAACGCTTGCCCTTCGCTCAGGCGGCGGCGGGCATCTTGGGTCTCGAAACGTTATTACCGCTAACTTTAGAGTTATTTCACAATAATCACCTGAAACTACAAACGGCGTTGCAGCGGATCACGAGCGGGCCGGCTGCACTACTCGGCCTCGAGGCCGGGCGTCTCGAGAAGGGGCGCCGGGCCGACCTCCTCCTCTTCGATCCGGAGCGCGCCTACCGGATCGACGTCGACGGCTTCCGGTCCAAGTCCAAGAACTCCCCCTTCGACGGCCGGCCAGTCGAAGGCAAGGTTCTCCTGACAGTAACCTCCGGGTGTGTCGTCCATGACGCCCGGACGGGCTGAGCCTATGTCGAATCTCCTGGGAGATTAATCCATGTCCTGGCCTCTCCTGGTGGCAGCGATCTGCGGTTACCTCCTGGGCTCGATCCCCTTCGGTCTGGTCCTCACCAAGTTCGCTGGCCTCGACGACATAAGGAAGATCGGCTCCGGCAGCATCGGCGCGACCAACGTTCTAAGAACGGGAAGCAAGAGCCTCGCCGCCGGCACCCTGATCCTCGACGGCGCCAAGGGCGCGGTTGCGGTCGTGATCTTCGGCGCCTATGGCGGCCCAGACTTGGCGGTGCTCGCCGGCGGCGGCGCCATGCTCGGCCACTGCTTCCCTGTCTGGCTCGGCTTCAAGGGCGGCAAGGGCGTCGCGACCGCGCTCGGCATCCTGCTGGCGATCGCCTGGCCGGTCGGCCTCCTGGCCTGCCTGACCTGGCTCGTGGTCGCCTTCCTCTTCCGGTACTCCTCGGCTGCCAGCCTCACCGCGATCACCCTTTCTCCGGTCTATGCCTGGTACCTGGCCGACCCGCAGCGTGCCTGGCTCGCCTCACTGATCGCGGTCCTGGTCTGGATCCGTCACCACGAAAACATCCGTCGCCTTCTCAAAGGCGAGGAATCCAAGATCAAGCTTCGCAAGGACAAGCCGGCTGCGACGAGCGCCGATCCGTCGAATCTCGGCCACAATGGCGGGCCGCCGCTCTCCTAACTTCGCCTTCCGGCTGTTGACGCCACCCGGGTTCGCCCGCACCTTGCGCGGCCATGAGCGGCTATCGCCCTCTCTCGGACGCAGAACGCGTCGACTGGCTCCGGCTCGCCGGGACGGAGAATGTCGGGCCGGTCACATTCTTCCAGCTCATCGACCGCTTCGGCAGCGCCCGCGAGGCGCTGGCGGCGCTGCCCAGCCTCGCCCGTCGCGGCGGCCGCACGGGCGCGCCGAAGATCCCAACCGCCGCCGACATCCAGGCCCAGGTTGCGGCGCTGGCGAAACCAGGCGGACGCTGGATCGCCGCGACCGAGCCCGACTACCCGGCCTCGCTGCGCGAAATCGCCGATCCTCCGCCTCTCATCAGCACGATCGGGCGTACCGAACTGCTGGGGAAGCGCTCGGTCGCCGTGGTCGGCGCGCGCAACGCCTCCGCCAACGGCCGGAAGCTCGCTCGCGATCTGGCGCGCGACCTCGCCGCCGCTGGCCTTGTCGTCGTCTCGGGGCTGGCCCGCGGCATCGATGCGATGGCGCATGACGGGGCGATGCCCCGCACGGTCGCGGTCGTCGCCGGCGGCGCCGATATCGTCTACCCGGAGGAGAATCGTGCTCTCCAGGCACGGATCGGAGCTGAAGCCCTGATCGTGGCCGAGATGGCGCCGGGTACTGTGCCGCAGGCCCGGCATTTTCCGCGCCGGAACCGGATCATCTCCGGTCTTTCGCTGGCGACGGTCGTGGTCGAGGCCGCGGAGCGCTCAGGGTCGCTGATCACCGCCCGCATGGCCGGCGAGCAGGGCCGAGAGGTCTTTGCGGTACCTGGATCCCCGCTCGATCCCCGTGCGCGCGGCTGCAACGCACTCATTCGTGAAGGTGCCATCCTGGTCGAGAGCGCCGAGCACATTCTCGAAGGGCTCGGTCGCGTTTCAGGAGCCTTTGATCCCGTGCCGAAAAGCGCGCTCGAGCCGAGACCGGCCGCCGACGAGAGCGAGGTCGACCGAGCCCGCTCTACGGTTCTCGGACTCCTGGGCCCCAGCCCCCTCGCGGTTGACGAACTGATCCGCCAATGCCACATGTCAGCGCCCGCCGTGCTCGCCGTTCTATTGGAGGCGGAGCTGGCCGGCCGCCTAGACAGGCATCCGGGCAATAAGGTTTCTTTACGCTATCCCAGCGGGTTGTAGGGCGGGGTTGAATTAGGACGCGAACAGAATGGACGTCGTCGTCGTAGAATCGCCGGCCAAGGCGAAGACCATCAATAAGTATCTCGGAGACGGCTACAGGGTCGTCGCCAGCTACGGCCATGTCCGTGACCTCGAGGCGAAGAACGGCGCCGTCGATCCGGAGGCCGACTTCGCCATGAAGTGGACGGTCGAGGACCGCGCCGAGAAGGCCGTCTCCGCCATCACCGGCGAGTTGAAGGGTGCCAAGCGCCTGTTCCTCGCAACCGACCCGGACCGCGAAGGCGAGGCGATCTCCTGGCACCTGGCCGAGATCCTGAGGGACCGGAACAAGCTCAAGGGCATCGAGGTCAAGCGGGTCGTCTTCCACGAAATCACCAAGTCGGCCGTCCTCGACGCCATCTCCAATCCGCGCGAGATCAATCGCGAGCTGGTCGAGGCCTACCTCGCCCGCCGCGCGCTGGATTACCTCGTCGGCTTCACCCTCTCGCCCGTGCTGTGGCGGAAGCTGCCCGGTGCCAAGTCCGCCGGCCGCGTGCAGTCGGTGGCGCTCCGCCTCATTTGCGAGCGCGAGGCCGAGATCGAGGCCTTCAGGCCGGAAGAGTACTGGTCGGTCGCGACCGAGTTCGCGACGGCGGAGGGCGCCAGGTTCACCGCCGAGCTGACCCATCTCCAGGGCGAGAAGCTCGGCAAGATGGGGCTCAAGGACCAAGCCTCGGCCGAGGCGGCGGTCGCCGCGATCCGCGCCGGCGCCTTCAAAGTCTCGGAGGTCGAGAGGAAGACCGTCCGGCGCTTTCCCCCCGCCCCCTTCACCACTTCGACCCTGCAGCAGGAAGCCTCGCGCAAGCTCGGCCTCGGCGCCTCGCGGACCATGCGCCTCGCCCAGCAGCTCTATGAAGGTGTCTCGCTCGGCGGCGACACTGTCGGTCTCATCAGCTACATGCGAACCGACAGCGTGAACCTGAGCCAGGAAGCGCTGGCCGGCGCGCGCAAGGTGATCCAGCGCGAATTCGGCGACCGCTACCTGCCGAAGGAGCCGCGGACCTTCAAGAACCAGGCGAAGAACGCCCAGGAGGCGCACGAGGCGATCCGCCCGACCGACCTCGGACGGCTGCCCGCCGAGGTCGCGCCCTATCTCGAGGACGACCAGCGCCGGCTCTACGAGCTGATCTGGAAGCGCGCGGTCGCCTGCCAGATGGAAGCGGCCCAGCTCGACCAGACCGGCGTCGACATCGCCGACGGCTCGGGCAAGACGATCCTGCGCGCCACCGGCTCCATCCTGCTGTTCGACGGCTTCCTCAAGCTCTACCAGGAAGGCAAGGACGACGACGCCGACGACGAGGCGAACCGCCGCCTGCCTCAGCTCGCGAACGGCCAGCCCCTGACCCAGGGCGAGATCAAGCCGGAACAGCACTTCACCCAGCCGCCGCCGCGCTTCAGCGAAGCGAGCCTGGTCAAGCGCCTCGAGGAGCTCGGCATCGGCCGGCCCTCGACCTACGCCTCGATCCTGCAGGTCCTCCAGGACCGCGACTATGTCCGTCTCGAGCGCAAGCGCTTCATGCCGGAGGATCGCGGCCGCGTCGTCACTGCCTTCCTGTCGAACTTCTTCCAGCGCTATGTGGAATACGGCTTCACCGCCGATCTCGAGGGCAAGCTCGACGAGGTCGCCGAAGGCGATCTCGACTGGAAGCAGGTACTGCGCGACTTCTGGCGCGATTTCTCGGCGGCGATCGGCGGCACCAGCGATCTCGGCATCAAGGAAGTGATCGAGACCCTGGACCAGGATCTCGGCCAGCACTTCTTCCCCGAGACCGAGGGCGGCACCGATCCGCGCGTCTGCCCGTCCTGCACGGGCGGGCGGCTCGGCCTCAAGCTCGGCAAGTTCGGCGCCTTCATCGGCTGCTCGAACTACCCCGAATGCAAGTACACCCGCCGCCTCGTCGTCGAGGGTGGCCAGGACGGCGACGCCGGGGCCGAAGGCGGCGAGCGCGAGCTCGGCAAGGATCCGGCGACCGGCAAGGCCGTCACGCTCAAGCGCGGCCCGTATGGCCAGTACGTCCAGCTCGGCGAGGCCGAGGGCAAGGTGAAGCCGAAGCGCGTGTCGCTGCCGCGCGGACTTGCGGCAGCCGACGTCACGCTCGATCGCGGCCTCGCGCTCCTCGCGCTCCCGCGCGAGCTCGGCAAGCATACCGAGTCCGGCGAGATGATCACGGCCGGCATCGGCCGCTTCGGCCCCTATCTCAAGGTCGGCGCGCGCTTCAAGTCGTTGCCGAAGGACGAGGACGTGCTCACGGTCGGCATCAACCGCGCGGTCGACCTCCTGGCGCAGGAAGGCGCCGGTACGCCGGCGATCGAGGTCGGCAAGCATCCCGAGGACGGAAAGCCGATCACGCTGAAAAAGGGCCGCTTCGGCCCCTATGTGCAGCATGGCGGCATCCGCGCCACCCTGAAGCGCGGCACCGATCCGTCGGCGGTGACGCTTGACGAGGCGGTCGCCCTTCTCGCGGAGAAGGCGGCCAAGGGTCCTGCGCCGAAGAAGGGCCGCGGCGGGAAGCCTGCCAAGGCCGCCGCAGAGAAGAAGCCCGCCTCCGAAAAGCCTGCATCCGAAAAGAAGCCTGCGGCGAAGAAGGCGAGCGCCAAGAAGAAGCCGGCCGCCGACTGATTTGTCCCGGCGTCGTCGACAGGATGGTCCGAGGATGCCCGATAGGGGGCGCTACCTGGATTTCGCTCTCTCCGTCTGCCGCGAAGCCGGCGAAATCCTGCGTGACGTGCGAAGGAAGGGCGACATCAGGGTCGATAGCAAGGCCGGCTTCGAGCTCGTAAGCGAAGCCGATACCGCGATCGACGCGCATTTCAGGCGAAGCATCGGCGACGCCTTTCCCGGTCACATGATGCTGTCGGAGGAGTCCGGCGCCGACGTCCGGCCCGGCGCGACGCCGTGCTGGATCGTCGATCCGCTCGACGGGACCGCGAACTTCGTGAACGGGCATGACCATGTCGCCATATCGGCAGCGCTCATGATCGACGGCGAGGTGGTTCTCGGTGTCGTCCATGCGCCGCTCTGCGACCAGACTTTCTCGGCAGTACGCGGCGGCGGTGCCTTTCGCAACGGCACGCGGATCCGGGCCTCGTCCCTGACCGATGCTAGGCGCGTCCTGATCGCGACTGGATTTCCGCATGTGCGGACCAATATCGAGGGGCTGGTCGACCGGCTGAAGCCGCTGCTCGCCGAGTTTGGTGACGTCCGACGGCTGGCGGCCCCGACCCTGGATATCTGTTGGGTCGCCGATGGCAGGCTCGCCGGCTTCGTCGACCGCATTCACCTGTGGGACATCGCCGCCGCCGGACTGATCGCGACCGAAGCTGGCGCCCGCGTGATGCAGCTCTGTCCCAGCCATGACGCGGCGCCGGACGGCGTCGACTACATCGTCGCGGCATCCGGTATCTTCGATCAGCTGCACACGGCGATTGCCCGGCCCTCGCAGGCGGACTGAACAGAAGAAAGAAGATGGCACGCAAGACGGCCCCGCTCCCGACGAAGGACCAGCTCCGCGAGTTCATCGCCGAGAGCCCGACGCCCGTCGGCAAGCGCGAGATCGCGCGGGCCTTCCAGGTCAAAGGCGAGGATCGCGTCGCGCTCAAGGCGATGCTGCGCGAGCTTTCCGCCGAAGGCACCGTCGGCAAGATCCGAAAGGCCGCGCCGCCGCCCGGACGTCTCGCCGAAGTGGTGCCGGTCGTCGTCACCGGCGTCGACGAGGACGGGGAGACCATGGTCCGGCCGCTCGTCTGGGAAAGCGAGAGCGAGCCGCCGCGGATCGTCCTGGTCGAGCGTCCCGGCGCCCCTGCTCTCCTGGCCGGCACGCGCGTCCTGGCGCGACTCTCCAAGCGTTCGGCACGGCTCTACGAAGCGCGCGTGCTTCGCCGCATCCCGACGACCAGCGATCGTGTCGTCGGCACTTTTCGCCTGACCTCCGAAGGCGGGAGGCTGACGCCGGCCGACAAGAGAAGCCGTACCGAGTTTCGTGTCTCCCGCGTCGATTCAGGCGGCGCGCGCGACGGCGAGCTGGTCTCGGCCGAGGTGCTGACGACGACGCGCCAGGGCATTCCGGAAGCGCGCGTGATCGAGCGGCTCGGCTCCGCCGACGATCCACGCGCCATCGGCGCGCTCGCGGTCGCAGCCCATGCCATTCCGGTCGAGTTCTCCCATGACGCGATCGGCCAGGCCGAAGCCGCCGAGCCGGTGACGCAGCCGGGCAAACGCGAGGATCTGCGCGAGCTGCCGCTCGTGACCATCGACGGCGACGATGCGCGCGACTTCGACGACGCGGTCTTCGCCGAGGCGGACGATGAAGGTTGGAAGCTGGTCGTCGCCATCGCCGATGTCGCGCATTACGTCACGCCGGCGAGCCCGCTCGACCGCGACGCCTTCAAGCGCGGCAATTCGGTGTACCTGCCCGACCGCGTGGTGCCGATGCTGCCGGAGGCCCTCTCGAACGAGCTCTGCTCGCTGAAGCCGAAGGTGCCGCGGCCGGTGATGGCCTGCTTCATGCGTATCGACAAGGAAGGCCGGCTTATCGAGCACCGCTTCTCGCGCGCGCTCATGCGTTCGGCCGCGCGCCTCACCTACGAGCAGGTGCAGAACGCGCGCGACGGCCGGCCCGACGATACGACCGGCCCTCTGATGGAGCGCGTGATCGAGCCGCTCTACGGCGCCTATCGCGCGCTCATCAAGGCTCGCGAGAAGCGCGGCACGCTCGACCTCGACATCCCCGAGCGCCGCGTCTTTCTCGGCCCCGACGGCGATGTGCTCGCGATCCGCATGCGCGCGCGCTTCGACAGCCATCGGCTGATCGAGGAGTTCATGATCGCAGCCAATGTCGCCGCCGCCGAAGCGCTGGAGGCCAAGGGCGTGCCGTGCATGTACCGCGTGCATGATCGCCCCTCCTACGAGAAGCTCGAAGGGCTCCGCGACTTCCTCGACTCGATCGGGCTGTCGCTGCCGAAGGGCCAGGTGCTGCAGCCCAAGAGCTTCATGCGCCTTCTCGTCCGCGCCGAGGACACGCCCTACAAGCGGATGGTCAACGACCTCGTATTGCGCTCCCAGGCGCAGGCGCAATACAGCCCCGACAATCTCGGCCATTTCGGCCTGGCGCTGCGTCGCTACGCGCATTTCACTTCGCCGATCCGCCGATACTCCGACGTGCTCGTGCATCGCGGCCTGATCAAGGCGCTCGCGCTCGGCGATGATGGGCTGACCGATGCCGAGGCGGCCAAGATGCGCCAGCTCGGCGAGCACATCTCGATGACTGAGCGCCGCGCGCAGGTAGCCGAGCGCGACGCGGTCGACCGCTACACGGCGCTCTACCTTTCGAGCCAGGTCGGCGGCGAGTTCGCCGGCCGCATCAGCGGCGTCTCGCGCTTCGGCCTCTTCATCGCGCTCGACGAGACCGGTGCCGACGGGCTGATCCCGATCTCAACCTTGGGCGCTGACTTCTTCGAGCATGACGAGCGTCAGCACCGACTGGTCGGCCGCAAGTCGAAGGTCTCGTTCCAGCTCGGCCAGCCCGTCCGGGTCCGGCTCGCCGATGCCGATCCGGTCAAGGGCGGTCTCGTCTTCCAGATGTTGCAGGCCGAGCGCGCCGACGGCCGCCCGGAACGTCCGCTCAGGCGCTCGCCCGGGGCGCCGCGTCATAGACCTGGTAAGCGCCGTCGCGGATAGCGGCGATCTTGCCGGCGGTCTCGTTCAGGATGCGCTCGTCGATGATGTGCTCGCGCGCGTCGGTCACGCCGAGGACGCCGCGATCGTCGCTGCGCGATGCCGCCAGCGGCAGGTAGATCCGCTCGCCGAACGCATCGTAGCCGACAAGACGATAGACCTTTCCGACCAGATGGAGCGCCTCGCGATTCCGGACCACGCGGCGGGAGCGGCCCTTGAAGGTATCGGCGAGGTCGGCCGACATGGCGACGTCGACCTGCTGGCCGGACATGTTGCGGCGGTAGAAGCGGTTCACCTCCTCGCCGACGACGCGGTAGGTGAAGCGATCCGCTTCCTCCTCGTACTTCAGAACCCAGACATAGGGCAGCGCCTCCTTGATGTCGGCCGGATCGATGTCGTCGAAATTGGGCAGCTTGCCGGTCGTCCAGAACGACATCCAGAAGTCATAGGCGGCGCGGACGGCTGGGCTGCGAATGGCGCCTGAGATTTCCGTGACCGAAGGGGCCGTCATGGCTGTGCCGCTCCGCGATGCGCGGGATCGGCGTCGTAGTCTCGGCGCTCGCCGATGCCCATGCCGACGAATTTCGAGGGATCGACCGGCGAAACGAGCCTGAGCCGAGTCTGGTCGGCGTCGGTCACCCCCAGAACCCCGCCGCGATCATTTCGCGATGGCGCCAGCGGCAGGATCACCCGCTCCCCCATCACCTGCTGGTCGGCGAAATTGTAGACGCAGCCGACAAGGTGGTGCGCCAGCCGCTCGTCGATCAGGCGTCGCCACCTCGCCTGGGCTTCGGCCGCCATATCGGCGGGCAGTACCTCGTCGGCCGCCTTGCCGGAGATGTTGCGGCCAAGGATGTAGTTCACCTGCTCCCCGCAGATGCGGCAGTAGAAGCGGTCATCCGCCTGATCGCGCCGCCAGATCCAGACATAGGGGAGCGCCCGCTTGATCTTCCAGGGCTCGACGTCCTCGAAGGCCGGCAGGGAACCCTTCTCGAAGAAGGTGGCCCAATAGGCGAAAACCTCCCCTATTACCGCGCTGCCGACTCGCGCCTTCAGGTCGAGCACCGTTGGCAGGCCCTCTGTCATGCGCGCTCTGTTGCGTCGAAGCCCGGGGACTTACAGAAAATCACCAAAAAGTCCCTCCGTTCACAATTTTGGAAGCATGTTACTGGATTTTTGCACCGCAACTCGGCACATTCCATGCTTATCCCCGATGGCCCTCTCTAGTACCGGACGCCCCTCGGATGACTAAACGTCTCTCGACTCGCCTGCAAAGCCTCGGTCGTGCCGGAACGGTTCTCGGTCTCCTATTCGCCGCGGGGTGCGCCTCCTCCTCCGACCAGCTACCCCAGATCGCCGGGCTCGAACGCGCCCGGGACGTCTTCGGCGCAGGCTATGACGGGCTGTCCGACTACTACATCGATCGTCTCGACATGCGGAAGCTGACCCTTCACGGCCTGAACGGCCTGAAGACGTTGGATCCCAGCTTCGCCTTCACCGCCGACGACCGCCAGCTCACCCTCGCCTACGGCAAGAACGAGTCCCGCAGCTTCGCGCTCCCCGGCGGCGACGATCCCTCGCGCTGGGCGCGCCTGACCGTCGATGTCGTGGCCGAGGGCCGGGCGCGCTTCGCGCCGCTCAAGGACGCAACGCCGGAAGCGATCTACAAGGCCGTCTTCGAGGCCGAGCTCTCCGATCTCGATGCCTTCTCCCGCTACTCCTCGGCCGACGCGGCACGCCAGTCTCGCGCCAGCCGCGAGGGCTTCGGCGGCATCGGCGTCACCCTCTCGATCAACGAAAGCGGCGTCGCGATCTCCTCGGTGATGCCGGAGACCCCGGCTTCCCGCGCCGGGCTCAAGGACGGCGACCGGATCGTCGCCGCCGAGGGCGTGAAGCTCACCGGCCTGACCTCGAACGACGTGCTCGACAAGCTGCGCGGCCCGATCGACTCCACACTCGTGCTGACGATCGAGCGCGAGGGAAAGGCCTCCGAATACAAGCTGCGCCGCTCGCGCATCGTGCCGGCGACCGTGCTGGTCAAGCATGAAGGCAGCGCCGCGCATATCCGCCTCACCGGTTTCAACCAGCGGACGGCGAAGCAGGTCGAAGAGGCGGTCGAGACTGCAATCGCCAACCACGGTCCTGGCCTCAAGGGCCTGATCCTCGATCTCCGCGGCAATCCCGGCGGCCTCCTCGACCAGGCCGTCTACGTCGCCGATCTCTTCCTCGACGAAGGCGTGATCCTCGGCACCGAGGGTCGTCATCCGCGCGCCAAGCAGAGCTACAAGGCGACGAAGGGCGACATCGCGCGCGGCCTGCCCATGGTCGTGCTGATCAACGGCGGTTCCGCCTCTGCTGCCGAGATCGTCGCCGCGGCGCTGCAGGACAATCACCGCGCCCTCGTCATCGGCTCGACCTCCTACGGCAAGGGCAGCGTCCAGACCGTCATGCGCCTGCCGAACGACGGCGAGATGACGATCACCTGGGCGCGTATGATGAGCCCGGCCGGCCAGCCCTGGCATCGCATCGGCGTCCTGCCCAGCCTCTGCACCAGCCATCACACGGGCGACGCCTCGGCCGTGATCGCCGACCTCCGCCGCAATGCGCCGGAGCTCGGGGCGGCCTATGCCCAGCGTACCGCTTTCCTCCGCCAGGGCGAGGCTGCCGGTGCCGAAGCGGCCCGCAAGGCCTGCCCGGCCCGCTCCGCGGAGTCCGATCTCGAGCTCAAGGTCGCCCAGCAAATTATTGATGAAGCGGGACTTTTCACGCTCGCCTCCCGCCAGGGCCAAGTCGCCCTGACGCCGTAGGTGGCCCCGTACGGTTGGCTCTTGCAGCCAGCCGCACGGAGGTTTATCCTGGCTGATGATTTAGGGAGGCTGAATGCCTCCTTAGGATCGGCTGAGGAGGCCAGAATGGTCACCATCACCGGACCCGCATCGCTTTCCGCACCGGACCTGTTCCGCGCCTCGATCGCGACGGTGGCCCTTGATCGTTTGAAACAGCGCCCGCAACCGAGCGACGCGCAGGCGCAAGCGCGTGCCACGCTCGACGTCGTCCATCGCGAGACGCAGGACGCGCCGCAGAAAGCCGCGGCGGCCAAGGTCGAGTACCTCCGCAACAAGCTGATGGCGATCAAGCTCGCCGCCGGTACCGCTTCGGCGACGGGCGATCTAAAATTCGCGCGCTCCGCTCTGCACGACATGCGCGCGCTCACCAAGGAGCTTACGCAGGCGCTCAAGGATGCCGGCGTAGTCAAGGAATCCGGCCTGCCTACAGACCCGCGGGCCGGCAAGGAAGTGGCGGCGGACGAGCTTGGCCAAGCAGGCGAGGATGCCAAGGGCCTGATCAAGGACATGCGCAAGGTTCTCTCGAAGCTGCGCCTGGCGTTGGTCGCGGCGCAGATCCGCGGCGCCGGCCCTGAAGAGATCCGCGCGGCCGAGAAGCAGCTGCTCGACACCGAGAAGGAGCTGCAGTCGCTCAGCGCCTCGCTCTCGGCCAAGGGAGGCGGGCGGACGCTCGATCTCCGCGCATGATCGCCTTGTGGGAATGCCATCGGGATCTTAGGGTCAAAGAGATAGACGATCGGAGAGTGCCATGGTCACCGATGTGACCAAGTCCTTGCCGCCGCTGGTGCTGACGGAGACGCAAGCGAAGACGCTGGCGACGGTGAAAGCCGTTGCTGCCGCCGGGCGCGGCGTGACCGCGGGGGCCACCGCCGAGGAAGCCGCCCAGGCCGCGAAGATCAAGCTCCCCGGCCTGCTCCTGGCCGCCGGCAGCGCGGCCGCGACCGGCGATGTCCGCTCGGCCCAGCGGGTCGCGCGCGAGACGCGGATTCTCGCCACCAGTCTCAGCTCCGGGCTGGAGCAAGGCCAGGCGATCGCCGATGAGAGCGGCCGGCCGAGGCCTCCGGCGGTTTCTCCCGACCAGGCCAAGTCCTTGTACAAGCAGCTGAAGCTGGCGCTGATCCGGGCTCAGACCGCCCTCGTCCAGCCGTTTGCGCCGCCGACCGCTCCGTCGGTCAAGCGCGCGGCCGAGGCGGATATCCGGGCGACCGAACGGGCGCTGGCCGACCTCGAAGCCCGTATCCGCGGTGGCAGCGGCAACTTCAAGCGCAGCGGCACTATCGATATCCAGGCGGACTGACGCCTCAGGCGCGGCTTGACGGGCCGTCGTCGCCCCTCTATCTCTCCGCGACCCTTTTGCGAGCGACCGCCATGGCCAAGCCGACCACGATCACCATCAAGCTGCAGTCCACCGAGAAAACCGGCTTCTATTACGTCACCAGCAAGAATCCGCGGAAGACCACAGAGAAGCTGGAGATGAAGAAGTACGACCCGGTGGCGCGGAAGCACGTCGTTTTCCGCGAAGCCAAGATCAAATAGGCTCGGCTCTCGCGTCGAGCTTTTCGGCCCGCTCTTTCAGGCCGACGATTTCCGCCGCCGGGGTCACTGCCCCGGCGTCGTCGTTTGCGAGCACCACGCGATTGCGCCCCTGGCGCTTTGCGGCATAGAGCGCCTGATCGGCGCGGCTCAGCAGATCCTCCGAACGGTCGGCCTGGTGGCGCGAAACCGCGACGCCGATCGAGATGGTGATCGGAAGCACCACGCCGCTCTTCAGCTTCATCGGGCTGTCGGCGACACGCAGGCGCAGCCGCTCCGCAACCAGCATTGCCAGCTCGGGCGTAATGTCGGGCATCACCACGACGAACTCCTCGCCGCCGAAGCGGGCGACGGTGTCGAAGTTACGCGTGTAATGCGTCATGCGCTGGGCGAGCTCGGCCAGCACCTCATCGCCGGCGGCATGGCCATGGGTGTCGTTGACCTGCTTGAAGGTGTCGACGTCGATCATCGCCAGCGCGAGCGCCTTGCCGCTGGCGAGCGTGCGCTGCATCAGGCCGGATAGGTGGGTCATCAGATAGTTGCGATTGTAGAGCCCGGTCAGCTGGTCGGTCAGCGCCATCGAGAGGCTCTGCATGTACGAGGCGCGGAGCCGGTCCTGGAAGCGGCGCCGGCGGATCTGCGTGCGCACACGCGCCAGCAGCTCGTTCCGGTCGACGGGCTGCATCAGGTAGTCGTTGACGCCGAGATCGAGGCTCTTCGCCAGCTTCGCCGTCTGGTCCTCCTCGGCGATCAGCAGGATCGGCGTCTGGCGCGTCTTCTCCTGCGCGCGGAGATGCGAGCAAAGACGCAGCGCCTCGTCGTCGCCGAGCGCGAGGTCGACGATGACGAGGTCGAGCTCGCCGGCGGCCGCCTGACGCTGGCTGTCCGGAATGGTCGCCGCCACCTGCAGATAATGCCCGTCGCGCGCCAGCACCTCCTGGAGATTGGCGGTCTCGATCGGGCTCGCCTCGCAGATAAGGATGCGGGCATTGTGGAAGCTCTCATGCTCGGGCGTCGCCGTCGACGGCACGATGCCGAGCTCGCTTGAGGTCTGCTGGCGCAGCCGCCACTCGTCCATCACCATCTTCAGGCGGATGAGCGAGCGCACGCGCGCGAACAGCGCGACGTCGCGGACGGGCTTGGTCAGGAAATCGTCGGCGCCGGCCTCGAGACCGCGCACGCGGTCCGAGACATCGGAAAGCGCCGTCACCATGACCACCGGAATGTGGGTGGTCTGCGGATCGGCCTTGAGACGCTTGCAGACCTCGAAGCCGTCCATGCCCGGCATCATCACATCGAGGAGCACGATGTCGGGCGCCTCGGCCTTCGCGACCTCGAGCGCCTGCGGGCCGCTGGATGCCGTGATGACGTCGAAATACTCGCTGCTCAGCTTGGCTTCGAGCAGCCGGACATTGGCCGGAATGTCGTCAACGACGAGGATGCGGCCGGGCATCTCTGGACCGCTACTGCAGGAAGCGCTGGACCGTCTGCAGGAAGGTCGCGACGGAAATGGGCTTCGCGATGTAGGCCTCGCAGCCGCCTTCCCGGATCTTCTCCTCATCGCCCTTCATGGCGAAGGCGGTGACCGCGATGATCGGGATCGACTTGAGATTGTCGTCCTCCTTGATCCACTTGGTCACTTCGAGACCGGAAACCTCGGGCAGCTGGATGTCCATCAGGATCAGGTCGGGCTTGTGCTGGCGGGCGAGCTTGAGCGCTTCGAGCCCATCGCGGGTCTGGATGATATTGTAGCCGTTCGCCTCCAGGAGATCGTTGAAGAGCTTCATGTTGAGCTCGTTGTCTTCGACGATCATGACGGTCTTTGGCATGGCAAACGGGCCTTGATCCACGTCCGATTTTTGCGGTCTTTAGGGCAGTTTACCCGAGGTAGGGGGAAAAGAAAGCATTGTCTCCAAACCATAAACTGCATTTCAAGGCACGCCTGGGCATCGACCTGGGCGGCACCAAGGTCGAGGGCGTCGTGCTCGGCCCGGACGGCCGCGTCCTCGCCGGGCGCCGCCTGCCGAGCCCGACGGGCTCCTATCCGGCGACGCTCGCTGCGGTGGTGGATCTCGCCCGGGACCTTGAGCGCGAGGCGGGTGTCGTGGCGACCGTCGGCATCGGGATTCCGGGCGCCATGTCGCCCGCCACCGGCCTCGTCAAGAATGCCAACTCGACCTGGCTGATCGGACACCCGTTCCAAGGCGATCTCGAGAAGCGGCTCGGGAGACCGGTTCGTATCGACAACGACGCCAATTGCTTCGCCGTTTCCGAAGCGACCGATGGGGCCGCGGCCGGCGCCGATCCGGTCTTCGGCGTGATCCTCGGGACCGGTGTCGGCGGGGGTCTCGTCATCGGCGGGCGCCCGGTGGTCGGTGCCAGCGCCATCGCCGGCGAATGGGGACATAACCCCTTACCGCGGATGAGCGAGGACGAACGTCCCGGCCCACCCTGCTATTGCGGCCGCGCCGGTTGCGTCGAAACCTTCCTCTCGGGGCCTGCCCTCGCCCGCGACCACGAGAAGCACACCAGCGAACGCCTGACGGCGGCCGAGATCGCGACCCGCGCCGAGTCCGGCGACAAGAGCGCGCTCGCGACCCTCCATCGTCATGCCGAGCGCCTCGCCCGGGCGCTCGCCATCGTCATCAACATTCTCGACCCCCAGGTGATCGTGCTCGGCGGCGGCCTCTCGAAGATCGGGCGCCTCTATCGCGTGCTGCCCGACCTCCTGCGCCCGCACGTCTTCTCCGATGCGCTCGCGGCCCGCGTCGTGCCGCCGAAGCATGGCGATGCCAGCGGCGTGCGCGGCGCGGCCTGGCTCTGGCCGCCCGACACGACATGAGCCGGCTCTGCCGCGACTGCCTCAAGCTGCCGGCCGAGGTGAACGCCCGTGGTCGCTGCCTGGCCTGCGGCTCTCCGCGTCATATCCAGCACGACGAACTGGAAGACCTGCATCTCGCGCATATCGACTGCGATGCCTTCTACGCCAGCGTCGAGAAGCGCGACCGCCCGGAGCTCGCCGACAAGCCGGTGATCGTCGGTGGCCGGCATCGCGGCGTGGTCACGGCTGCCTGCTACGTGGCGCGTCTCTACGGCGTGCGCTCGGCCATGCCGATGTTCAAGGCGCTGAAGGCCTGCCCCGAAGCGGTGGTGATCCGCCCCGACATGGAGAAATACGTCCGGGTCGGCCGCGAGGTGCGCCAGCTCATGCTGGAGACGACGCCGCTGGTCGAGGCCGTGTCCATCGACGAAGCCTTCCTCGACCTCGCCGGGACGGAGCGGCTGCATGGCGGGCCGCCGGCGCGCACGCTGGCGCAGCTTGCGCTCAAGATCGAGCGCGAGCTGCGCGTCACCGTCTCGATCGGCCTCAGCATCAACAAGTTCATGGCGAAGATCGCCTCCGACCGCGACAAGCCGCGCGGCTTCGCCGTGATCGGCACGAGCGAGGTCGTGCCCTTCCTCGCGACGCAGCCGGTCGGTCTCATCTTCGGCGTCGGCAATGCGACGCGCGAGCGGCTGGCCAAGGACGGCATCACCATGATCAGCCAGCTCCAGGACCTGCCGGAGCTGGAGTTGATGCGCCGCTACGGCAGCATGGGCCGGAGGCTCTCGCGCCTCTCGCGCGGCGACGACGATCGCGGCGTCGATCCCGAGCGCGAGGCGGTCGGCATCTCGGCCGAGACCACCTTCGACGAAGATCTGAGCACCATCGAGGATCTGTCGAAGGAGCTCTGGGGCCTCGCCGAGCGCGTCTCCTACCGGCTCAAGCGCCAAGGACTTTCGGGCGCGGGCGTCGCGCTCAAGCTCAAGACCTCAGGCTTCAAGATCCTGACCCGCCACCGCTCGCTGGAGTCGCCGACCCAGCTTGCCGATCAGCTCTATCGGGCCGCGCTGCCGATGCTGAAGCGCGAAGCCGACGGCACCAAGTATCGGCTGATCGGAATCGGTGCCGACCACCTGAAGCCCTTCGACGGCGACGACACCGCCGACCTCCTCGATCCCAGCATTGCCAAGCGCGCCAAGGCCGAGCGCGCCATGGACAAGGTCCGCGACAAGCTCGGCGAGGACGCGGTGGTCAAGGGCAGAGGGTTCGTGAGCGAGAGCTGACGCCTCAACCGCGCCGCGCCTTCTCGATGGCGGCGACGTCGATCTTCGTCATGTGCATCATCGCATCGAAGGCACGCTTCGCCTCGTCGCCGCCGACCGCCAGCGCGTCGGTGAGCACGCGCGGGGTGATCTGCCACGAAACGCCCCACTTGTCCTTGCACCAGCCGCACGCGCTCTCCTGGCCGCCATTGCCGACGATGGCGTTCCAGTAGCGATCGGTTTCGGCCTGATCCTCGGTCGCGATCTGGAACGAGAAGGCTTCGGTCTGCTTGAACGCGGTTCCGCCGTTGAGGCCGATGCAGGCGACGCCGGCAACCGTGAACTCGACGACCAGCACGTCTCCTTATCTTGCCGGAAGGAAAGTCACTCGGCGCACGCGTTACCTTCCCAACCTTGCTGTCGGGGAATGTGGCCGCATAGAAGCCGGCCGCGGCCTCGGCGTCCTTGTCGTACCAGACGCAAATCGTGTCCTTAGCCAATGTCGGGACCCAACATAGTTCACCATTGAGGAAAGTTTTGGGCGGAGCGGACCAACAGTCAACCCGGAACTCGCGTCACGGCCGTGCGAAATCGGGGATACGGAAGCGCTTGCGGCAGGCACCGGGCGCCATGCCGGTGATGCGCTTGAACAGGCGGCGGAAGAAGGCCGCGTCCTCGTAGCCGACGCGCCAGCTGATCTCGTCGATCACGACGTCTGTGCGTTCGAGCCGGCGCTTGGCATCCCGACCGCGGCCGCGGCTTCTGCGTCTTCTCTAATTTCGTGCTCGCGGTCGAGCAGGCGCGCGAGCCGCCTATTGCGCCGACCCGAACGTGCTGACGATCTCGTTGCACCAGGTGGTGCTACTACCCGGCGGATACCGGCCGGGTCGAGGAGACCGGCGACGGCGACGGAAGCGGCACCAATAGCAACGTGCCGCTGCCGCCCGGATGCGGCGACAGCGCCTGTCGCGCCGCCTTCGAACACATCGTGATGCCGGCCGCACGGCTTCGAGCCCAAGCTCTTCGTCGCCGCCTCCGGCTACGATGCGGCGGTCTCGGATCCGCTTGGGCGCATGCTCTGCCACAGCGGCACCTTCCGCACGATCACGACCTCGACGGTCGCGGCGGCCAGGCGTTGCCGCGGCATCAGGCGCAAGTCATCGAGGCCATCGCTGCCGAGCATGACTTCGTGATGGGAGTGAAGCGCGCGGCGGGAAGCGACAGGCCCGCGCGGTCAGCAGCTCGGCTTGAGCGCCTCGATCTCGCGCAGCCTGGCGCGGACCACCATGTCGCCATAGTCGAGATTCATGTCCTCGGCGACGCCGTTCTCGAGCAGCTTCATGCCGACCTCGTAGTCGGGCTCGGACCCGGTCTGGTCGGGCTTGTAGAAGGCAAGCCTGACCGACCAGCCGCGATGGGCGAGCAGAGGCTTGGCATTGGCGGACGGCTTGGTCGCCTGGCCGATCGCCGCGGTCACCTCGCTCGGCCCTTCCATCTCGCCGCCGTCGAAGACCGGGCGTGTGATGAAGCGCTGGTTCTCGGCCGCTCCCTTAAGGAGCAGCAGCGTGTGCTCGGTCGGGAACATCGTCCCCTTCGGCAGCGCCACGCTCGCGACCTCCGGCTGGGAGAAATCGGCCTGACCGCCCTCGCCGCGACCGTTCAGCTTCGCCCGCCCGCGCGCTTCCTCGGCAAGGTCGCCGTCGCGGAGCTTACGGATGAAGAAGCGGTAGGAGAGGCCATCCTTGCTCTCCCAGCTCGAGAAGCTGACGGTGACCAGCGACTCTTCCGACTCGTCGTTGGTAACGGTGAGCCGATAGCGCTGGTCGATGGCCCAGCCGTCGCAGGCATCGGCCCACTCGACCAGCATCGTGCCCTTGGCGTCGACGATGCCGCTCTGTGATTTCGCCGAGGCCAGGGAGAGATCGTAAATGGCACGGTGAGGGGATACGTCAACCGCGTAGGCGGCCGCTGAATACAACAAGACCCCGGCGAGGACGCCCGCCGCGCCCTGCCGCCCCAGGACCGATGCCTTCGTCATCACACCCTCCGACCCACGCTGTCGCAAACTAACATGAGGTGCCGGGCGGCGGCAGACGATGCCCTGAGGGGTTGGAAGATTCTGCCGACCTGTCTCGCGCGCGACACAGCAGAGCCCGTCGGATCAAGGCTTTATCACAGGGCAGGGAGTGGCATGGCCCCTGCTTTGTCGGGATCAGCCATGTCCCGCGACCGCTCCGCCCTCACCTCCCGACCCGCCCTCGCCTCGCTCGAGCCGACGGCGTCGGAAACGACCGTCCTGACCGAACGCTTCGCCACCATGGCGAAAGCGAGCGGCCTCGCCATCGCCCAGATCGACCAGCGCGTTCTCGACCTCGCTCTCGCCGCGGTCGCCGAAGCTGAGCGCCGCCTCCAGATCCAGCGCGAGCGCATCGCCTACCTCGAAAGCCTTTCCGTCACCGACGAGTTGACTCAGGTTCGCAACCGCCGCGGCTTCCACGGCGAGCTCACCCGCGCTCTCGCCGAGGCCGCCCGCACCGACAAGGGTGGCGTGGTGCTGCTCATCGATCTGGACGGCTTCAAGGCCATCAACGACGTTCACGGTCATGCCGCCGGCGACTTCGTCCTGCAGACCGTTGCCAGCTGGCTCGACGGTCATGTCCGCCCCGGCGATACGGTGGCGCGCCTCGGCGGCGACGAGTTCGCCGTCCTCATGCCGCAGACCGGCGACAAGAATGGTGGCGCGCGCGCCGCCGAGCTCGACCGTCAGCTCAACCGGCTGACCGCGCGCTGGAGCGGCCTCAAGCTCAAGATCCGCGGTTCGGTCGGCGTTGCGGCCTATGATCCCGGCGACGGCGCCGAGGATGTCCTCGCCCGGGCCGATCGCACCATGTACGAAAAGAAGAACAGGCGAAGCGGCCGCCCGCTGCGGCTCGTCAACTGACCCGCTGATCCGAAAGCGCTAGCGCAGCGTCGAGGCGATACTGACCGGCTGGGCCTGGCCCACCGGCATCAGCCACGGCTTTTCATCGAGCTTGGAGGCGAGGCGCGCGCCCTTCTCCGGCTCGATCACGACACGATAGAAGGTCTCGCCCTGGACATCGACCTTCACGACCTTCGCACCGGCATGGAGTTTGGCGAGGCGGCCGGCCATCTCCGGCCCCTTGAAGCTGCCGAGAACCATCAGATAGCGCCCCTCATACGCAGCGCGGACGGCGTCACGCCGAGCGCGCGCATCGTCCGAACGGACGGCCGCCCCAAGGTCCGGCTTCGGCAAAGGCAGAGCCGCAAGCACCGGGGCCGGCGCTGCGACCGGTGCCGGCGGCACCAGCGCGGTCATGACCATCCTCGGCTTCGCCTCCACGACCGGCAGCCTGGCCGGAGCGGTCGGGGTCTCGGTCGTCGCGGGTTCGGCGGCGACAATCGTCTTGGCGGGCGGCGGCGCGACCAGCGCGGTGGTCAGCGGAGGTACCGCTTCCTCAACCTTGGCGACGCCCGGGATCGCCTTCGCCACGTCGGCGAGTTCGACCGGAAGCACCATGGGATCACCCTGTTCCGCGACCGGCCGCATCGGGCCGATTGGCAGGTATCCGGCCGCTTGGACCACGCTGGCCCCACCTTCATCGCGATCGAAGACAGCGCGTATCGGGAGGGCTTCTGCGATCTGCGGCTCGGTGCCCCAGTCGGTGCACACCTCAAGGTTCTGCGCCATGCGCAGGAGCTTGCAGTCTTCTCCGACCGCGGCAGAGAGTACATGGTCGGAGAGCGTGCGGCCGCTCGCGAGGAGCGAAATTCCATCGAGTGCATAAGAGGCGATACTGACCGCCGGTGGGATGGCGGCGCAGCCACCGAGCAGCGTCACCGCCATCAACGGCACGAAGCTGCGCATAAGGCGTCCCCCCGCTGGACGAATCATCCTTTGGTCAAGGTAAGACGATTGCGCGGCCCTGGCAAGAATTCGTTTGAAAATTGCGGGAACAAAAGAGGTTAGCCAGGGTTCGTGCATACCCGCTCCAGCCTCAGCGTTAAGGATTCCCCGCCCTGCGTCGCTCCCGGAGCGGCCAATCGACCGCGCACGACGCGTAGAGCGCCCACCACATGATCAGTGGCCGGAAGGCTGGCCGGAGCCATGTAGTACCGGGACCCGAAGGGCAACCCTTCAACCCGCCCCTTGAGGGCGATGTCGATGTCGGCGGCGGCCATAAGTGTGAATCGGCGTGGAATATTGACCCCGTTTTGGGGGTGATCGGCGTTGAATATTGACCCCCTGATTTTGTTGGTGATCGGCAAGCTGCCCGTTTTTGGTGAGACGGGTGGC
>VGEH01000075.1 GCA_016869375.1 Alphaproteobacteria bacterium | reverse complement strand
AAACGCCCCTCAATTGGAGCCATTTCCTGTCTTTACGCGTCAGAGACACGCGAGACCGGACATGGCCCATAAAGGCCCGCCGCCCACGCATCCCTTCCAATCTGATCTACTTGTCAAAGAGCGAACGACCAAGCCCCGGCGACTAACCCGCGCCTTCAGCACAAGCCCGTCCATGGGGATGCCTCGGTCACGGCTCGCCGCAACCGAGGCTGCATAACCTAATCATCGACCTTCGATCATGCAAGTGCAAAATTCACCGAAAACGGCCCGGCGGAAGTCGACACCAAATAGGCGCATGGTAGGTTGCCGAAGCACAAGAAGACGGTTGGATGAACCGTAATCCGTTCCTCGCCATCGCCCTGGTCTGCTCGACCGTCCTGTTGGAGGGCTGCGAGAGGGCGCAAAGCATTGCGGCGACCCAGCTGACCCCCTCGACCATGAGTTCCGGCCCGCCCTCCGCGGTGATCCCGCCGGACGTCGTACGGATCCCCGACATCCCGATCCCGCCCAATGGCCGGGTCGTCCGCGAGGACACGGCGATCATCGGCCCCGACGAGAACTGGAACGGCCAGGTCGTGGTCACGACTTCCTATTCCGCCGCCCAGATGACCGAATATTACCGGGTCGAGATGCCGAAGCTCGGATGGCAGGAAACCGCGGTGGTCCGCGCCCGGCGCACCGCGATCACCTTCACCCGCGGCGACCGCATCGCCATGGTCAGGATCGCACCGACGGGCGAGGTCGACATCGTCGTGGCGCCGTCGGCACGCCGCCGATAGCGAACGGCGTCTCTCAGAGGATCCCCAGCGACCTGAGTTCGGCGATCAGCTTCGGCGGCATGTCGCCGAGATCGTCGCCCTTCCTCAGGTCGCGCGGCGCGTCCTTGACCTCGAGATAGCGCCAGCCCTGCATCGGCCGCATCGCGCGGAGATCGGTCAGCACCAGCTTCGGATCGAGGATGAGGCCGCAGGCGGGCTTGCCGTCCTCCTTGACCCGATCCTCGAGCCCGATCACGCGCTGGCGCACGCGGATCTGGCCCTTGATGATCCAGTAGAGCGAACCGCCGTCGAGGAGTTCCTCCTCGCGCTTCGGGCGGTGGCGCGTCACATGCTGCAGCTTACTGTCGGGCGCGCTCTTGAGCCGCTTCGCCTGCCAGTGGCGAAGCTCGTCGATCTCGTCCACGCCGACGCACATCTTCACCAGGTTGACGGTCATGCCGCGACCTTGCCGGCCAGCGCGCGCGCCACTTTCGACCCGCTCTCGCGCCCGAGATGGCCCGAGATGAAGCGCCCGACCTCCGCCAGCTTAGGAAGATCGACGCCGGTCGAGATGCCGAGCCCGTTCAGCAGATAAAGCACGTCCTCGCTCGCGACGTTCCCGGATGCGCCCTTCGCATAAGGACAGCCGCCGAGCCCGGCGACCGAGGAGTCGATCACGGCGACGCCGAGTTCCAGCGACGCCAGGATGTTCGCGAGCGCCTGGCCGTAGGTATCGTGGAAATGCACCGCAGTATTCGCAACCGGCACCGACTCGCCCACTGCCTTCAGCATCGCCTGAGCCTTGGCCGGCGTGCCGACGCCGATCGTATCGCCAAGCGAGATCTCGTAGGCGCCCATCTCGAGCAGCCGGCGCGACACGGAGGCCACCGCCGTCGGCGCGATCTCCCCCTCATAGGGGCAGCCCAGCACGCAGCTGACATAGCCGCGCACCCGCATCCCCTCCGCCCGGGCGGCCGCCATCACCGGCGCGAAACGCTGGAAGCTCTCCTCGATCGAGCAGTTGATGTTGCGCTTCGAGAAGCTCTCGGAGGCGGCGCCGAACACGGCGATCTCGCGCACCCCGGCCGCGGCCGCGGCCTCGAAGCCGGTCATGTTCGGCACCAGCACCGGGAAGGAGACGCCCGAGCGCGGCGCAAGGCCGGCCAGCACCTTGGCGGTGTCCGCCATCTGCGGAACCCATTTGGGCGAGACGAAGGCCCCCGCCTCGATCGTCTTGAGGCCGGCATCGGCCAGGAGTCCGATCAGCTGGATCTTGATCTCGGCCGAGACCGGCTTCGCCTCGTTCTGGAGGCCGTCCCGGGGGCCGACCTCGACCATCTTCACGCGCTTAGGAACCGTCATCGCTCTACCTGCGTATCCTTCTCGATCATGGGCGAGTCCGGGGCTCGCCGCCAACCACCTTGCGTCCGGGCTTGCGCTGAGGCCGACCTGCCGCGCATAAACTTGGGCTCAGGAGCGTAGAGGAAACAATGCCGAGCCACGGCGCCGGTCGAATCATTGCGTGGTCGGTGCATGTCCTGACCGCCAGCGGCGTCGTCATCGGGCTCCTTGCCACCCTGGCGGTGCTCAAGGGCGACGCGCGCGAGACCCTGCTCTGGCTGGGAGTCGCGCTCGCGATCGACGGGCTCGACGGGCCGCTGGCGCGGCGCTTCGAGGTCCGCCGCCTGCTGCCGCGCTTCGACGGTGCCGCGCTCGACCTCGTCGTCGACTATTTCACCTATGTGGTGGTGCCGGCGCTGTTTCTCTACCAGCTCGGCTACTTCCCAGAGGCCTGGGCGGTGCCGGCGACGGCGTTCATCCTGGCGACCTCGCTCTACATCTTCGCCAATGTCGACATGAAGACCGAGGACAACTACTTCGTCGGCTTCCCGGCGATCTGGAACGTCGTGGCGCTCTATGTTTATGTCATCGATCCGCCGAAGATGGCGACCCTGATCGTGGTGATCGCCCTCGGCCTCGCCAGCTTCTCCACCGCGAAGTTCCTTCACCCGCTCCGCGTCCGCGAAGGAAGACCGATCACGATCGCGGCCACCGCGATCTGGGCTGTCTCCTCCCTTGTCCTGGTTCTCACGATCCCCGACCGGCCTGTCTGGGCGCTCGGAGCATGGGCGCTCGCTTCCGCCTGGCTCGTGATCCAGTCGCTTCGGCGCACTTTCCGCACACCGACGCAGCCGATGCCGGCCGAATAGTTGACAGCCTCCAAGGGGGTCCCTATACCCCCGGGCAGGCGGGGCCGTAGCTCAGCTGGGAGAGCGTCGCGTTCGCAATGCGAAGGTCGGGAGTTCGATCCTCCTCGGCTCCACCAAACTTCCCAGCCGTCGATTTTCCTGAACCTGCATCCTTGAACGGATAGCGCGCTCGGGCTTTCGCGAATCCCTGTCCGCGCGACTCGTGAATGGCCTGTCGCGGCAGTCGCCACCCCGACTGACCCTACCTCACCTTCAGGACCTCTGAACGGATCTCCTCGGTCAGCCGCGCCTTGTAGGCCGAGAACTCGGGCGAAGTCTTGAGCGTGTAAGGCCGCGGATGCGGAAGGTCGATCGCGACGTCCGCCTTGATCCGGCCGGGCCGCGCCGACATCACCACCACGCGGCTGGCCATGAAGATCGCCTCCTCGATATCGTGCGTGACGAAGAGCACGGTCTTGCGGTCGTTCTCCCAGATGCCGAGCAGCAGCTCCTGCATCAGCCCGCGCGTCTGGTTGTCGAGGGCGCCGAACGGCTCGTCGAGCAGCAGGATCTTGGGGTCGTTGGCAAGCGCACGCGCGATGGCGGTCCGCTGCTGCATGCCGCCGGACAGCATCTTCGGAAAGTGGTTCTCGAATCCTTCCAGGCCGACCCGCGCGATGAAGGAGGCGGCGATCTCGCGCTGACGGGCCTCCGGCACACCCTTCTCGCGCAGGCCGAAGCGGATGTTCCGCTCGACCGTGAGCCAGGGAAAGAGCGTGTAGGACTGGAACACCATGCCGCGGTCGGGGCCAGGCCCCGCCACCGGCTGACCGTCGAGAAGGACGCGGCCAGTGCTCGGCGCATCCAGGCCGGCGACGATGCGGAGCAGCGTCGACTTCCCGCAGCCGGACGGCCCGAGGATGGTGATGAAGTCGTTATCGGCGACCGCGAGGTCGATCGGCTCCAGCGCCCGCGTCGGCGCGCCGCCGCGCACGCCCGGAAAGTCGCGGCCGACGCCCTCGATGCGGAGCTTGCTCATTGCAGGCTCCAGGGGAAGAGGCGCCGGTTCAGGGCCTTGAACAGGAAGTCCGAGATCAGGCCGATCAGCCCGATGACGATGATGCCGAAGATGATCTGGCCGGTGTTCAGGAGCGCCTGGCTGTCGACGATCATGTGGCCGATGCCGGACGAGGAGCCGATGAGCTCGGCGACGATGACGTAGGTCCAGGCCCAGCCCAGCACGAGCCGGAGGATCTCGGCGATGCCGGGCGCGCTGGAGGGAAGCAGCACGCGGCCGATGATGCCGCGATCGCCGGCGCCCAGCGTGTAGGCGGCCTCGACCAGATCGCGACGGGTCGAGCCGACGGTCACGGCGACCATCAGGATGATCTGGAAGACCGAGCCGATGAAGATGACGAGGAGCTTCTGGGTCTCGCCGATTCCGGCCCAGAGGATCAGGAGCGGAATGAACGCGGAGGCCGGTAGGTAGCGTGCGAACGACACGAAGGGTTCGAAGAAGGCCTCGACCGGCTTGTAGGCCCCCATCATCACGCCGATCGGCACGGCGACCGCCGCGGCCAGGAAGAAGCCGCCGAGCACGCGCCAGATGGTCATGCCGATGTCGTAGGCGAAATTGTGGCGGACCAGCAGCAGCCAGCCTTCGCGCAGCATGGTCAGGGGATCGGCGAGGAAGATCCGGTCGACGAAGCCGCCGCGCGTGTAGATTTCCCAGGCCGCGAAGAAGACGACGAAGAAGGCGACGCCGAGCGCCCATCGGGCGCTCGGCGAGATTTCCCGAAGGGGCCTCAAACGTCCCTACTGGATGAAGCTGGTATTCGCGAGCTTGTCGAGGTCGGGCACCGACCTGATGACGCCGATCTCCATCAGGAGGTCGGCGGCCTCCTTGTTGAACGTCTTGAACTCGCCGGCGAAGAACGCCTTGTTGGCGTCCCTGTCCTGCCAGCGGAGGTAGGAGGCCGACTTAGCGAACGCCTCGCCCGACTGCTTCACCGGCGCGCCCATGATCTCGTGGGACCTGGCCGGCTCCTTCTTGATCATCTCCAGCGCGGCGAAATAGCTGGCCGCCATCGCCTTCGCCGCGGCGGCGTTGTCGGCGAGGAATTTCGGCGTGCAGCCGAAGGTGTCCATGATCATCGGATAGTCGAGGGTGGTGGCGATGATCTTTCCGGCCTCGGGCTTGTCGCGGACGCTCGAGAGATAGGGCTCGTAGGTCATCGCCGCGTCGTTCTGCCCGGCGATGAACGCCTGCGCCGCAGGACCAGGCTCCATGTTCACCACGGTCACGTCCTTGATCCCGAGGCCGTTCTTCTTGAGGAACCAGGCCAGCGTGAAATAGGGCGCCGTGCCCGGTGCCGAGGCCGCGATCGTCTTGCCTTTGAGGTCGGAGATCTTCTGGAAAGAGTTCCGCGTCACCATGCCGTCGGCGCCGTAGGACTTGTCCATCTGGAAGATCTGCGTGGTGGCGACGCCGTTGGCGTTCCACGCAATCCAGGTCTCGACCGTCGTCGCTGCGCACTGGATGTCGCCGGAGGCGATGGCCAGGTGCCGATCCTTTTGCGGGATGAACTTGTACTCGGCGGCGACCCCGTGGGCGGCGAAAATGCCGGCGTCCTTGGCCAGCACGATCGGGGCGAATCCGGTCCAGCCGCTGATGCCGATAGCGACCTTGGTCTGGGCGGAAGCAGGCGCGGCGGCCAGGAGGCCGGCGGCGACGAACGCTGAGATAGCCATCTTCATGACGGTGACCTCCGCATGACTGCAAAAGCCGTCCTCGCGGGACGATTGCTGCACATGCTAACGGATCGCCGCGCGGCCGACGAGCCCGTCATGGCGGAACCACGGTGAGCCAGGGCCAGCGGCTGCGATAGCTCTCCGCCTTCTCGATGAAGCGCTCGGGCTGCGGATTGACCGGATTCATCCGCAGCGTCCCCGTCCACAGCTCTTCGAGGCCATAGGGCGCGTAGAGGTCCCGCCCCGCCGTCAGCCCGACGCAGGTGCAGGGGATGAGGTAGCGGTCGATGCCGTCGCGCGCCGAGACCAGCTGCGGGTAGTCACCGCCGAAGCGCTGGCGATACCAGAGATGAACGCGCGCCTGGTTCCTGACCTCGACCACGACGCCGAGATCGCGGAAGAGCGCGGCGGCACGCTTGATCGCGCGGTCCTCGGCTTCCCAGGAGAGATCGCCGTCGTCGAAATAGAAGACGTCGTAGTCTTTCACATGCGCGTCCGGCGTCCAGCCGGAGATCCGGTTCCACACCGCCTGGTAAAGGCAACCGGCAACGAGATGCGCCTGCGGGATCTTCAGCTCCGGCAGGCGCCGGAGGATCTCGGCATTGGCGGGATTGGCGAGCGCGGCGTCGACGAGCTCGCCGGCGCGGCTCACGGCTCTACGGGGGTCGGTGCCGGGAGCGGCTTGCCCAGTTCCGCCAGAACCTTTCGCAGGCGATCCGGATAGTCGCTGATCAGGCCGTCGACGCCCATCTCGACGAGGCGGCGCATCGCCGGCTCGTCATTGACCGTCCACGGCACGACCAGCAGGCCGAGATCCTTCGCTTGGCGGAGGGAGGCCGCGTCGAGATCCATGAAGAAGGGCGACCAGACGTGCCCGCCCGCCGCCTTCACCGTCGCCGGCGCCGAGCCGCCGTGATCGTCTACATCGAAGCCGGCGAGCCAGGGCGAGGCGCCTGGCTTGCCCACCTGGACATTGTCGCCGCCGCCGCGCGCGATCGTCAGATAGACGGTGGCGATCTCCGGCGCCTCCTTCTGCACGACCTGCAGCGTCCGCCAGTCGAAGGACTGCACGGTCGTGCGTCCCTGCATGCCGGCCTTGCGGATCTCGGCGATCAGCGCGCGAGCGAAGGGCTCCGGCGCCAAGGTCTCGGCCGGTGCCGCCGGCGACAGCTTGGTCTCGATGTTGAAGCGCACGCTGGCATTGCCGGACTTGGCGACCAGCGCGAAGACGTCGGCGAGACGCGGCGCACGCGTGCCATCGACCGGCGCCTGATCGGGGAACTGCCTGGCATAGGGGCTTTCCGGCCTGAGGCGCCCGATGTCGTAGCGGCGAAGCTCCTCGAAGGTCAGGTCGATGATCGCCGGCCCTGGCCCCGCCAGCCACTTGCCGTCGGCATCGCGGGTCACGTCCGGGTTCAGCCGGCGGTCATGCATGACGACGACGACGCCGTCCTTGGTGACGCCGGTGTCGAGCTCGAGCGTGGTGACGCCGAGGCCGAGCGCGCGGGCGAAGGCCGGCAGCGTGTTCTCCGGCGCGAGGCCGCGGGCGCCGCGATGGCCCTGGAGATCGAAGGCGCCGGCCGCGGCCGGGACGAGAAGCGTCATGGCGAGGATCGTTGCACGCATCATCATGCGGATGGCAGCGGAAGCTGTCCCTGCTCGGTTTGTCCCACGTCCACCTCCTCGATGCGCGCGGCGCGCTTGGTGATCTTGTCGGTCGATACCCGGATCTGGCGCAGATCCTCCATCGACTGGTCGAAGTGACGATGCAGCCGGCCGACGCGGTCGTCCAGCCGGCCGATATCGTCGAGCAGGATGCGGACCTCGTTCTGGATCAGATGCGCCTGCTCGCGCATCTTCGCATCCCGGAGCACCGCGCGCACCGTGTTGAGGGTCGCCATCAAGGTCGTCGGCGACACGATCCATACGCGCTCGCGATAGGATTGCTGCACGACCTCCGGCAGGTTGGCGTGGAGCTCGGCATAGACCGCCTCGCTCGGCAGGAACATCAGCGCCGATTCCGCCGTCTCGCCCGGGATGATGTACTTTTCGCGAATGGCGCGCACGTGGACGAGCACGTCGCTTCCGAGCTGCTTTCGCGCCAGCGCCCGCTGCACCTCGTCCGGCGCAGCAATCAGCGCGCGATAGGCCTCCAGCGGAAACTTGGCGTCGATGGCGATCGGTCCCGGCGGGTTCGGCAGCTTCAAAAGGCAGTCGACCCATTTGTCGGCGAGCTTGCACTGGAACTCATAGGCATCCGGCGGCAGCGCCGCGGTAACCAGGTTCTCGAGCTGGATCTCGCCGAAGGCGCCGCGCGCCTGCTTGTTGGCGAGGATGTCCTGCAGCGCGACTACCTGGGTCGAGAGCTGGTTCATGTTGGCCTGGGCGGCATCGATGACCGCCAGCCGCTCGCGCAGCTCGGTCAGCGTCTTCGCAGTATCGGAAGCACTCTTGGACAAGCTCTCGCCGACGGTTCCGCCGAGCCTGGACAGGCGCTCGTCGAGCGCCTTGGCCAGCGCACGCTCCTGGGTCTGCAGCTGCTCGGAAAGCTGCGCCTGCACCGCCGCCTGGGATGAGGCCATCTGGTCGAGCCGGCCGGCGAGCGCCGCCAGCGCCCGCGCTTCGCCCCGGCCCTTCTCCTGGCGCAGGTAGAAGAGAACGGCGACGAGCACCGTGACGGCGGCGAAGCCGATCCAGGGCAGAAGCTCCAGCATGCCTCCTCCTAGCATGAGTCGGCTCGGAGAGTCGGCCATGGCGACTTGACGTAGGCGAAAGAGGCACTTACCTACCCTCTGCCATGGCGATTCGCGAAATCATCGTTGCTCCGGACCCTCGCCTGAAGATCACGGCGAAGCCGGTCAAGAAAGTCGACGGCGAGGTCCGCCGTCTGATGGACGACATGCTGGAGACGATGTACCGGGCCAACGGCATCGGTCTCGCCGCGCCGCAGATCGGCAGCGATCTGCGCGTGGTCGTGTGCGACGTCGCCCGTCAGAACGAGGAAGCGCAGCCGATCCATCTCGCCAATCCGGAGGTCGTCTGGGCCTCGGACGAGCTGCTGCTGCGCGAGGAAGGCTGCCTCTCGGTTCCCGACCACTACGCCGAGGTCGAGCGGCCGTCCGAGGTCAAGATCCGCTACCTCGATCGCGACGGCAAGGAGCAGGAGCTGCACGCCAAGGGGCTGCTCTCCGTCTGCCTGCAGCACGAGCTCGAGCACCTCGACGGCACGCTGTTCATCGACCACCTGTCGCGCATGAAGCGCGACATCATCCTGCGCAAGCTCAAGAAGACCGCGAAGCTGGCGGAACCGGCCTAGGCCCGATGGCGCGCGAGCGGCTTCGCCTCGCGATGATGGGCACACCGGATTTCGCCGTGCCGATCCTGGATGCGCTGGTCAATGACGGCCACGAGATCGCCTGCGTCTATGCGCAGCCGCCGCGGCCGGCCGGACGCGGACAGAAGCCCCGCCCCTCGCCGATGGAAGCCTGGGCGCGCGATCACAGCCTCGATGTCCGCACGCCCGTCAATCTGAAGGATCCAGCAGAGCATCAGGCCTTCCGCGACCTCAATCTCGATGTCGCGGTAGTCGCCGCCTACGGGCTGATCCTGCCGAGGCCGATCCTGGAGGCACCGAGGCTTGGCTGCCTCAACGTCCATGCCTCGCTGCTGCCGCGCTGGCGCGGCGCCGCGCCGATCCAGCGCGCCATCCTCGAAGGCGACGAGGAGACGGGCGTCACCATCATGCAGATGGATGCCGGCCTCGACACCGGCCCGATGCTGCTGACCGAGGACACGCCGATCCGCGCCGAGGATACCGGGCGCACGCTGCACGATCGTCTCGCCGAGATGGGCGCCTGGCTGATCCTGCGCGCGCTCGACGGCGTTTCCCGTGGAACGTTGAAAGCGACGCCGCAGCCGAACGAGGGCGTCACCTATGCCAAGAAGCTGGACCGCGACGAAGCGAAGCTCGACTGGAGCCAACCGGCGTCGTGCCTCGCCCGCCTGGTGCGTGCCTTCGATCCCTGGCCCGGTGCGTTCTTCGACATCAAGGGCGAGCGCACCAAGGTGTGGGGCGCGGAAGCGATCTCCGGCACCGGCGTGCCTGGCACCGCCCTCGACGACCGCCTGACCATCGCCTGCGGCGAAGGCGCGCTGCGCCTGACCCGGCTCCAGCGCGCCGGCGGCAAGGCGATGGACGCCAGGGCCTTCCTCAGGGGCTATCCCATCTCCAAAGGGACGTCTCTATCCTGAGGCGATGCCGCGCTATCGCCTCACCCTCGAATATGACGGCACCGGACTCGCCGGCTGGCAGCGCCAAGCGAACGCCATGTCCGTGCAGGAGCTGCTGGAGACGGCGTTCCTCAAATTCTGCCAGGAGACGGTGACGCTGACGGCGGCCGGGCGCACCGACGCCGGCGTCCATGCGCTGGCGCAGGTGGCGCATGTCGATCTCGAACGCCCGCTCGACCCCGATGAGATCCGCGACGCGGTCAACTATCACCTGAAGCCCGCCAGGGTCGCGGTGCTGGAGGCGGCGGAAGCGCCCGATGATTTCCACGCGCGCTTCTCGGCGACCGGGCGGCGCTACCTCTATCGCATCGTCAACCGCCGCGCGCCGATGGCGCTCGACCGCGATCGCGTCTGGGCGGTCAGCCGCCCGCTCGACGCGGAGGCGATGCATAGGGCAGCACAGGTGCTGGTCGGCTCGCACGACTTCTCCAGCTTCCGCGATGCCCAATGTCAGGCCAAGTCGCCGCTCAAGACGCTCGACCGGCTGTACATCGCCCGCGCCGGCGAGGAAATCTCCATTCGCGCCGAGGCGCGCTCCTTCCTGCATCACCAGGTCCGCAACATGGTCGGCACCTTGAAGCTCGTCGGCGAAGGCAAATGGACGGAGGCAGATGTCGCGACCGCGCTCGCTGCGCGCGACCGCTCCGCCGCCGGGCCGACCGCGCCGGCGGAAGGCCTCTATCTCACCGGGGTCAGCTATGACCCGCGATAGCGACACGCTTTCGCTGGCCGAAGCACGGCGCATCGCGCTCGCCGCGCAGGGCTTTGCCGACGGGCGGCCGGCGGCGCGCGCCGACAAGCGCCACATCCAGCGTGTCCTCGACCGCATCGCGCTGCTGCAGATCGATTCCGTAAACGTGCTCGTGCGCTCGCATTACCTGCCGCTGTTTTCCCGGCTCGGCCCATACCCGATGGACTATCTCGACCGCCTGGCCTGGGGCCGGAAGCCGCGTGCGCTTTTCGAGTACTGGGGTCATGCGGCCTCTCTGCTGCCGGTGAAGCTGCATCCGCTGCTCCGCTGGCGCATGAAATGGGCGGAGCGCGGCGACCGCATCTACGGCGCCATGGCCCGCTTCGGTGCGGAGAAGGCGAAGTACATCGACCGTGTATTGGCGCATGTCCGCGACCGCGGGCCGACTGCGGTTTCCGATCTTGCCGAGGGCGCCAAGAACCAGGGCCAGTGGTGGGGCTGGGGCGACGGCAAGATGGCGCTCGAGTGGCTGTTCTATACGGGCAGGGTCACGACCGCGTCCCGCCAGGCATTCGAACGCATCTACGATCTGCCGGAGCGCGTGCTGCCGCCGGAGATCCTGAATCTCCCGACGCCGCCGGATGCCGACGCCCAGCGCGAGCTCCTGGAGATCGGTGCGCGTGCGCATGGCATCGGCACCGCCTTCGATCTTCGCGACTACTTCCGCCTTCCGCCCGAAGACACCAAGCTCCGCCTCAAGGAGCTGCTCGAGTCCGGCCGCATCCGGCAGGTGAAGGTGGAGGGCTGGAAAGAACCAGGCTATCTGCATGTCGACGCGGCGATTCCGCGCCGGCTCACCGCCCAGGCGCTGCTCTCACCCTTCGATCCGATCGTGTGGCGGCGCGAGCGCGGCGAAGCCCTGTTCGACTTCCACTACCGCATCGGCCTCTACACGCCGAAGGACAAACGCACGCATGGCTACTACGTGCTGCCCTTCCTGCTCGGCAACCGCCTGGTGGCGCGTGTCGACCTCAAGGCCGATAGGCAGAACGAGCGCCTCCAGGTTCTGGGCGCGCATCTCGAAGGCCATGCGAGGCCCGGCGACATCGCGGAACCGCTGAAGGAAGAGCTGCAGCGGATGGCGGGCTGGCTCGGGCTCCCCCGCGTTCAGATCACCGCGAAGGGCGCGCTCGCTCAGTTCTTGAGGTAGTCGGCGAGCCCGCCGATCATCAGGCTCAGGCTCATGTCGGATAGCACGATCAGGAAGGCGATGCGGCCGCTCACGGCGAGGCCTTCGCGGGCCAGGAACCATTGCAGATGCAGCACGGCGGCGATCGCCACCAGCATCAGCACCGATCCCAGGAATCCCGGCATCGTCAGCCGGATCGCGGCCGCCACCGTGAACAGGGCGAGCTGGACCAGTGCCGCCCAGTTGTAAGGCACCATGTAGTCGAAGAAGCGGTCCTCGCGATCGAGCCGCTTGACGATCTGCGTCATCAGCAGCGGATAGGCGACCCAGGTCGTCATGTAGGTGATCGCCTCGATCGCCGCGTCATGCGCCGAGGCGAGCGGGCCGGTCGTCTCCTCGCGGCTCAGGATCAGCAGCAGCGCGTGGATCGGCGCGCCGATCACCGCGGCGGTGTAGCTGCGCCAGAAGCCCGGAAGGGAGCGGTCGAAGGCGAGGAAGCCCGACGTGGCGCCGCCCCAGAGCCGGATCACGCCGGCGATCGCCGCCCCGATCTCGGCGCCGGGCGCCATCACGCGCGGAAATACCCGTCGAGCACCTGGCCGTAGATGTCGGTCAGCGCGTGGATATCGTCGACGCGGGCGCGCTCGTCGACCTTGTGCATGGTCTCGCCGACCAGCCCGAACTCGACGACCGGGCAGATATGGCGGATGAAGCGCGCATCCGAAGTGCCGCCGGTGGTCGAGCGGTCGGGATCGATGCCGGTGACGCGCTTCGCCGCCTCGCCGATCAGGTCGCTCAAGGGCCCCGGCTGGGTGATGAAGCTCTCGCCCGAGATCTGGATGTCGAGCTCATACGCGCCGCCGACCGCATCGAAGGTCTCGCGCAGCCATTGCGAGAGCCTGGCGCCCGAATGCATGTCGTTGAAGCGGATGTTGAAGCCGGCCGTCGCCTTGGCCGGGATCACGTTGGTCGCCTTGTTGCCGACGTCGATGGTGACGACCTCGAGGTTCGAGGGCTGGAACCAGTCATTGCCCTTGTCGAGCTTGTGCTCGGTGATCGCGCCCAGCATCTTCAGCAGGCGCGGCATCGGGTTGTCTGCGAGATGCGGATAGGCGACATGCCCCTGCGCGCCGATCACCGTCAGCCGCCCGTTGAGGCTGCCGCGGCGGCCGACCTTCATCATCTCGCCGAGCTTCTTCGGATTGGTCGGCTCGCCGACGATGCAGGCGTCGACCTTTTCATTCCTCGCCTTGAGCCAGTCGACGACTTTCTTGGTGCCGTTGATCGACGGCCCCTCCTCGTCCCCGGTGATCAGCAGGCTGATCGAGCCGAAGCCGTTCCTGCCCTTGGCGAAGCGCTCGGCGGCGACGACGAAGGCGGCGATCGCCGACTTCATGTCGGAGGCACCGCGTCCGTAGAGCACGCCGTCGACGATCTCGGCGGCGAAGGGATCGATCGACCAGCCTTTGAGGTCGCCGGTCGGCACGACGTCGGTGTGGCCGGCGAAGCAGAAGTTCCGGCCGCTGTCGCCGAGGCGCGCATACAGGTTATCGACATCGGGCGTGCCGCTCTCGCTGAACGGCAGCCGCTCGCAGCTGAAGCCAAGGCCTTCCAGCACGCGCTGCAGATGGTCGAGCGCGCCGGCATCCACCGGCGTCACGCTCGGGCAGCGGATGAGGTCCTGGGCGAGGCGGACCGGATCGAGCGCCATCAGTCGCGCAACAGCTCGTTGATCGAGGTCTTGGCGCGCACGCGCTCGTCGACGCGCTTGACGATCACCGCGCAGTAGAGCGACGGCGTCGGCGTGCCGTCGGGCAGCGGCTTGCCCGGCAGGTTGCCGGAGACCACCACCGAATAGGCCGGCACGCGGCCGACGAAGATCTCGCCGGTGTTGCGGTCGATGATCTTGGTCGACTGGGTGATGAACACGCCCATGGCGATCACCGAGCCGGTCTCGACGACGACGCCCTCGACCACCTCGGAGCGGGCGCCGATGAAGCAATTGTCCTCGATGATGACCGGGTTCGCCTGCAGCGGCTCGAGCACGCCGCCGATGCCGACACCGCCCGAGAGATGGCAGTTCTTCCCGATCTGCGCGCAGGAGCCGACCGTGGCCCAGGTATCGACCATGGTGCCGGAATCGACATAGGCGCCGACATTGACGAAGCTCGGCATCAGCACGACGCCGGGCGCGACATAGGCCGACTTGCGCACCACGCAGTTCGGCACGGCGCGGAAGCCCGCCTTCTTGAAGCGCGCTTCGTCCCAGCCCTTGAACTTGGACGGCACCTTGTCGAACCACGGGCCCTCCGGCCCGCCCGGGATGATCACGTTGTCGTTAAGCCGGAAGGAGAGCAGGACCGCCTTCTTCAGCCACTGATTGACGACCCAGCCGCCGGGCCCCTTCTCGGCGACGCGCATGTTGCCGGTATCAAGACCGTCGAGCGCGGTCTCGACGGCGTCGCGGACCGCGCCTTTCGTCTGACTGTTGAGCGTGTCGCGGGCGTCCCAGGCAGCATCGATGGTCTTGGCGAGATCGGCGGTCATGTCGGAATCCGGTCGGGGGAAGGAGAAAGGCGCCGGAGGATGACGGCGGCCGGACCCGGCTGTCAACGCGCCGCTTGCGCCGCCCCCTTGCCTCCAGTAACCAGCCGTCATCGGAGGGTTTTCTCGCGTGAGCGTCTGGCCGTTCCGCAGCGAGGGCCGCGAGGTTGCGGCGGTGGCTCGCCTGATCGATGCCGGCGGCGCCTTTGCCCAATCGGGCGGGCCGGCGCTGCTGGCGACGGGTCCGCGCGCCGTAAAGACGGTTAACGCGGCCGGCCGCCCGCTCGCCAATGCGCTGATCGCGGGCCGTGTGCCGGAACTCGAAGGGTTGATCACGGCAGCTCTCGGCGGCAGGACGCCGGCGGCGACGCCGCTTACCATGGGCGAAGGCGAGAGCCGCCAGCAGGTCGAGGTAACCGTTCTCGGCCTCGATGGCGGCACCGGCGCGCTGGTGCTTGGGCGCGATGCGACGCTGGAGCGCAACCTGCAGAGCGCGCTGATCGAATCGCGGCAGCGCTTCCGCGACCTGGTCGAGATCTCCAGCGACTTCGCCTGGGAAGTCGGCCCCGATGGTCGCTTCGTCTTCGTCTCGCCCAAGGGCGCGCTGGGATATGCCGCCGAACAGCTCGTCGGCCGCAGGCCCGAGGAACTCGGCGTCGATGCCGCGAGCCAGGGTGAGCTTCCCTTCCTCGCGCATGCCCGCGTCGAGGCCTCCGAAATCTGGCTCAAGCACGCGGACGGCCGCGACGTGTGCCTTCGTGTCTCGGCCGCGCCGATGACCGACACGGCGGGCACCTGGCGCGGCGTGCGCGGCGTCTGCCGCGACATCACCGCCGAGCGCGAGCGCGATGCCGAGCTCGCGGCGGCGCAGAACCGCCGGCTGCTGCTGACCCGCATCATCCGCGCGATCCGTGACGAGGTGGATCCGGAAGCGATGCTGGGCGCGGCAGCGACCGCGGTGATCCGCGCGCTCGGTGCCGGCGCTTGCGTCCTTTATCGGGGCGAGGTCGGGCAGCTCAAGCCTGCGGCGCATCGGGGTGCGATGCCGCATGGCGCGGCGGTGGCGCAGGTGATCCAGGCCCTGGCGAGCGCCGATGGCCTGATCGAGGTCGATCTCCAAAGCTATGGCGGCGAAGGCAAGGTGCTTGCCGCCGCGACTTCCTACCGCGGCAAGATCAACGGCGCGATGCTGCTCTGGCGGAACGCGCGCGACCGCGCCTTCACCGCGGAGGAGAGCGAGCTCGCCGGCGAGGTCGCGGCCCAGCTCGCCGTCGCCTATCAGCAGCTCTCCAATCACGAGGAGCTGACACGCCTCTCCTCGACCGACACGCTGACGGGCTTGAAGAACCGCCGCATGTTCTTCGCCGAGGTCGGCAAGCGCCTGGCCCAGGGCGCGGTCGGCGGCACCGGCGGCGCGCTCATCTATGTCGACCTCGACAACTTCAAGATCGTCAACGACATCAAGGGCCATCAGGGCGGCGACGAGGCGTTGAAGGCGGTCGCACGACTGCTGGCGGACGCGACGCGCGGCGAAGACGTGGTGGCGCGCCTCGGCGGCGACGAGTTCGCGCTCTGGCTCGACAAGGTCGACCAGGCGGCGGCGATCCGGCTCGCCGAGCGCCTCCTGGCCTCGGTCAAGCTGCTCTCCGACTATTCCGGCGACCCCGCGAGGCCGCTGGGCTTCTCGATCGGCATGGCGGCCTACGAGCCGGGCAGCGGCGAAGATCTGGACGCGCTCGTCGCCCGCGGCGATGAGGCTATGTATGTGAGCAAGAGGGGCGGCAAGGGGCGCTATCACCTGGCGCCGCCGGCCAAGGCGAGGTAATGGGACTGATCGATCGTCTTCTCGGGCGCAAGCCCGGCAGCAAGCTCGCCTATGACGAGGCGAAGCAGCTCGTGCGTCACGAGAATCCCGAAGTAAGGCGCGAGCTCGCGCAGCGCGACGACATAAGGCCCGAGCTTCTCTACTTCCTCGCCGAGGACAAGGACGCCGTGGTCCGCCGTGCCATCGCCGACAACCAGGCGACGCCGCGCCAGGCCGATCTGGTGCTCGCGCGCGACGCCGATCTCGCGGTCCGCACCGGCGTGGTCGAGAAGATCGCCAGCGTCATGCCGACGATCGGCGCCGACGAGAAGGGCCGCGCCGCGGAGGCGACGGCCGAGGTGCTGGCGGTGCTGGCGCAGGATCAGGTCGTGCGCGTGCGCGAGATCCTTGCCGACACGCTGAAAGACCTCGCGATCGCGCCGCCCGATGTCGTGCGCCGGCTGGCATCCGACCAGTCGCTGACCGTGTCGCTGCCGGTCCTGCAGCACTCGCCGGTGCTCACCGACGACGATCTCGTCAGTCTCGTCGCTTCGAGCGCGGCCGAGGAAAGGTTGCAGGCAATCGCGCGCCGTCCCGCCGTCTCCGCGCGCGTCGCCGATGCCGTCGCCGCCACCGGCAACGAAGGCGCGGTCGCGGCGCTGCTCGGCAACAACTCGGCGCAGATCCGCGAGGAGACGCTGGACCGCCTGATCGAGCAGGCCCCGGCACGGCCGAGCTGGCACGCGCCCCTGGTGCATCGCCCGAGGCTTCCGGCGCGCGCCATGGTGCGCCTCGCGACCTTCGTTGCACGCTCGCTGGTAGAGGAGCTGAAGCGCCGCTCCGATCTCGATCCGGCGACGGCGAGCGCGGTCAGCGAGGTGGTCGAGAAGCGCATCGCCAGCGACCCGGCCTGGGCTTCCGACCAGAAGGAGAAGTCCAAGCACGAGAATGAGGAGATCGGCGAGTCGCTCATCGAGCGCGAGCATCGCCGCGCGACGACGCTGAAAGAGCAGGGCGAGCTTCGCGACGAGCTCGTCGCGCGCGCCATCGCCGCCGGCCAGCGGCCTTTCGTCGTCGCCTCGCTCTCCGCCGCGAGCGGTCTCTCGGTACGTCAGGTTGAGGACATCATCGCATCCAAGAATGCGAAGGCCGTGGTCGCTCTCGTCTGGAAAGGCGGCTTCGGCATGGAGCTCGCCTACCAGGCACAGCTCAGGCTCGCAGCCATCCTGCCCAGGGTCGCGGTGGATCCAGCCGATGACGGCGGCTATCCGATGAGCGAGGACGAATTATCGTGGCAGCTCGAGGGCTTCGCGGAAAAGTGAGCGCCACGCGCACCGTGGCAAATAGGGCGAACCCCGCCCTTTTTTCGCCGTCTTTGCGGGCAGAATACGTATCGAAGCGGACATCCTCCCGTCCGGTTCAGCGTCGACGGCCCGATGAACCTCCCCCGGCATCGCGCCGTCCGACCCCGACGCGGCGCCACCCCCTGGCGCCGCGTCTTTCTTTGGGGGTCTCGTGAATCGCCTTCTTGAAGCAGAGGGTCTGGTCGGCGGCCGCAGCGGTCACACGCTTTTCGGCCCTCTCGATCTCGCGCTCGCTGCCGGTGGCGCGCTTCGCGTCACGGGCGGCAACGGCTCGGGCAAATCGACTCTTCTGCGGCTTCTTGCCGGCCTCCTCGACCCGATGAGCGGTGTCGTGCGCGCAAATGCCGCACTGCGCTATCTCGGCCATCACGATGCGGTGAAGCCGTCATTTACCGTCGCGGAGAACCTCATCTTCTGGCGCCGCTTCAACGGCTCGGGCAGTTCTGCGTCGGCACTCGCCGCGGTCGGGCTCGATCGGCTTGCCGCAACCCCGGCGCGCTATCTCTCGGCCGGGCAGCGCCGCCGCCTCGCGCTCGCCCGCACGCTCGATCCCGCCGCGCCGATCTGGCTGTTGGACGAGCCGACAAACGGGCTAGACGCGGCATCGATAGCGATGCTGGAGGCAGCGCTCGCGCGCCATCGCGGTGCCGGTGGCATCGCCGTCGTCGCCACCCATGCCGCGATCTTGCTGCCGGAAGCGCAGACGCTGGAGCTGGGATTGACGTGACCGCCTTCTTCGTTCTCATCCGAAGAGACCTCGCGCTCTCCGCCCGGCAGGCGGCCGATGCGCTGGTCGCGGTCATGTTCGCGGTGCTGGTGGTGGTCCTGTTTCCTTTCGGTATCGGCCCCGAGGCCGACATCCTCTCGCGCATCTCGGCCGGCGTCGTCTGGGTGGCGGCGCTGCTCGCGGCGATGCTATCGCTCGACCGGCTTTTCCAGGCCGATCACGACGATGGCTCGCTCGAGCAGCTGGCGCTCGGCCCCCTGCCGCTCTGGGCGCTGGCCCTGGCCAAAGCGACGGCGCATTGGCTCGTCACCGGCCTGCCGCTGATCGTGGCATCTCCGATCCTCGCAATCATGCTGCAGATGCCCACGGCCGGTCTCGCGACCCTCGTCCTGGCGATGGCGCTCGGCACGCCCTGCTTCAGCCTGCTCGGCGCGATCGGCGCGGCGCTCGTCCTCGGCGCGCGGCGCGGCGGCGTCCTCGTCGCCTTTCTGATCCTGCCGCTGGCTATACCCGTATTGATCTTCGGCGCCGCGGCGACGGAGGCGGCGCTGACGGCGCAGGAAGCCGCCCCGCACCTGATGCTGCTGGGCGCCTGCCTGCTCGCCAGCCTCGCCCTGGCCCCGGCAGCTGCCGCAGCTGGTCTCCGTCAGGCGCTGGGCTGAAATGGTATAGTCAGGCCGATGACCGGAAGCCTCCATCGCTTCGCCAATCCCGCCCGGTTCCAGCGGCTGTCCCAAGCCGTGCTGCCCTGGTTCGCGGGCGGCACCGTCATCGCCTTCGTCATCGGTCTCTATCTCGCGCTTTTCGGCTCGCCGCCCGACTACCAGCAGGGCGAGACCGTCCGCATCATGTACGTTCATGTCCCAGCCGCCTGGATGGCGCTCGGCGCCTATACGACCATGGCGCTGGCCTCCGCCGTCGCGCTGATCTGGCGCCATCGCCTCGCCGACCTGGTGGCGCAGTCCGCGGCGCCGATCGGTGCCGGCTTCACCGTGATCGCGCTCGCAACCGGCATGCTCTGGGGCCAGCCAATGTGGGGCACCTTCTGGGTCTGGGACGCGCGGCTGACCTCGGTGCTGGTGCTGCTGTTCCTCTATCTGGGCTACATCGCGCTCATCAACGCCTTCGACGATCCCGAGCGCGGTGCGCGCGCCGGCGCGATCCTGGCGCTGGTCGGCTGGATCAACGTGCCGATCGTCAAGTTCTCGGTCGACTGGTGGAACACGCTGCACCAGCCGGCCTCGATCAGCCGCTTCGCCAAGCCTGCGCTGCATCCGAGCATCATGACGCCGCTGCTGGTCATGGCGATCGCCTTCATGCTATTGTTCGCAACGCTGCTTCTGCTGCGCGTGCGTACGGCGACGGTCGAGCAGCGCCTGCGCACGCTCGCGATGGCGCGCGCGCGGAGCTGACGATGCGCGAGTTCCTCGACATGGGTGGATACGGCGTCTTCATCTGGCCGGCCTATGGCGTGACGGCGCTGGTGCTGACGCTGCTGGTGGTCGACTCCGTCATCCGCCTCAAGCGCCGACTGGCCGAGCTCGCAAGGCTCGAAGGGGGCGAGACGTGACGCGCAAGCGACGCCGCCTCTATGCCGTCACCGCCGGCATGCTGCTGCTCGCCGCGGCGGTGGGCCTTGTGCTCAACGCCTTCCGCGACAGCCTCGTCTTCTTCTACGGCCCGAGCGAGGCGCTGGCGAAGTCGCTGAGCCCCGACCAGCGCTTCCGCCTGGGCGGGCTGGTCGAGCCCGGCAGCCTGGGCAAGGCCGGCGACGGCGTCACCGTCACCTTCAAGGTGACCGACGGCGCCGCGGCGATCCCGGTACGCTATGCCGGCATCCTTCCCGACCTCTTCCGCGAGGGCCAGGGCGTGATCGCCGAAGGGCGCCTGCTGCAGGGCACCTTCGAGGCGCGCAACGTGCTCGCCAAGCATGACGAGAAATACATGCCGCCCGAGGTGGTCGAGGCCCTGAAGAAATCGGGGCAATGGCAGGCGGAGTCGAAGCCGTGATCGCCGAGCTCGGCCAGTTCGCGCTCGCGCTCGCCCTGGTTGTCGCCGTCGCCCAGTCGACGGTGCCGCTGATCGGCGCCGCGCGCGGCGATGCCGCCCTGACCGCTTTCGCGCGTCCCGCCGCCTATGTGCAGCTCGCCTGCATCGTCGTCGCCTTCGCGGCGCTGACCCATGCCTACGTCACCCACGACTTCTCGGTCGTGAACGTCGCGCGCAATTCGCATTCGACCATGCCCTTCCTCTACCGCCTGACCGGCGTGTGGGGGAACCACGAGGGCTCGATGCTGCTGTGGATCCTGATCCTGGCGCTGATGAGCGCCGCGGTCGCTGGGTTCGGCGCCAACCTTCCCGAGGCTCTTCGCGCCCGCGTGCTCGCGGTGCAGGGCATGATCGGTACCGCCTTCCTCCTCTTCACCCTCTTCACCTCGAACCCCTTCGCGCGCCAATTCCCGCCGCCGATGGATGGGCGCGAGCTCAACCCGCTGCTGCAGGACCCCGGCCTGGCCTTCCATCCGCCCTGGCTCTATCTCGGCTATGTCGGCTTCTCGGTCGCCTTCTCCTTCGCCGTCGCCGCGCTGATCGAAGGCAAGGTCGATCCCGCCTGGGCGCGCTGGGTGCGGCCCTGGACCCTGTTCGCCTGGGTCGCGCTGACAATCGGCATCGCGCTCGGCAGCTGGTGGGCCTATTACGAGCTGGGCTGGGGCGGCTGGTGGTTCTGGGACCCGGTCGAGAACGCCTCCTTCATGCCGTGGATCATCGGCGCCGCGCTCCTGCATTCAGCGGTCGTGGTCGAGAAGCGCGACGCGCTCAAGAGCTGGACCATCCTGCTCGCGCTGGTCGCCTTCTCCTTCAGCCTGATCGGCACCTTCCTTGTGCGCTCGGGCGTGCTGACCTCGGTGCATGCGTTCGCCGTCGATCCGGCGCGCGGCGTCTTCATCCTGATGATCCTGCTGGTCGCCATCGGCGGCTCGCTCGCGCTCTACGCCTGGCGGGCGCCGATGCTCAAATCCGGCGGGCTGTTCCAGCCGCTGAGCCGCGAAGGCGCGCTGGTGCTGAATAACCTGCTGCTGGCGACGGGGGCCGCGACCGTGCTGCTCGGCACGCTCTATCCGCTCTTCATGGACGTGCTTGGCGCCGGCAAGGTTTCGGTCGGTCCGCCCTATTTCAACGCGACCTTCGTGCCGCTGATGGTGCCGCTGGTGATCGCGATGGGCGTCGGGCCCCTGCTCTCCTGGAAGCGCGCCGATCTCGGCGGCGCGCTTTCCCGCCTCACCGTCGCGGCAAGCGCGACGGTCGTCGTCATCGTCCTCGTGCTCTACGCCTCCGGCGGCTCCGGCTTCTTCGCCGCGGCCGGGCTCGGGCTTGCCGCCTGGCTGTTCGTCGCGACCGTGATCGAGCTGGTCGGGCGGCTTCGCCTGTTCCGCGCGCCGCTCTCGGAATCGCTGGATCGCTGGCGGGCGCTGCCGCGCTCGGCGCTCGGCATGACTGTCGCGCATGCCGGCCTCGCCGTCGCCATCGCCGGCATGACCGCGTCCACCCTGTTCCAGGAAGAGAAGATCCTGGCGATGCGCTCGGGCGACACGGTGGCGATCCGCGGCTACGAGCTGCGCTTCCAGGGCGTCACCGCCGTGCCCGGCCCCAACTACCAGGCCGACCGCGCGCGCTTCGTGGTGACCTCGGGCGGCGCGCCGGTGACCGTGCTCTCGCCGGAGCGGCGCTTCTATCCGGTGCAGCGCCAGCAGACGACCGAGGCCGCGATCCACACCACGGGTCTCGCCGATCTCTACGTCGTCGTCGGCGATTCCGATGGCCGCGGCGCCTGGACCGTGCGCGTCTACCACAACCCGCTGGTGCCGTGGATCTGGGCCGGCTGCATGATCATGGCGCTCGGCGGCGGGTTGTCGCTGACCGACCGGCGCCTTCGCGTCGGCGCGCCGAAGCGGCGACTGCAGCCCGCCGAATAGATGCGCTGGCTCTATCTCGCTCCGGTCGCGATCTTCGCGGTGGTCGCCGGCTACTTCGCCGTCGGGCTGACGCGCGATCCCGGTACGCTGCCCTCGGCGCTGCTCAATAAGCCGGCGCCCGAATTCGCCCTGCCGCCCTTGAACCCCGACAAGCCCGGCCTCGCCACCGCCGATCTCAAGGGCGCGCCTGTACTCGTCAATGTCTGGGCCTCATGGTGCGTGCCTTGTCGCGCCGAGCATCCGATCCTGATCCGGCTCGCCCGCGAGGTGCCGGTGCTCGGCTTCAACTACAAGGACAAGACCGAGGATGCGCGGCGCTTCCTCGCCGAACTCGGCGATCCCTACGCCAAGATCGGCACCGACCCCACCGGCCGCGCGGCGATCGACTGGGGCGTCTATGGCGTGCCCGAGACCTTCGTCGTCGATGCCGAGGGCCGCATCCGCCATCGCCATGTCGGGCCGCTGACCGACCGAGTGGTCGCCGAGACGATCCGGCCGCTGCTGAAGAGCCTGGCGCGATGAAACGCCTCCTCCTCGCTCTCCTGCTCGCGCTCGCCGCGCTGCCGGCCTCGGCGATCCGTCCCGACGAGATCCTTTCCGATCCGGCGCTGGAGACACGGGCGCGCCATCTCGGCAAGGAGCTGCGCTGCCTCGTCTGCCAGAACCAATCGATCGACGATTCCGAGGCAGACCTTGCCCGCGATCTTCGCAAGATCGTGCGCGAGCGGCTGGTCGCCGGTGATTCCGATCCCGAGATCCGCCGCTTCCTGGTGGCGCGCTACGGCGACTTCGTCCGCCTCGATCCGCCGCTCAGGCTGGCGACCGCGGTCCTCTGGTTCGGTCCAGCGGTCATGCTGGCGCTCGGCCTTCTTGGCATCGTGCTCTTCCTCCGCCGCAGGCCGGCATCGGATGTACCGGCATTGGATGAAGCCGACCGCGCCCGCATCGAGCGCGTTCTCGCCGAGGACGACAAGCGATGACCTTCTGGCTGCTGGTCGCGCTTGGCCTCGTCGTGACCGGCATCGCGCTGGGTCGGCCGCTGCTGCGCCGGCGCGAGGCGGCGCCGGAGGCGACGCGCGGGCTCGCCATCTATCGCGACCAGCTCGCCGAGGTAGCGCGCGACCATGAGGCGGGCCTCGTCTCCGATACCGAGGCAGAGGCGGCACGCACCGAGATCGAACGCCGCATCCTCCGCGCCAGCGAGGAGCCGGCGAAGCTGCCGGCAGCCGACAGCACCATGCGCGTCTTCATCGCCGGCTTCGTTCTCGGCGTGGTGCCGGCCAGCGCGCTCGCTCTCTATCTCGCGGTCGGCATGCCGAGCGCGCCCAGTCTGGCGCCTGCCTTCGTCGACATGGCCGATGACGGCGCCACCGCCGACCAGCTCGCCGAGATGGCGCGCGCCCAGCTCGGCCAGGATCGCGTCGCCGAAGCCGTCCAGAGCCTGACGCAGGCGACCGCCAAGGCGCCGCATCGCTCCGATCTCCGCTCGCTCCTCGGCGAGGCGCAGGTTGCCCTGGCCGACGGCAAGGTCTCCGATGCGGCGCGCCAGACTTTCCGCGCCGCGGTGAACCTCGATGCGCGCGATCCGCGCGCGCGCTTCTATCTCGGCCTCGCCCGCGTCCAGGACGGCGATCTCAAGGGCGGGATCGAGGACTGGCTGGCGCTCGAGGCGGATTCTCCGCCGGATGCGCCGTGGCGCCCGCTGCTTGCGGAGCGCCTGCAGCAGGCGGCAACGGAGGCCGGCGTCGATCTGAGTCAGCGGCGCGTCGCTGCCATGCCCAGCGCCCCACCTGCGCCGGGCGCACCGCGCGGACCCAGCGCTGCCGACATGGCCGCGGCCCAGCAGATGTCGCCCGCCGACCGCCAGCAGATGATCCGCGGCATGGTCGAGGGCCTCGCGCAGCGGCTGGAAGACAATCCCAACGACGTCGAGGGCTGGCAGCGGCTCGCCCGTGCCCGCCGCGTGCTGGGCGAGGAAGCGTCGGCGACCGAGGCGCTGCGCCGCGCCACCGTGGCCGCGCCCGAGCGGCTCGACGTGCTGCTCGACTACGCCCGCGCCATGCATCCGCCGGGCAGCCCGCCGGAAGCAGTCACGCCCGAGCTCGTCGCGCTGATGCGCCGCATCCTCGCCCTCGATCCGAACAACCCGGAAGGTCTGTTCTTCGTCGGCGAGGCGGAAGCCCGCGCCGGCAATGCCGCCGAGGCACGCGCGCTCTGGGGCCGGCTGCTCGCCCGCGTCGATCCCAAGGAACCGCTCTACAAGATGATCGACGAGCGTCTGCGGAAGCTCGACTAGCACGTCCCGGATGATCCTGATCGCCACCTGCCGGGCCTGGCCCGAGCCGACGCCGAGCATTCGCCTGCTCATCGACGCTCTCGAGGCGCGCGGTGCGAAGGCCGAGCTCCGGATCTGGACGGACACGCCGGCCGGTGTATTCGCTGCCGCCGATCTCGTGCTGCCCCTCTGCACCTGGGACTATCACGCGGATCCGCAGCGCTTCGCGGGCTGGATCGACGAGCTGGAGCAGCGCGAAGCCCGGCTTCTCAATGCACCGCAGGTGCTGCGCTGGAACTTCCGCAAGACCTACCTGCTGGAGATGGCGGCGCACGGGCTCGCCGTTCCCCGCACGCTGCATCTCTTAGGCGCGACCCGCGAGACCGTCGCCGCCGCGATGGAGCAGGAGGGATGGCGCACCGCCATTCTCAAACCGGTCTCCAGCCAGAGCGGCCATGGTGTCCGCAAGCTCGACATCGAGGATGAGGCCGCATGGCGGCTCGATGGAAATGAGCGGCTGCTGCAGGCCTTCCAGCCCGACATCGGCATTCATAGCGAAAGCACGCTGACCTTCATCGACGGCGCGTTCTCGCACGCCGTCCGGCGCCGCCGGTCCTGTCCAGAATCTTTCGCACATTTGATCAGGCGGCGGCTCCGGATTGTGGGACCTGCGGCTGATAGAGTGGCCGCATGTTCATGTAGCACCTGGCTGACCACGCCGATCCTGCGATATAGCGC
>VGEH01000074.1 GCA_016869375.1 Alphaproteobacteria bacterium | reverse complement strand
CGGATTGGGCTTCACCCGCCAGATGCTCCATCTGCGACCCCGGTCCAATGAGACAAGACGTTGCGTCCTATGGCTCAAATGGATTCGACGCCGCCCAGTTCAATGGTTCATCTGGGAAATGCGGGCTAAATCTGATGGGCAGAAACGTGTCGGAGCCAGTCCGACCTCAGGCAGGGGGCCGTATCGTGAACAATTCACCCGGCGTGGTGGAGCGGTATGTCGCCGATCTTCGGCACTACGCGCGTGTTCTCTCCGCGGGTCGCGGAGATGCGGACGATCTCGTTCAGGAATGTCTGGCGCGCGCGCTGGCCCGGCCGAACTTCCCGGCCGACATCCGTAACGTTCGTGCCTATCTCTTCAGTGTTCTCCATAACGTTCATGTCGACCAGGTGAGCCGGCGGGCCGAGACAACCGACACGGTCGATTTCGAGGAAGTCGCGGGCTCGATCCCGCAACCGGCCGCGCAGCCGGCCGCTATCGAGCTGAGAGATCTCGCACGTGCGCTCGATGCCTTGCCCGAGGAGCAGCACCGCGTCGTGCTGCTCGTTGGCCTCGAGGGCCTGACCTACGAGGAGACGGCGCAGGTTCTCGACCTGCCGATCGGCACCGTGATGTCCCGCTTGTCGCGCGGGCGCGAAGCGCTTCGGCGCATGACGGAAGGACGCAACGCGCCCAAGCGGAGAGCCGAGGCGCGCGCTTAAGCCCTGGCGCGAACCCGGTTCGGCTTTGACGGCGGCGGGATGTCGGCGCCTTCTTCTGTGTCGGCGTGCGGGTGCGCATAGCGCTCGATCATCGCCGCGGTTCCAGGTCCGAGGTCGGTGCGGCCGAGCGCGAAGGCGAGGTTGGCCTCGAGAAACCCGAGCTTGTCGCCGCAGTCGAAGCGCCTTCCGTCGAACTGGAATCCGTGTAGCGCGTGGTCCGAGATCATGTGTGCGATCGCGTCGGTGAGCTGGATCTCGCCGCCCGCGCCCGGCTCGACAGCCTCCAGATGCTGGAAGATGTCAGGCTGCAGAATGTAGCGGCCGATCACTGCCAGATTGGAGGGCGCCAGCTCCGGCGCCGGCTTCTCCACCATGCCGCTCGCCTCGACCAGCCGATCCTGATGCATGACCGGATCGATGACGCCGTAGCGGCTGACCTGCGCACGCGGCACGGGCATGACGGCGACGAGATTGCCGCCGACCTCGGCGTGGACTCGAACCATCTGGCGAAGGCAGGGCGTGACGGCGAGGATCAAGTCGTCCGGCAGTAGCACAGCAAAGGGCTCGTTGCCGATCAGCGAGCGGGCGCACCACACGGCATGCCCGAGGCCGCGCGGCTCCGGCTGCCGGATGAAGGTGGCTTGGCCCGGCTCCGGCAGCCAGCTATGAAGGGCTGCCGCTTCGTTGATCTTGCCGCGCGCCTCGAGGTGCGCGTGCAGCTCCTGGCTCTGATCGAGATGATCCTCGATCGCGTTTTTGCCGCGGCTGGTGACGAAGATGAACTCCTCGACACCTGCCGCCTTCGCTTCTTCGACGGCGTACTGGATCAGTGGCTTGTCGACCACGGGAAGCATCTCCTTGGGAATCGCCTTGGTCGCGGGCAGGAACCGTGTGCCGAGGCCGCCGACGGGGAAGATCGCCTTGCGGATGCGTTGCGGAGCGGGCCGCAGACGCGGCGCAAGTACTTGGAATCCCGGTCGTGCGAGCATCGAGAGCTCCTGCTTTTCGTTTAGGCGACCGCCGCTTTTCGGCTCCCGCACTTTATAGACTGTGCACCGCAACATTTATTCCGTCGCCTGCGATGTTCAATCCTTGCAGGGGATATCGGGAATAGATGTCTGTTCATCACGTCTGTGAGGCAAGAAGCCATCGGCCTTGGGACGAAATCTTGGCGACGCTTGTTCTCTCTCGAGCCAACCAGGATCTTCGCGACGCGGATCCTGGCGGCGTTCAGATCGTCGATCTCACCTGCGTGGGAGGCGGCGACCGCCTACAGCACGATCAACGAGAACCCCCGGCGGCTCTTCGATGCCGAACTGCCGCCGGTGCCGACGACGCTCGAATGCCTGTCGCAAGAGCTCCAGCGCCGAATCGATCGGGCCGCGCGTCGCGCGCAAATTCGTTCCTGGACGAAGCGAGTGCTTGGGCTGTTCTGCTCCCCGACAAGGGAAGAGGCCCAAGAGATCGACCATGCACCCCACCCGGTACCTCGACGCCTGCGCTGAGTCGAAGACGGACGCCGCCATCCGTTGGCTCGGCGGGGCTGTCGACCGGGCACCGCTCGCCTCGATCGCCGTCATGGCCCTGGCGATCGTCCTTGGCGGCATGGCGTTTCCGGTGCTTCTCAGCCCCCAACCTTCCTGCGCGGCGCGGGTCGACGCTGCGGCGAAGTCGGTGGCCCGGGTCCGCGGCGCCCCCGAGCTGGGGCAACGCTTGGCGGCGGCGAGCCTTCTCTGCGAGGCCGGGGATGCCGCCCGGGCGGAGGGGCTGCTGGCCGAGCTCGGCGAGAAGACCCGCCAGCCCGGCTACTGATCCTGTGATCTTGTTGAACCCAAAGCGCCCTCCGCCGTTGTAGGCGGGAGCGGCCCCCGTCCGTCCCCCGACGGGTAGCGGCCGTAGGTGATCGAGGGTGCCCATGATGACTATCCTGCAGAAGGTCGTCGCCGCCTCCGGGGCCGAACCGGAGCCGGCACAGGCGGCGAACCTGCCGAAACGCGTCACCGACAAGATTCGCGTCGTCCTCGTCGATGACGACGACGGTTTTCGGGAGGTCGTCCGGATCGGGCTGATGGACAACGGCTTCGAAGTATCGGCCTTTTCCGACGGGCATGCGCTCCTGCGCCACCTCGCCGAGGGTGCGACCGCCGATATCGCCGTCCTCGATTGGAAGATGCCGTTCATCAACGGCCTTGAGCTGCTCGGCCGCATGCGCAACCAGGGCGCGGCCATGCCGACCATTTTCCTGACCGGCATGCGGGATACCGACTACGAGGCAAAGGCGCTCGACCAGGGCGCGGTCGACTTCGTCGACAAGACGCGCGGCACCGACATCCTGACCAAACGCATCAAGCTCGCAGTGGAGGGCGACGGCGTTCGCGTCAAGCCGAACGAGGCCGAGGATATCAAGCGCGGCCGCCTGCTGATGCGGGCCAAGGTCGGCCGGGCCTATTGGGACGGCGTCGACGTCAACCTGACCGTGACCGAGTACAACATCGTCCGCATGCTGGCGTCCAAGGCCGGCGAGCACGCGACATATCGCGCTCTCTACGACTGTGTGCATCGCGAGGGCTTCATCGCCGGCGCCGGCGAGAACGGTTATCGCACCAATGTGCGATCGGCGATGCGCCGGATCCGAGACAAGTTCCGCGCCATCGATCCGACCTTCAGCGAGATCAAGAACTATCCGTCCTTCGGCTACTGCTGGAAGCCCGAACCGACGGCCGACTAACCGGTAGTCGCGTCGAGGCCGAGCCGGGCGGCGAGCGATACCATGTCGCCGACGCCTTCGGCCTCGCTGCTCGACGCGTTGCCGTCGATGCGCCGCTTTTTCACGCCTTGGGTGATCGCGGCGAAGCGGAAGGCGTGAAACGCGATCCAGAACGGCCAGTCGACCGGGCCTCCGATGCCGCTGTGCGAGAGGAAGTCGGCAAGGAACGCTTCCTCGCTCGGGATGCCGAGGCCGTCCCGGTCGAGGCCGGCGAGGCCTTTCACCCGAGCGATGCGCGGCAGCCTGAGCATCGTGCAGAGATAGGTGATATCGACCAACGGCGTGCCTAGCGTAGACAGCTCCCAGTCGAGCATGCCGATGATCCGCGGCTCCGAGGCGTGGAAGACGACGTTGTCGAAGCGCACGTCGCCATGCACCAGCGACACGCCGTCATCGGCGATCGTCCGGCTGGTAAGCCAGGCGATCAGCGCCTCCATGTCCTTGACCTTCTCGGTCTCGGAGGCCCGGTACTGCTGGACCCATCGCGAGATCTGGCGCTCGACATAGCCGCCATGCCGGCCGTAGTCGCCGAGCTCCGCCTCATCGACATCGAGCCTGGCGAGTTCGCCCAGCACGCGCGCCATCTCGGCGTAGTAGTCCCTGCGCTCGTTCGACTGAAGCTCGGGCAGCGCCGGATCCCAGAATATCCGTCCGTCGAGAAACTCCATGACGAAGAAGGCGGTGCCGACGACCGACGTGTCCTCGCAGAGGTGGAAGACCTTCGGCACCGGGACCGGCGTGCCCGCCAGCGCCTTCATCACCCGGTATTCGCGCTCGACCGCATGCGCGGATTTGAGCAGCGTCCCCGACGGCTTACGTCGCAGCACGTAGCGTCCCGAGGCAGCCTCGACCAGGAAGGTTGGGTTCGACTGGCCCTTGGAGAACTTTCGGGCGGTGGCCGGGCTGCGGAAGCCGTCGAGATTCGCCTCGAGATAGGGAACCAGGCGATCGAGGTCGACGAGGCTCGACCCGGTCATCAGGCCTTCGCTCCGTAGCGCGCGATCACCTGCTTGCCAAGGCTCGACAGGTGCACGGCATCCGGCCCGTCGGCGATGCGGATGGTGCGGGCATATTTCCACGCATCGGCGAGGAAGGTATCCTGGCTCACGCCTATGGCGCCGTGGATCTGGATCGCGCGGTCGATGACGGTCTGCGCCATTATCGGTGCCACGATCTTGATCATCGCGATCAGGTCACGGGCGGATTTATTGCCTTCGCGGTCCATCTTGTCGGCGGCGGAGAGCGTGAGCAGGCGAGCCTGCTCGATCTCGCAAGCCGAGCGCGCGATGTCCTCGCGGACCGGGCCGTGATCTGAGAGCACGCGGCCGAAGGCGACGCGCTGCCCCGCGCGCACGCACATCAGCTCGAGCGCGCGCTGCGCGCAGCCGATGAGCCGCATGCAGTGATGGATGCGGCCCGGGCCGAGACGGCCTTGCGCGATCTCGAAGCCGCGCCCCTCGCCCAGCAGCATGTTCTCGGCCGGCACCCTGACATTCTCGAAGATGATCTCGGCATGGCCATGCGGGGCATCGTCATTGCCGAAGACCTGCATCGGGCGGACGATCTTGATACCCGGCGTCGAGCGCGGCACCAGGATCATCGACTGCTGCTGATGCCTGGGCGCGTTCGGGTCGGTCTTGCCCATGACGATGAAGATCTCGCAGCGCGGATCGAGCGCGCCGCTCGCCCACCATTTGCGGCCGTTGATGACGTAGCCGCTGTTGCCTTCCCGCTCGATCGAGCAGCGGATATTGGTTGCATCCGAAGAGGCGACGTCGGGCTCGGTCATGCAGAAGGCGGAGCGGATCTTTCCGTCGAGCAGCGGCTTAAGCCATTGCTCCTTCTGCTCGGGCGTGCCGTAGCGGACCAGGACCTCCATGTTGCCGGTGTCCGGCGCGCTGCAGTTGAAGGACTCGGCGCCGATCAGCGAGCGTCCCATGATTTCCGATAGAGGCGCGTATTCAAGATTGGAAAGTCCGGCGCCGAGCTCGGAATCCGGCAGGAACAGGTTCCACAGGCCCTCGGATCTGGCCTTGGACTTGAGCTCGTCCATCACCGGCGGCACGGTCCAGCGATCGGCGGCCGTGGCGATGTGATCCTTGTACGGCTTCTCAGCCTGGTAGACGTGCTTGTCCATGAAGGCTGAGACCCGGGTTGCCAGGGCCTTGGAACGCTCCGACTGGTCGAGGGACATTGGAGATCCTGAGGAAAGTGTCGCGGCAGGATTGTCTACATGCTTCGCCGGGGCGGCAAGCGGTGATCCGAGGGAGATATCTTCCGTATAGAGGCGTGGCGACCGGGAAGTCCCAGCTCGGCGGGGGATGTGTTGCTGCCGTTCGACTCTGCGAATGTCTTTTGGAACAGCTTAGATATTCGGCGCATTCTGAAATGCGTTCTAGTTAGCATCTTCGCCTACGCCTATCCTCCGAGGCGGGTGGAGATTGAGGAGGCAGCAATGGTGCGGAACCGAGCCCTGATTCTTGGCCTGGCGGCTGCTGCGTGGTTGGCCAGTCCGACGCCGGCCGGCGCCGATGGCGCCCGGCACAGCCATGGCGATCTCTCGTCTCCGCAAACCACGAGCTATACGACCCTGAAGGCGGCGCGGGCGACCGGCACGGCCGCAGTCGACGGCGTCTCGATGACCGCGGCGGCGCAGAACACGCTCTATCACTGCCGATTCACCTCCGCGACCACGGGTTTCGGATACTCTTGGGTCAGCTCCAGCAACGTCATTTCTTTCGCCAATAAGGTTATGGTCGAGGGCGAGGTCGCCTGGACCTCGCAGTATCGGGAGGTCACCAGCGGCAGCAACCTGCAAGTCGGCAGCAACGGCCTCCCCAACCACTATACGGGCACCTACCCGACCGACTCTTCCACAGAGGCCGGCCAAGCCCGATACGCCCCGAACCCGTCCTCGATCGGCACCAGCCGCATCTTCGCGAACCTGCCGCTCAACCCGACCACCAGCACGACTCCAACCTGTGTCAACGGCGTCGTCGGCATCCTCTCCACCGGCGCCATGCTGTTCGACGCGCTCGATGCCGATGGCCGCGACGCGGTGGCGAACGAGATCTTCGATCTGTGCGAGGGCCATCCGGAGACGACCACCACCTACCACTACCACCACATCACCAATTGCTTCACGGACTCGACCTCTGGCCATTCCGTCCAGGTCGGGTGGGCGCTCGACGGGTTCGGGATCTACGGGCCGAAGGGTGAGAGCGGCACGACGATCACCAATGCCGAGCTCGACGAGTGCCATGGCCACACGCACAGCGTGACCCAGGCCGACGGACAGACCAAGACGATCTACCACTATCACGGCAACCGCGAGTTCCCTTATGTCGTCGGCTGCTTCCGCGGATCGAGCGTGGTGTCGGATCGCAATCTCTACGCGCTGACGAATCCGACGACGGGCCTCTGGTACACCTCCACGGCGGGCGGCCGCGGCTATGCGATCGAGTCCAATGCCTCGCAGCTGTTCATCGGCATCTAGACCTATGACAGCATAGGCGCCGATATCTGGTACGTGGTCTCCTGCATGCTTGCCTCGACCACCTGCTCAGGCACGCTGCAGGCCTTTTCGGGGGGCACCACGCTCGCCAATCTCGGCGGTACCAACACGTCGCCGAGCAGTGCGACCTCGCCAGGATCGTTTGCGGTCACCTTCTCCTCGTCGAGCGCGGCGACCGTGACGATCACGCCGACCAGCGGCCCGCGGACGCAGTACAGCCTGATCCGTTATCCGCTCAGCGGTTCTACGGTCCAGACCACACAGAGCTGGGCGCCGGAAACCGGCTGGTGGTGGTCGCCTTCCTATGCCGGCACGGGCTGGCTGATCGAAAGCCAGGGCAGCTCGACCAGTGAAGGCGTTACGAGCTCAAGCTTCTTCACCGTCGGCTATGCCTATGGCAGCACCGGTACCACCGGCCAGGCCAACTGGTATGTCGGCACAGGCGACCTGATGCAGCTTTCGAGCTCGAGTTCGATCTGGAGCGGCGAGCTCTACGAGTACGTCAATGGTCCGACCCTGACCGGATCGACCGGCACCGCGAGTGCGCTGTCGAGCCAGGGTTCCGCTACGATGCGGTTCACCTCGTCAACGACGGGAACGATCACCCTGCCGAACGGTCAGCAGATCTCGATCCAGCGCTACACCTACTGAGCCGGAACCGATACTCCGTGCGCGCCGCCCGAGGCTCGGGGGCGATCACCGCACGTCACGGCCGGAGGTGACGTACGAGCAGGCGGTCGAGCGAGAGCGCGCCGGGTCCTCTGGCGAGCAGCGGGAGCAGGAATGCAAGCCACTGCACATGGCTCGGCCAGGATTCCGGGTAGACGAAAATCTGGATGACGGCGGTCAGCCCGAGGAGGGCGAGGGCCGAGAGACGGGTGAGCAGACCGATCAGGAGGAGGAGCGCACAAGCGAGCTCGACCGAGGTCGCGAGGTAGGCGGCGACCTCGGGCGGCAACAGCGGCACCTTGTACTCCTCGCGGAACAGCAGGATTGTCGTCGGCCAGCTGTCGAGCTTGGCCATGCCGGCGCGCCAGAAGACGGCGAAGCCGGCAAGACGCATCGGCAGCGCCAGCACCGTCCAGGGCAAAGCCTCGAGCCGTCTGATCGCCGACGAAAGGATGTGGCGGAGGCTGTCGGGACGGATTGCGGCAAGGCCTGTCATGAATTCCTCGAGGAATGACCCAGGTCTATGCGAATGAAGGGGGCGGAAAGGATCTCGCACGCGAGCGCTGCTTCGTCGAGATGGTCCGCGTCCAGCGCCGCGACCGAGGCGGCGAGATCCTGACCATCGAGAAGGGCGGAAAGAACCGTCCATGCCGGGAGCGAGAGCGCGGTGACGACGACCTCGCCGTCCCTGCAAGAGATCGCCAGATGCTCCGGACCTGTACGCCATTCGAGGGAGGCGAGCCCGTCCTCTTCTCCCGCGGCGACCGCCGTCCAGATTGCGCGAACCGCCGTCGCCGACACGATCAGGCCGAGCGATGGATCGAGGCTGACCTGCGCGTCGGCGTCGCCCACGGCAAGCGTGAACCGGCGGCTGTCGCATCGGTGGTCCAAGGGGGCCTGGTCGACAGCCCATTCGAGCCGCGCGAGATCTGCGACATAGGGGAGCTCAACAAGCGCCGGAAGCATCGACAGAAAATCCGGAAAGCCTGCGCCGTAGCGAGCCAGGACGGGCTCGGTCGGCGGCCGCTCGCGGACGAAGGCGAGTGCCGTCTGCTCGAAGAACGCAGACCCCAGGACGCGCTCTGTCACCGGATAGCTCGCCCGCAGGGCCTCGCAGAGGCCGCTGAGCGCGGTGTTGCGATACACGGCTACAAGGAGCGCAGCCGAGGCCGGGGCGGCATCGATGGCCACGATCGCGGACTCTCGATCCGATCCGAGCAGGGCGCGAACGAAATCCGACTGCAGGGTCGCGAGATCAGGCAACGCGCCGCACTCCGCCGGAGGTGATGGCGAGGAACCGCTGCGCCTTGAGCGCCTCGGCTCTGAGCACGCCGAGCGCGGGCAGATCGCGGTCCCACTCGATCAGGGTCGGCACCGGTCCGGTTCGATGGATGAGGCGGGTGTAGAGGTCCCATACCTCCGCCGACACGGCCGATCCGTGGTCGTCGATGCGGATCTCGGATCCGTCGTCGAGCCGCTTGCGCGCATGGCCTGCCAGATGGATCTCGCCGATCGCTTCCAGCGGAACACCGAACAGCGAGGCGAGCGGATCCTGGCCGAGGTTCGTCGCGCTAACGAAGAGATTGTTCAGGTCGTAGAGAAGGCGGCAGCCGGTTTGCGCGACCAGCGTGCTTAGGAATTCGGCTTCCGTCATCGTCGCATGCCGGAATTGAAGATAGCGTGACGGGTTCTCGATCAGCAGCGGACGGCCCAGCACGCTCTGCGCCATCTCGACGTTGCGCGCGACGAGCGCGAGCGCTTCCTCGGTGTAGGGAAGGGGCAGAAGGTCAGGGAGATAGACGCCGCCGGCAACGCTCCACGAGAGATGGTCGGAGACCAGGCCGGGGTCGATCCGGTCGACCATCGCCTTCAATGCCGCGAGATGATCGCGGTCGATGCCGGCGGCGCTCCCCAGCGACAAGCCGACGCCGTGAAGCGACACCGGCAAGTCGCGACGGATGGTTTCGAGCTGAGCGAGCGCCGCGCCGCCCGCCATGTAGTTCTCGGGATGAACCTCGACCCAGGCGACGCCTTTCGGCGACGCCGCGACCTCGCGGTGATGGGGGAAGCGGAGGCCGATTCCCGCCGAGGCGGGGATGGTCGAGGATGTCGAGCTTCTCATGGCGGGCGGCGCGAGGCGTCGAGTTACATCGCCTTCATGCTGCCGCCGGCGATCTTCCCGCAGAGACCGGCCGGCAGGTAGACATAGGCGGCCTTGTCCATGTCCTTGGTCGCCTGGCCGGCGCAGGAATTGTTGCCGGTCGCGGCACAGTCGTTCTTTCCGGCCTTGGCAATGCCAAAGCACTTCTCCGACCCGGCCGGCTGGGCGACGGGGGCCGCACTGGCCGAGGCGACCGCGATGGCGGCGACGGCAAAGGCGCCGAGCAGCGTCGATCCGGCGATGGTCTTGAACGAAGGCTTCTGCATGGTACGAACTCCTCTTATGCTTCGATGGATGGGACACGTCCGGCGTCCCATGCCCAAGGGTTCGTCCGAGAGCCGTCGAGGTTACAGGGCCGGTCTCCGGTCACGCATGTGTGAGCGCGCAGGAGCGGATGGCGCCAGAAGCGAAACCTAGCCGTGGCGAGGATGGGGCCCGATGGGCCGGGCTGATGGCGTCCGCCCAGGACGGCCGCCAAGCCGAATATGCGCGGCTTCTCCGCGAGATCGTGCCGATGATCCGGGCGGTCGCCGCGCATCATCACCGCACGCCGGATCGTGTCGACGATGTGGTCCAGGACGTGCTCCTGACCCTCCATCGCGTCCGCCACACCTATGATCCGGCCCGGCCGTTCATTCCCTGGCTGGTCGCCGTCGCGCGGCGGCGCTCGATCGACGCGCTCCGCCGTCGGATCCGCATGGATGCCATGGAGATCCGGGACGATACTTCTTATGAAACCTTTGCCGATCCTCTGGCGAACAGGGAGCGGGAGGGGCGTGAAGCCGCCGACGCCCTGGCGGTGGCGCTCGCGGCTCTGCCGCGCGGCCAGCGCGAAGCGCTGGAACTGGTGAAGGTCAAGGAGATGTCATTGGTCGAGGCGTCGGCGGTCAGCGGTCAGTCCGTCGGGGGCCTCAAGGTGAACGTGCACCGGGCGATCAAGGCGCTGCGCGCCAAGCTGAAGGGCGGATAGCATGTCCGAGCCTCTCGACGATCTGATCGACAAACTCGCCGCCGAGGGTGGACGGGTGCGCCGTCTGGCGCCGCCGATGACCAGGGCGCTGATCTGGCTGCTCGTAGTTGCCGCGGTCTCGGCACTGGCGGTCTTCGCCTTCGCCGACCTGCCGTTGTTCATGAGCCGGATGGGCGATGCCAAGCTCAAGCTCGAGCTCGCCGGCATCTTCCTGACCGGCATCGCCGCCGTCGTCGCCGCTTTCCATCTGAGCCTGCCGGATCGCTCGTCTTCCTGGGCGCTGCTGCCGCTGCCCCCGCTGGCGCTGTGGATCGGCAGCAGCGGCTATAGCTGCTGGCGGCATTGGATCGAGTACGGGCCGGAGGGGTGGAGCCTCGGCGAGAGTGCCGATTGTTTCCGCATGATCGTCGGCGCCAGCGTGCCGCTGGGGGCGGCCCTGCTTCTGGCGCTCTCGCGTGCGCGGCCGCTCAACCCCGTTCCCGTCACGGCGGTAGGAGGCCTCGGCGTCGCGGCCATCGGTGCCTTGCTGTTGCAGTTCTTTCATCCGTTCGACGTGACTTTCATGGATCTCGGTGTCCATGCGGTCGCGGTCGGGCTGGTGGTCGCCGGATCGGCGATCTCTGGCCGCTTCATCCGTCCGCCCGAGCCTCAGGCGTCGCGCGGATAGATGATGATCGAGAGGAAGCGGCTCGGCAGCTTGGTGAGGTTCGCCGGGCCGTGCGGGGCGCCAGCGTCGAAGAAGAGCGCGTCGCCGGGAGCGAGGTCGTAGAGTTTGTCGGCGTGCCGGTATGAGATCCCGCCGGACAGCATGTAGATGAACTCGACGCCGGCATGGCGGAAGTTCGCGTAGGGCTGCGCTTCCTTCGACAGCGTGATCAGGTAGGGCTCGACCACGACCTCGCCGCGCAGCGAGTGGCCGAGCAGCTCGTACTGATGCCCGGCCTTGGTGCCGCGCCGGTCGATGGTGACGCCGCGCCCGCGCGGCACGTAGGAGCAGTCGCGCGCTTCCTCAAGCTCGGCGAAGAGGGAGGAGATCGGCACGTTGCACGCATCGGCCAAAGCCTGCAGCGTCGAGAGCGAGGGCGAAGTGGCGCCGTTCTCGATCTTCGAGAGCATGCCGACCGAGAGGCCGGCCTGCTTCGCCAGCTCCGAGACGGTCATGTCGAGGCCCTTGCGCAGCGCGCGGACACGGGTGCCCACGGCCTCCTCGACGGTGCGCCGGCTCTCGGAGGAGGGGGCGTTCGATCCGGTCTCGAGCGGGACCGGATCGTCGCGCTTTTTCCGCGCCCGCATCAGCAGTCGAGCGTGGTCTGGCGCTCCCACTCGGTCAGGTGCCGGCTGTACTCGTTCCAGTCGGCATGGCGAAGCTTGAGGTAGGCGCCGAGGAAAGCCTCGCCGAGCCCGGCCTTGAGCACCGCCGACTTCTCGAGGTTGCGGAGCGCATCGAGCATGTTGAGCGGAAGGCGCTTGGCGCCCTTCACCGTATGGCCGTCAGTGTACATGTTGATGTCGAGGCGCTTGCCGGGATCGCGCTTGTTGGCGATGCCGTCGAGACCGGCGACCAGGATGGCGGCCTGCATCAGATAGGGATTGGCGGCGCCGTCCGGCAGCCGGAACTCGAAGCGGTTCGGTTCCGGGATACGGATCATGTGGGTGCGGTTGTTGCCGGTGTAGGTGACGGTGTTCGGCGACCAGGTCGCGCCCGACAGCGTCACCGGCGCGTTGATGCGTTTGTAGGAGTTGACCGTGGGATTGGTCAGCGCGCAGAGCGCCTCGGCGCTGTGCACGATGCCGCCGATGAACTGATAGGCGAGGGCGGAGAGGCCGAGCTCGCCTTTCGGGTCCTCGAACAGGTTCTTCTTGCCCTTCCACACCGACACATGCGCGTGGCAGCCGCTGCCGGTAAGATTGACGAAGGGCTTCGGCATGAAGGTAGCGCGGAGCCCGTGCTTCTCCGCGATCGTCTTGACCATGTATTTGAAGAAGGCGTGGCGGTCGGCGGTAACCAGTGCGTGGTCGTACTCCCAGTTCATCTCGAACTGGCCGTTCGCGTCCTCATGGTCGTTCTGGTAGGGCTTCCAGCCCAGCGCCAGCATCGCATCGCAGATTTCGGTGACGACGTCGTAGCGCCGAGTCAGCGCAGCCTGATCGTAGCAGGGCTTCGCCTGGCGATCGGACGGATCCGAGACGGCGGTACCGTCAGGCGTAATGAGGAAGTATTCGCACTCGACGCCGGTCTTGAGCTCGTAACCCTGCTTCGCGGCATCGGCGATGACGCGCTTGAGGGTGTTGCGCGGCGCCTGCTCGACCAGCTTGCCGTCCATGACGAGATCGGAAGCGAGCCAGCCGACCTCCGGCTTCCACGGAAGCTGGATCAGGCTGTCAGGATCAGGGACGGCGAAGAGGTCAGGATCGGCCGGCGTCATGTCGAGCCAGGTCGCGAAGCCTGCGAAGCCTGCCCCGGACTTCTGCATCGCACCGATCGCCGCCGCCGGCACCAGCTTGGCGCGCTGGGTGCCGAAGAGGTCGGTGTAGGAGATCATGAAATACTTGATCCCCTTGTCCTTCGCGACCTTCGCCAGATCCGTCATGTCCCCCTCCTGTTGGTCGCCTAGAAGCTGCCGCCTCCGGGAATCCAGTTCGTTCCGGCGAGCGGCACGCGGGCCATCGCCGCCGCCTCGATGGTCAGCGCCACGAGGTCTTCAGGCTCCAGATTGTGCACATGGCTCTTGCCGCAGGCACGCGCGATCGTCTGGGCCTCGAGCGTCATCACCGCGAGGTAGTTGGCGAGCCGCCGTCCGGCCTTGACCGGGTCGAGCCGCTTGAACAGCTCGGGATCCTGGGTCGTGATGCCGGCGGGATCGCGGCCTTCGTGCCAGTCGTCATAGGCGCCGGCGGTGGTGCCGAGCTTCCGGTATTCGGCCTCCAGCGCCGGATCGTTGTCACCGAGCGCGGCCAGTGCGGCGGTGCCGATCGCGACGGCATCGGCGCCGAGCGCCAGCGCCTTCGCCACATCGGCGCCGTTGCGAATGCCACCGGAGACGATGAGCTGCACCTTGCGGTGCATGCCGAGGTCGATCAACGCCTGCACCGCCGGGCGGATCGAAGCGAGGATGGGCAGGCCGACATTCTCGATGAAGACCTCTTGAGTGGCCGCGGTGCCGCCCTGCATGCCATCGAGCACGACGACGTCGGCGCCGGCCTTCACCGCCAGCGCCGTGTCGTAGTAGGGGCGGGACGCGCCGACCTTGACGTAAATCGGCTTTTCCCAGTCGGTGATCTCGCGGATCTCCTCGATCTTGATCTGCATGTCGTCCGGGCCGGTCCAGTCCGGATGGCGGCAGGCCGAACGCTGATCGATGCCGACAGGAAGCACGCGCATGCCGGCGACGCGCTCGGTGATCTTCTGCCCCAGCAGCATGCCGCCGCCGCCGGGCTTGGCGCCCTGGCCGACGACGATCTCGACAGCGTCGGCGCGGCGCAGATCATCCGGGTTCATGCCGTAGCGCGAGGGCAGGATCTGGTAGACGAGAAGCGAGGAGTGGCCGCGCTCCTCCTGCGTCATGCCGCCATCGCCGGTCGTGGTCGATGTCCCCATGGTCGAAGCGCCGCGGCCGAGCGCCTCCTTGGCATTGGCCGAGAGCGAGCCGAAGCTCATGCCGGCGATGGTGACCGGGATCTTGAGCTCAATCGGCTTCTTGGCGTAGCGCGAGCCCAGCACGACATTGGTGCCGCAGCGCTCGCGGTAGCCTTCCAGCGGGTATCGCGAGATCGAGGCGCCGAGGAAGAGCAGGTCGTCGAAATGCGGGATCTTGCGCTTGGCGCCGGCACCGCGGATGTCGTAGATGCCGGTCGCCGCGGCGCGGCGGATCTCCGAGAGCGTATAGTCGTCGAAGGTGGCCGATTTGCGGGGCGTGGTCGGAGGGATCATCGCTCAGTACACGTTGTCGACATGGAAGTGATAGAGGCGGCGGGCCGAGCCGTAGCGCTTGAACTGGCCGATATCGGCGCCGGTGACACCGGCCGATGCCAGCTTCTTCGCCAGCTTCGCCTTGTGATGATCGGTCATCGGCTTCTCGATGCAGTCGGCGCCGAGGCTCTGGACCTTGCCGCGCACGTAGAGGCGCGCCTCGTAGATCGAGTCGCCGAGGCTCTCGCCGGCATCACCGAGCACGACCAGCGATCCAGCCTGCGCCATGAAGGCCGACATATGGCCGACGCTGCCCTTCACGACGATGTCGACGCCCTTCATCGAGATGCCGCAGCGCGCCGAGGCGTTGCCGTCGATGATCAGCGTGCCGCCGCAGCCGGTGGCGCCGGCCGACTGGCTCGCATCGCCCCTCACATGTACCGTGCCCGACATGATGTTCTCGGCGACGCCGACGCCGGCATTGCCGTTGACGATCACGGTCGCCTGCTTGTTCATGCCGGCACAGTAATAGCCGACATGCCCGTCGATCTCGATGGTGACCGGCACGTCGACGCCGACCGCGACCGAGTGCCGGCCGCGCGGATTGGCAATGCGCCAGAGCGTCTGATTGGTGTCGGGGCGGAGCTTGTGCAGAGCGGAATTGAGCTGGCGAAGTTCCGTGGCGGCGAGATCGACGATCTCGGCCTTTTCCGAGGCGCTCAATTCGGGCGCTCCCAGAAATAGACGGTTGCCGGCTCCGGCTCCCAGATCTTCGCCTTGTCGATGCCCGGGAGGTTGACGAGTGCGCGATACTCCGAGCCGAAGGCGACATAGCGATCGGTCTCGGCCATCACCGCGGGTTTGCAGGCGATCGGATCGCGCAGCACGCCGAAGCCGGATTCCGTGCCGACGACGAAGGTGTAGAACCCGTCGAGATCGGAGAGCGCGTCGGTCAGCGCCTGGCCGAGGCTGGCCCCGTGGCGCATGCGCGCCGTGAGGTAGCCGGCGGCGACCTCGCTGTCGTTCTCGGTCGCGAAGCTGAGCCCGTCGCGCACCAGCTCGCGGCGGACCGCATTGTGGTTGGAGAGCGAGCCGTTATGCACGAGGCACTGGTCGAGGCCGGTTGAGAAGGGGTGGGCTCCCTCCGTCGTCACCGCTGATTCCGTCGCCATGCGCGTATGGCCGATGCCATGCGTGCCGGTCATGCCGCCGAGGCCGAACTTGCCGGCGACGAGGTCGGGGCGGCCGACCTCCTTGTAGAGCTCCATGCGCTTGCCGGCGCCGACGAAGGCGAGATCCGGCGCTACCTTTCCCAGCGCCGCCCTGACCTCGGCCTCGCGCGCGGCCGGCAGCGTCAGGATGCCGTGGGTGTGGCGGCCGATCGCCGAGACCTGGGTGCCCAGCGCTTCGGAAAGACGGCGGGCAACCGACTGGAAGTCTGTTCCCTCGTCGCCGCGGACCGTGAGCTTGACCGTGCCGCTGCTACCCGGCCCGAAGACGGCGAAGCCGGCGCTGTCAGGCCCGCGGTCACAGAGCACGCCGAGCATGTCGGCCATCAGCCGCCCGAGCTCGGGCTCGAGCTTGGGGTCCTTCATGAACAACCCGACGATTCCGCACATTCCGTCACGCTCCGAGTAGAATTCGACGATGATACGCGGGCACGCCGCACCGTCAACTGGCGGAAAAGAAGTTTCCTGGCAGGAAAACCCCGGATGGCCATCGAAGCCCCCGTCCATGACCGCCCCTCGATAAGCCTGATCGCCGAGGGATTGCCCCCTTACGCGGCCAAGCTTTTCATCGGCGATACCGACGGCGCGCGGAACGTCGCGCTGCTCCGGCGGCTCGGCATAAGCACGGTGGTCAATTGCGCGGTCAACCTCGACATCAACTACGTGACCGAGCCGAGCGCGCCGGCGACCGACGAACTCTGCGCCGCCGGTACCGGTGCGGTCCGCGTCTACAAGCTCGGCCTCGTCGACGGCGACGGCAACCCCGAGACGATGATGCTCGCCGGCTACTACCTGCTCCACGGCGCGATGTTCCAGGAGCTGCCGGAGAAGACGAGCTATCCGAGGCGCGAGCGCGGCAACGTTCTCGTCCATTGCCGTGGCGGCCGCAGCCGCTCGGTCGCTTTGGTCGCGCTCTATCTGCACATGCAGCTGCCGGATCGCTTTCCGGCGCTCGAGGATGCGCTCGCGCATATCCGCCATCACCGCGAGCTGCAGCCCGACGAGTGGTTCGAGACGCCGAAGCCGATGCTGCTCGACGCGGTGAAGCGCGCCGCCGGCTGGATCCGGCGCATCCAGGAGACCGACGGCGCCTAGGCGTCCAGGCGCCGCCCGGTCGAGGGATCGAAGAAGTTGAAGGCTTCCGGATCGAAGGCGATCCAGGCTGGATCGCCCGGCTTGGCCCGGACGAATCCCGATTGCAGCACGGTGTAGCGTCCGGCCGGACCACTCGTATGCAGGATGGTCTGGGACCCTGTCGGCTGGATCGAGTCGATGGTCACGCGGATTGCGCCGGGCTTCTCGCTCTGCGAGAAGGAGATCGTCTCCGGCCTCACCGCGCCGGCGATGATGCCGCTCTTCGATGACGGATCGCGGCCGAGGCCGAGCGCGAAGTCGCCGAATTCGACGCGGCCGTCGCCGGTGAGGCGGCCATCAAGACGGTTGATTCGCGGATCGCCGATGAACTCGGCGACGAACAGGGTCTCCGGGCGGTGATAAATGTCGTAGGGCGTCGCGCGCTGCTCGACGATCCCATCATTCATGACGACGATCGTGTCCGAGAGCGTCAAGGCCTCGACCTGGTCGTGCGTGACGTAGATCGTCGTTGCGCGAAGATCCTGGTGCAGGCGCCGGAGCTCGCCGCGCATCTCGGTCCTGAGCACGGCGTCGAGGTTGGAAAGCGGCTCGTCCATGAGAAGGATGGAAGGCTTGAGCGCGATCAGGCGGGCGACGGCGACGCGCTGCTGCTGGCCGCCGGAGAGTTCCGACGGATAGCGCTCACGCATGGACCCCAGCTGCACGCGCTCCAGCGCATCGTCGAGACGCCGGCTTATCTCATCCGCCGGCAGCCGCTTCTCCTTGAGCGCCAGCGTGATGTTCTTGGTGACTGTCATATGCGGCCAGAGCGCGTAGCTCTGGAAGATCAGGCCGAGCTGACGGTGCTCCGGCGGCACCAGTATTCCCTGGTCGCGGCAGAAGACCAGCCGCGAGCCCAGCTGCACCTGGCCGCGATCGGGATCCTCGAGCCCGGCGACGATGCGGAGCGTCGTCGTCTTGCCGCAGCCCGAGGGGCCGAGGATGGTCAGGAACTCGCCGGGCGAGACGGTGAGGTCCAGGTCCCTCACCGCAGGGGCGCGGCCATAGGCCTTGGCCACGCCCCTGAGCTTGATCTCCTCCATACGCTGGTCCTTGGGCCTAAGGCGAGACGTGCTGGATGTAGAAGTCCCGCACCTTGGCGCTCTCGAACCAGAGGTAATCGGGATCGGCGATCCACCCCTTCATCTGGTCCCACGCCTCGCCCCCCGGAGGCAGCGGCACGTCTGAGCGCGGGCTGACCGAACCCGGATCGAAGAAGGGCGCGAAGCCCAGCAGCATGTCGCGGCTCTTGCCCTTGTCGTAAGGCTTCTCGATCTTGGTCGCCTTGGTCAGCTCGGGCGAGCCGAGCGAGTAGGCGGTGAACAGCTTGGCGGCGTTCGGATGCTTGGCGAAGCGGGCGATCGCCGTATAGGTCGGGTAGACGATCTTCGCCACCGGATCGAGATCGACGAGCATCTTGTTCACGAGCCCGTACTCGTCGTTGTAGGCAATGTGCGTCATGTTCGACATCGCGATCATGGGATTGCGCGCGCCCTTGGTGCCGGCCGCGGCGATGAGCTTCGGCCCGGACTTGTTGGGGATCGCGTCGTTCTTGAGCAGGCGATACAGCCACTCGTGGCCGGCATCGGGCACGCCGGGCGAGAGCTTGATGTCCTGGCCCGTCATGCGCTTGTAGGCGGCGGCCATCTCGTCCTTGTGCTGGACGTATGTCGCCACGCCCATGAAGAGCGAGCCTGAGTCGAGCGGGTCCTTGATGCCGACGCGGCCCTTCCATTTCGGCAGGGTCAGCTCCCAGATGTTCTTGATCGGCTGCTCGTTGGGCCAGGCTTCGCCGGAGTAGAAGAACACGACCGCCTCGTTGACGCGGACCAGCAGCGGCTCGCGGTTCTCCCGAGGGATCCTGTCGACGAAGTGCTTGGGCACATAGTTGAAAATGCGGTGCTTCTTCATCATGTCGTGGACGATCTCGCCGGAGCCGCCGGTGGTGACGATGTCGGCGTTGTACTGCTTGGCGTCCTGCTCGCGGATCGTCTTCTCGATCGTCTGGGTCGATCCGAGGTCGAAGGCGCTGACCTTGATCTCCGGATAGACCTCCATGAACCACTGCGCGACCTTGCTCATGCGCGAGGAGGAGGAATAGATGACGAGGGCGCCTTCCGCCTTTGCCTTCCTGATGACCTCGTTCCAGTCCTCGTTGGTGTTGTAGGGACCGAGCTGCGCCGATTTGAGCCAGGCGTCGATGTCGGCCGGCACCTTGTCCTGCGCCGAGGCGGGGCTTGCCGTGGCCAGAGCCAGGGCGGCAAGCCATGTGGTCCAGAATCTCAGCATGCGTATCCTCCTTTGCTTTCGTTCAGTGAGCGACGGCGCGTTCGGCGCGCTCTGCGTCGGGTTTCTTGCGGCTCGAGAAGCTCTGGCCGGTGGTGAGCCGGACCAGGCCATTGACGATGAAGATGATGATGACCAGCAGCAGCGATACGGCGCCCGAATGCTGCGGCTGGTTCTGCTCCTGGTAGCCGTAGATCAGGCCGGGGAGCACCATGGTGGTCGGGGTCACCAGCAGCACGATCAGCGAAAGCTCGCGCATCGCCGAGATGAAGGTCAGCAGCATGCCGGCGACGACGCCACTGCGGGACATCGGCAGGATGATCTGCCACATTCGGCGGAACCAGCCGATGCCCTGGACGCGCGCTGTTTCTTCGAGAGACTTATCGATCTGGTGCATGGCGGCGACGCCGGTGCGCGCGGTGAACGGCAGGTTCTTGACCACCGTGATCAGGATCAGCAGCGCGAAGGTGCCGTAGAGCGCCGGGATCGGGCCGTAGCTCTGCGCGAAGATGCCGATGTAGATCGCACCGAGCGCGATCGAGGGGAAGATGTAGGGCGCGAAGGAGATGGCCTCCAGCGCCTTCGCCATCAGGCTGCCGCGTCCGCGCACGATGGCGTAGCCGACCAGGAGGCCGAGGAGCCCGTTGAAGATCGAGGCCGAGATGCCGAGCTTCAGGCTGTTCCACAGCGCCTCGTGGATGCGCGGATTGTTGAGGATGCCGGGATCGCCGGTCTGCAAGGATTCCGTCGCGCCGCCGATCCAGAAGTGGAGTGTCAGATTGCCGAGGCTGTAGTCGTTCGCCTTCAGCATCAGCGATTCCCAGGCGAGGATCATCAGCGGGAAGGCGACGACGATAACCATGAACAGGCTGACCATGCCGACCAGCGGCCAGCGCCAGCCGCCGAGCCGCACGGGGCGCCGGCGGAAGCCCTTGCCGGTCAGCGTGACGAAGCTCTTGCGCACGCCGACGATGCGGCTGTTGATCTGGATGAACAGGATCGCCATCACCACCAGCACGAGCGCCAGCACAAAGCCGTCGCCGGCATTGCGCGACTTGAGCGCGGCGTAGATTTGGGTCGAGAAGGTGAAGAAGCGGACCGGGAGACCGAGCAGCGCCGGCGTGCCGAAAGTGCCGAGCACGCGGATGAAGGTCATGACGATGGCCGAGCCCAGCGCCGGCAGCAGGAGCGGCACGGTGATCAGGATGAGGCGCCGGAACTTGGAGATGCCGGAGGTGGCGCCGGCCTCCTCGAGCTCGGAATCGACGCTCTCCATCGCCCCGCCCATCAGCAGGAAGGCGTAGGCGTAGTAGTGGAGCGCCAGGCAGATGACGATCGGCAGCATGCCGTAGGAGAACCAGTTCGGCGGCTCGATATCGAAGAAGTAGGTGACCATGCCCTCGCCGCCGCCGTAGCGGCTGTTGCGGAACAGGCTGAGCCAGGCCAGCGCCAGCACCCAGGACGGCATCATGTAGGGGACGACGGCGAGGAAGCCGAAGAAGGAGCGGCCGGGTAGGTCCGTGCGGATCATCAGCCAGGCGAGCGCGGTGCCGACCACGATGGCGATCGCGGTGACGCCGACGCCGACGATCAGGCTGTTGAGGAACGGGCGGTAGAAGAGGGCGAGCGAAAGCTGCCCCGTGAAGATGCGTTCGAAGTGGAAGAGCGTGAAGGCGCCGACCTCGGCGTCGCGGCGGTAGGCGAGGTCGTAGGGCTGGTAGGTGAAGGCGTCGCGTAGCGCCTCGGCGAGCGGCGTGATCACCAGGAAACCCAGCACCAGCGTCAGGATCGCGCCGAGGATGATCTCGGGCCGGGATCCTAGCCGCCTCAAGGCGAAGACGAGCGGCGCGCGTCCTGTCAGAGCCGTCGTCATTCCCCCTCGCAACGTCGCGAGCGCCGGGCGGGCGCTCCGTTACGATTTTATGACAAAGCTCGCTGGCCGCGCATCAACTCCTTGGGCGTGCAGGTTCCGAGGGGCGAAACGCACGCGCAAGGACGCGAGCGGCCGGGGCGCGCGCTCGCGTCTGTATGTCTGCCTCGGGCAGGCGCCTGGCAGCGGATGTAGCGGCCTAGATACGTCCCATCAGCAGGAGGATCAGCACGATCAGGAGAACCGTGCCCAGACCGCCGGCCGGGTAGTAGCCCCAGCCGGAGCTGTAGGGCCAGGTCGGCAGCGCGCCGACGAGAAGCAGGATCAGGATGATGAGAAGGATGGTACCGACGGACATCGGTCACTCCTTTCCTTATTGTTGGGTCCTGCAACAACCCTCCGGCCCGGTGTCGGTTCCATGCTACCGCGCTGATGGCTATCCTTCGCGCCGCCGCGTGCTAGAAACCACCCAACGAAATCCGGGCGAGGGAATCAGTCATGGATGTGCGTGCAGCCGTCGCGCTCAAGGCCGGAGCGCCGCTTTCGATCGAAACCGTGAAGCTGGAAGGGCCGAAGGACTTCGAGGTGCTGGTCGAGATCAAGGCGACCGGAATTTGCCACACCGATGAGTTCACGCTCTCGGGCGCCGATCCCGAGGGCCTGTTCCCGGCAATCCTGGGGCACGAGGGCGCCGGCATCGTCGTCGATGTCGGCAAGGCGGTGACCAGCCTGAAGAAGGGCGACCACGTCATCCCGCTCTACACGCCGGAATGCCGGCAGTGCAAAAGCTGCCTCAGCCAGAAGACCAATCTCTGCACCTCGATCCGCGCCACCCAGGGCAAGGGCCTGATGCCGGACGGCACCAGCCGCTTCTCGCTCGGCGGCAAGCCGGTGCACCACTACATGGGTTGCTCGACCTTCTCGAACTTCACCGTGCTCCCGGAGATCGCTCTGGCGAAGATCCGCGAGGACGCGCCATTCGACAAGGTCTGCTACATCGGCTGCGGCGTTACCACCGGCATCGGCGCGGTGATCAAGACCGCCAAGGTCGAGCCCGGCGCCAATGTGGTGGTCTTCGGCCTCGGCGGCATCGGCCTCAACGTCGTGCAGGGCGCCCGCATGGCCGGCGCCGACATGATCATCGGCGTCGACATCAACCCGGCGCGCGAGGCGCTGGCGCGCAAGTTCGGCATGACGCATTTCGTCAACCCGAAGGAGGTCAAGGGCGATCTCGTGCCTCATCTCGTCGAACTGACCAAGGGCGGCGCCGATTACAGCTTCGAATGCGTCGGCAACACGGACCTGATGCGCCAGGCGCTGGAGTGCTGCCATCGCGGCTGGGGCGTCTCGGTGATAATCGGCGTCGCCGGCGCCGGGAAGGAGATCTCGACCCGCCCGTTCCAGCTCGTCACCGGCCGCGTCTGGAAGGGTACGGCCTTCGGCGGCGTCCGCGGCCGAACCGAGGTGCCGAAGATCGTCGACTGGTACATGGAAGGTAAGATCAACATCGACGATCTGATCACCCACAAGATCCCGCTGAACCGCATCAACGAGGGCTTCGACCTCATGCATGCCGGCAAGTCGATCCGGACGGTCGTCGAATACTGATGGAGACGCTTTCCGAGCAGGCCTGCTTCGGCGGGGTCCAGGGCTTCTATCGGCACGAGTCCAAGGCGGTCGGCGGGCCGATGCGCTTCGCCGTCTACAAGCCGCCGCAGGCGGCCAAGGGCAAGGTGCCGGTGGTCACATATCTCGCCGGCCTCACCTGCACCGAAGAGACCTTCACCATCAAGGCGGGCGCGCAGCGGGTAGCGGCGCAGCTCGGCCTGATGCTGGTGATGCCGGATACCAGCCCACGCGCGACGCGTCTGCCTGGCGACGACGCGTCCTGGGATTTCGGCATCGGCGCCGGTTTCTATCTCGATGCCACGGCCCAACCGTGGAAGTCCGCCTATCGCATGTACAGCTACGTCACCGGCGAGCTGCGCGAGACGATCAACGCCTCATTTCCCGCGCGCCCCGACCGCCAGGGCATCTTCGGCCACTCGATGGGTGGGCATGGCGCGCTGACGCTGGCGTTGCGTAACCCGGACAAGTACCGCACGGTCTCGGCCTTCGCGCCGATCGTGGCGCCAATGCGCGTTCCCTGGGGGCAGAAGGCCTTCTCGAACTATCTTGGTCCCGACCAGGCCGCGTGGCGCGACTACGACGCCAGCGAGCTCGTCCGCCATCACAAATTCCCCGGCACGATCCTGGTCGACCAGGGCCTAGCCGACAAGTTCCTCGCCGACCAGCTCAAGCCCGAGCTGTTCGAGATGGCGTGCAAGCATGCCGGCCAGCCGCTCACACTTCGCCGCCAAGAGGGCTACGACCACAGCTACTATTTCATCCAGACCTTCATTGAAGATCACCTGAAGCACCACGCCGCCGGCCTCGGCTGAACGAGGCGGCCCCGGGAGGACACCATGCAGAAGCTGCTCGTCTATCAGTCGATGTGGGCGATGGAGCGCCGGCAGCCGGACGGCATGGAATGGTCGCTCGAGGAGAAGCTCAAGATGATCCGGGACGCCGGCTTCGACGGCGCCGGCGTCCGCTTCTTCGACTTCGAGCAGGCGAAAGCACACGTCACGATCCTGAAGGATTACGGTCTGACCTGGCAGGCCCAGTGCTATCCGCAGTCGGTCGACGATTTGAAGCCGATCCTCGACAACGTGCTCAAGCTCGGCGCCGATCACCTGAATCTGCAGCCTGACGTGCGTCCCTACCGGATCGAGGAGTGCATCCCCTATATCGAGGGGTGGCGGCGGCTTGCGAAAGAGGCCGGCATTCGCATGCATATCGAGACGCATCGCGACCGCATGACCACGGACCTGTTCTTCACGCTGCATCTGCTCGACTGCTTCCCCGATCTCAGGCTGACCGGTGACATTTCTCACTATCTGGTCGGGCGCGAATTCGCCGGCCCGCCGATCAGCGACGAGAACCACCGGCTCATGCACCGGATCCTCGACAATTGCTGGGGCTTCCATGGCCGCGTCGCCAGCCGCGAGCAGGTGCAGGTGCCGATCTCCTTCGCGCACCACAAGCCCTGGGTCGACCTGTTCATGGGCTGGTGGGAATACGGCTTCCGCTCCTGGCGCAAGCGTGCGCCGAAGGACGGCGTGCTGACCTTCCTCTGCGAGCTCGGGCCGAAGCCCTACGCCATCACTGACCGGAACGACGTCGACCTCTCCGATCGGTGGGAGGAGGCGAAGATGATGAAGGACATGATCCGCGCACTGTGGAAGCGGATCGAAGCTGAAGAAGTCGGCGCGAAGGCGGCGGAGTAAGGCGAAGCTTCCCGCGAGTCGCGGGTTCGGTGACAACTCCCGCCGGAGCTGGAACTTTTCGGCAATCGCCGAATTGAACGCGTGAACGCCCAAAAAGCTGGGCGTTCCCAATTCGGAGACCTGCCATGACTGCGCCCACCACGACGCTTTCCGGCGTGCCTGCGGACACGCCCGATCTCGTCGTCGAAAACCGCCGCGCGATCGCCTGGGATGCGGTCATCGCCGGCGCCCTGATCGGGCTTGCCGCCTCGATCTGCCTCAGCGTCGCCGGTGCGGCGCTCGGCTTCACCCTTGCCGACCCGTATGAGGGGCCGAGCGCCAGATCGATCGGCATCGGCGCGCTCGTCTGGTTCTTCATCGTCAACATCGTCGGCATGGGCATCGGCGGCTATGTCGCCGGCCGGTCCGCGCTCAACGAGACGACCATGGACCTCGCCGACTACCGCTTTCGCTGCGCTTCCCACGGTTTGACCGTCTGGGCGATCGCGACGGTGGCGGCGACCATGCTCGGCATGTCGGCGCTCTCCAGCGTCATCGGCTATGCCGCTAACACCGCGCAGGTAGTGGCGGCCGGGGCCGCCGCTGGCGGTGCTGCCGGCGCGATGAGCATGGACCAGGAAGACCAGATGGACATGGGCTTCCACGTCCGCCAGCTCTTCGGCCCGACGGTGGCGCCGGGGCAGGGCCAGTCGACCCAGCAGGCGGCGCCTGCGGCCTCGGCCGCTCCGTCGCCCGCCGCGCCGATGGCGCCGGGCTCGCC
>VGEH01000073.1 GCA_016869375.1 Alphaproteobacteria bacterium | reverse complement strand
TGGATACCTCCCAGGTTCCTACGGGCAGATCCGTCGCCGACACGCGGGTATCGGTCCCTACGATCCCCCCATTACGCATGCCATAAGAAAAAGATGCATGCAATTTTTTTGTACAGCATGCATTTTTGGGGACTGTGGTTGGTTCCCATGAGTTGCAATCCGAATGGCGAACGAGACACCATCATCGGCCATGGATTCCGAGTCCGCGCGTCCCATGTCCAGATCGGGTGACAACGCCGCCAAGCGCAGTCGCGTCACCGAAGCCGTCTATGAACGTCTCCTTTCGAAAATTCTCGAACAGGAGCTCGCCCCCGGAACAATGGTTAGTGAGCTGTCGCTGGCGAGACAGCTCGGGGTGAGTCGGACGCCGGTGCATCGCGCCATACGCGAGCTGATCGCGGACGGGCTGATCGTCGAGCGTGGCCGAAAACGACCGGTGATCGCGACGTTCTCGGGCGAAGACGTCACGGACCTGTTCGAGATGCGCAAACTGCTCGAAGGCGAGGCTGCGTATCGCGCGGCGACTCGCATCGACCGTCCTGCATTGACCAAGCTGCGGGAAATGGCATCGCAGATCCGTCGTAGCCTCCGCCGTCCCGGCCTTCTCGATCGATGGACCGCGTTTGACGAGAGCTTCCATCAGAAGATCGCGCAATGCGCTGGTAGCGCGCGGCTACAAGCTGACATCGCCCGGTACCGACTGATTCACCGCGGACTGAACAGGACCCTGTTCACCCAGGAGCTGGTACCGCAGGCTCTTGGTGAGCACGAAGCGATCCTTGACGCGCTCGAACGGCGTGATGCAATGAGAGCGCGCAATGCCATGATCCGCCACATTGCAGAGTGGGCGGCTTTCTATGCGTCCTCGCTCAGGTAACGATCGCGGATTTCGCCGAGTGCACACCCACTGGGGCCGCCTGCTGTCTTTGGCGGCGTCGAGGAGTCAGCCGGTCGTGCATCGCAAGAACATCACCGGCGTGCTGACCGGCACGCGCGTGGTGCTCTGGAACCTCGAGAAGAAGAAGTAGGCTGAAAAGCAAGGCGCCCCGGACCGAGCGGTCCGGGGCGCCTTTTTCTTTGGTCCGCCGTCAGGTCAGGCGGAGACGTCGACGTTCTGTCCGCGTCCGCTTTCCGCGGGCGGCGGCGGAGGGGGTGCCGGCGGCTCGCGCTCGGCGGCCTGCGTTTCCTCCTCGCGCTCGCGCGGCGGCGGCGGTGCGCGCTCGACGGGCGGTGCCGGCGGCGGAGGTCCGCCGATCGACGTGGTGGACATGTCTTGCTCCCTACGAAAATGACGGGCGAAGTCTACGCCAAACCCGCCTCGCCCGTCGCGGCAAAACCCCGATCTTCGTTAACGCCGGGAGTGCGTTTCGCGCCAAGCACTTACGGGCTCCCTCGGAGCCGTGCGAGGCTAGTATGCGGAGTTTCCAAGGGGACCGATCATGAAGATCACCGATGTCGAAAGCATCATGCTGCGCCTGCCGGTCGTGCGTGAGATCGGCGACGGCTGCCAGAACATCCTGGTCATCCGCGTCCACACCGATGAAGGCATCGCCGGCGTCGGCGAGGCGCATACCAATCCGATGGTCTCCAAGGCGGTGCTGGATTCGCCGATGTGCTCGGTCTCGGCGAGCGGCCTCAAGCGCCTGCTGATCGGCGAGGACCCGCGCGACATCAACCGGCTCTACGACAAGCTCTACAAGAAGAGCGTCACCTATGGGCGCCGCGGCGCGGTCATGCATGTGATCTCGGGCATCGAGATCGCGCTCTGGGACATCCTCGGCAAATCGGTCGGCCAGCCGGTCTATCGCCTGCTCGGCGGCGCCCGGAAGAAGGAGTTCCCGTGCTATGCGAGCGACCTCGCGCCGGAGACGCCGAAGGGCGCGGTCAAGCTCGCCGCCAAGCATGTCGAGAACGGCTACAAGGCGGTGAAGCTCGGCTGGGGCGGGCTCGGCGGCAACCGCAAATCGGATGCGAAGCTGGTCGGCGAGGTCCGCAAGACGATCGGCCCCGACGCCGACATCATGCTCGACATGGGCTTCCCGGTGCCTCTCGACGATGCGATCTGGCTCGGCCGCGCGCTCGCCGAGCACGACACCTATTTCCTCGAGGAACCGCTGTCGCCTGACGACATCCATGGCTGGGCCAAGCTCACCGCCGCCTCGCCGACGCCGATCGCGACGGGCGAGAAGGAGTCGACGCTCTTCCCCTATCTCGACCTGATGGAGCGCGGCGGGCTTCGCATCGTGCAGCCGGACGTGGCCCGCGTCGGCGGCATCTCGGAGACTCTGCGCATCGCGACCCACGCGGAGGCGCGCGGCGTCCGCGTGATCCCGCATTGCTGGTCGACCGACATCCTGGTGGCGGCGACGCTGCACACGATCGCAACGCTGCGCGACTGCCCCTATCTCGAATACAACGTGATGGACAATCCGCTGCGCACCGACCTGCTCAAGGAGCCGATCCGGCCGAAGAAGGGCATGGTGACGGTGCCGGAGAAGCCGGGCCTTGGCATCGAGCTCGACGAGAAGATCGTCAAGAAGTACCGCTGGGAGGGTTGATCAGCTCTCGGCGGGCTTCTCGGCCGCAGCGATCCAGAACGCCACCGCGCCGACCGCCGTCGCGGCGATCAGGATCCAGATCACCGGGTCATAACCGCCGAAGCTCTGCCACAACGCGGCGAAACCAGCGGCGCCGCCGTGCGCGGCAGCTGGATGATGAACATCATCGCGCCCGAGATCTGGCCGAAGCCGCGCGGCCCGAGGATCTCGGCGAGGCCCACGGCACGGACGATGATGATGAGCCCGTTGGTAACGCCGGAGACGATGGCGTAGAGCACCAGCCCGGCAAAACCGAAATTCGGCGCGATCAGGAGCAGAAGCAGCGCGAAAGGCAGCACCGGCGTCATCACGCGTCCGAGGTTCCGCATCGAGGCGCGCTGGCCGAAGAAATGCAGCACCAGCCGGCCGGACACCTGCGCCGGGCCGATGTTGGCGAGCGCGGCGACGATCGCATCGAGGCCAAGCCCGCGTTCCTGCAGCAGCGGAATGATGTGATAGGTGAGGCCCGAGAAGGCGAAGGTCTGCACGCCGAAGCAGGTTACCAGCGCCCAGAACGCGCGACGCCGGATCGCCGCGAGAAGGGGCGCCGCTCCCCCCTCCTTCTTCTCGTCCTTCCGCGCCACGCTACGGCTGCCCCTGGTGCCGTGCAGGAAGACGAGATTTGGACCGGCGGCGACGACCAGATAGATCGCGGCCAGCGCCAAGAGCGCCTGCCGCCAGCCAAGGCTCTCTATCAGAATACTGATGATCGGCAGGAAGACGGTCGAGGAGAGCCCCGTGACGAAGGCGACATAGGTGAAGGCCTGGCGGTAGTTGCGGACGTTCTGGATCAGCACCGCATAGACCTGATCGCCCATGGTCGCCGCCTGGGCAAGGCCGATGCCGATCCAGAGCAGATAGAAGAGAAGCAGACTGTCGATCAGCGACCACAGCGCGATCAACGCGGCGCCGGCGATCGCACCACCCGACATCAGCACATAACCGCCATAACGATCGATCAGGAAGCCGACGGGGAGCGAGGCGAAGGCCACCGTGAGCAGCCCTGCCGTCAGCGCGCCGTTGAGATCGGTCCTCGACCAGCCGAGCTCCGCCTCCATCGGCCCGACGAAGAGCGAGAAGGCGAAGTAGATGACGCCCCAGCCGGCGAGCTGGCTGGTGGCGAAGCCCCAGACGAACGGGCTCGACGGCTCATGAAGGCGGCGGTCGTCGGTAGCGCTTCCCCCTGACATCCACCCAGTATCCCGCAATTCGAGCTATCTTACCGCCATGCTCGACGTCGCCATCGCCGGAGCCGGCATCGGAGGTCTGACTTGCGCCTTGAGCCTCGCCAGGCTCGGGCTATCGGTCCGCGTCTTCGAGCAGGTCAAGGAGATCCGGCCGCTCGGTGTCGGCATCAACCTTCTCCCCCACTCCGTCCGCCATCTTTTCGAGCTGGGCCTTGCCGAGGCGCTCGATGCGACCGGGATCCGCACATCCGAGCTTCGCTACACCACCAAGCGCGGCGAGACGATCTGGAAGGAGCCGCGCGGCCTCCTCGCCGGATATCGCTGGCCGCAATTCTCCATCCATCGCGGCCGGCTGCAGGGGCTGCTGTTCGATGCGGTGCGCGAGCGGCTTGGCATGGATGCGATCGTCATCGACCACGCGGCCACAGCGGTCGAGAGCCTCGACGACCGTGCTGTCCTTACCGCCGGCGGCGCCGAGATCGAGGCGCGGCTGGCGATCGCCGCCGACGGCATCCATTCGGCGCTGCGCCGCCAGCACTATCCCGAGGAAGGGCCGCCGCTGTGGAACGGCGCCATCCTCTGGCGCGCGACGACCGAGGCGCCGCCCTATCTGGACGGCCGCACCATGTGCATGTGCGGACATGAGAAGCAGAAATTCGTCTGCTATCCGATCACGCCAGCGGATAAGGACGGTCGCGCCACGATCAACTGGATCGCCGAGCGGCGCTTCCCCGTCGACCGCGCCTGGCGACGCGAGGACTGGAACCGCAGCGGAGACCTGAACGAGTTCCTGCCGGCCTTCGCCGACTGGCATTTCCCCTGGCTCGACGTGCCGGCGTTGATCGAGGGCGCAGCCGCTGTCTACGAATACCCGATGGTCGATCGCGATCCGTTGCCGCGCTGGAGCTTCGGGCGCATGACCTTGCTCGGCGATGCCGCGCATCCGATGTATCCGATCGGCTCCAACGGCGCCTCGCAGGCGATTCTCGATGCCCGCGCGCTCGCCGCCGCGATCATGACGAACGGAACGACGCCGGCAGCGCTCGCGCAGTACGAAACCGGGCGGCGGCCGAAGACGAGCGGTATCGTGCTCGCCAATCGCAAGAACGGACCCGAGCAGGTGATGCAGATCGTCGAGGAGCGCGCACCCGACGGCTTCGCGGATCTCGATGCCGTCATCGCGCGCGACGAGCTGGAAGGCATTGCCGCGACCTACAAACGACTGGCCGGCTTCGATCCAACGATCCTCAATGCGGAGCCCGATCTTTTTATGGATCGGTGACATGCCGGTGATCGCTGCCGCGCGCGATTGACGCTCGCGGCGGACTCATGAGAGCATCCGCGCACGTCGACAATGCGCCGTTCGCGATGCGCATCGCGACGAGAAGAAGAACAGGAATCGTATTGACGGACGGGTGGATCCGCCGGCCGGGCGCTTGAGCGTCGCCTATTGCAGGGGATTTCCGCGGGGGGCCGTTCATGGACGAGCCATGCGTGTGGCCGGCCCTGCCGGCTGCACGCCGACCACCAACCGGAAAGGAAGAGCCCATGATCGAGAAGCAGTTGAAGGTCCATGCGACCCAGGCGAAGGCCGAGGAAGCGGGCGAACGTGTGCGCGAGACCGCGGCGATGTTCTTCCGCACGCCTGATGTCGCGACGGTGCTCAGCAATCAACGTCATGCAGTCGAGGCGTTCACCGCCGCGACCGAGAAGCTGCTCGAGGGCGTAAGCGCGATCTCGCGCAAGCAGCTGGCGCTACAGAGCACGCTGATGCAGCAGGCCTTCCGCAACACCCTCGACTACCTGAAGCCGGAAGGCGAGCGGAGCGGTGCCAAACCCGGCGAAGCGGTCGAGGCCGGCACCGAAACCACGATGGAGGCGATGCGCGACATCGCCCAGACCGCGCTCAAATGCAACATGGAGGCGCTCAACGCCTTCAGCGACCGTATTCGCCGTATGGAGACGCCGCGGCCGGCCGAGCGCCCGCATCACGCCCAGGCTGCGGAATAGTCCTTCTCTCGAACCTTGGGCGAGCCGCGGCCCAACCCGCGCTCGCCATCTTTTTCTTTACCAGCCGTTGCAGCGCGGCCAGACCGCGACCACCTCGTCCGAGCCGTCGATCACGTGATAGCGGTCATAGGCCGCCGAGGTGATGCAGGCGTGGTTCGGGATCACCCGCACGCGCGCGCCGACCGGAAGGCGGTCGAAAGGCAGCGGCGTCTTGCCCTCCACCATGCCGTGCTCCTGATGCACGCCGACCACCGTCACATCGCCGAGTCCGAGCGCACCCGACAGATCGGCGACACGGCCGTAGCCGACATCGTGCGGCGTGTTCGCGGTCGACCGGTCCTTCGACAGCGCAAGGAAGCCGGCATCGATCAGCACACGGTTCTCCGGGCGGCGCTGGCCGATCACGGAAGAGAGCACCGAAACGGCGATGTCGTCCTTGCCGCAGCTCCCGATCTCCGACTGGAACAGGTCGCCGAACATGTAGACGCCGCAGCGCATCTCGGTGATGCCGTCGTAGTTCTTTCCGTGGAGCGCGGTCGGCGTCGATCCCATGCTGACGGTGGGCGCCGGCATTTCCGCGGCGCGCAGCCGCTCGGCCGCACGCACGCCGGCCGAGCGCTCGATCTCGGCGATCTCGGCGGCGGCATCGAGCGAGCGGGCCGTATAGGAATGCCCGGCATGGACCATGATGCCGGCAAGCCGCGATCCCGGCCCTGCGTGCAGCACCCGCCCGATCGCTAGCAGCACATCCGATTCCGGCGGAATGCCGCTGCGGTGCTCGCCGCAATCGACCTCGATCAGCACGTCGAAGGTGACGCCGAGTTCCTTGCCGCGCACGGCGATCGTCTTCGCCGCGTCGAGATCGTCGGTGATGATGGTGAGCGCGACGCCGGACTTGATCAGCTTCGCCGCCTGGTCGAGCTTCGCCGGAGCGATGCAGACGGCATAGAGGATGTCCCGGAAACCAGCGGCAGCGAAGTGCTCGGCCTCCTTGAGGGTGGAGACGGTGATGCCGCCGAAATGTCCCTCGGTCGCCATGCGCGCGACGTCGACCGATTTCGAGGTCTTGAGATGCGGGCGAAGCCGCACGCCGAGCTTCCTGTAGCGCTCGCTCATCGCCTGGATGTTGCGGCGAAGGCGCGCGCGGTCGAGGACGAGCGCAGGGGTCGGCAGGTCGGCGAGTCGCATGGGCGTCTCGGCGTGGCGGAAGGTGGCCTTTGATACCCTATTCCGCCACATCCCAATAGCAGATGCGCTTGAGCCGTGTCTTGGCGCCGAGCTTCTCGTAGAAGCCCCGCGCCTTCTCGTTCGCCACCTCGGCCTCCCAGCGGAGGTTGCAGCCCTTGGCCACGGCGATCCCACGGATATTCTGCATCATCGCCTTGCCGACGCCTTTCGCCCGGAACGGCTCACGGACGAAGACGTCGTCGACGGCGATATGCATGCCGCCCTTCCAGGTCGAGTAGCGCTCGAAATAGCTGACGAAGCCGGCCGTCTCCCCGGCGATCTCGGCGACGACCGCGCGGAACTGCGGCGAGGCGCCGAAGCCGTCGCGGCGCAGGAGATCCTCGTTCGTCTCCAGCCCGTCGGCGATGCCGTCGTAGATCGCCAGCTCGCGCATCATCGTCATGAGCATCGGCACATCCGACACGACGGCATTGCGGATCGTGATCCCGCTCATCTGGCCTCGGCGAGCAGGGCCTCGGCGATCGCCTCCCACTCCTCGTCGAGCGAGCCGGTCGGCACCTTCTGCTTGGCGCGCCGATACCAGTAGCCCGCGTTGGCGAGGTCGCCTTCCTTGCGATGCAGATAGGCATGGACCCAGTCGCCCTGCCTGTCCTCCTGCGCCTGGGCGCACTCATGCGCCTTGTCCCAGTCGCCCTTGGCATCCCAGATGAGGCCCTGGAGCGCCGGCGAGAGACCGCCCGGCGGCTGCTTCTTCTTCGTCAGCGCGCGGAACTCGGCAAGGTCCATTCTTCAATCCTCCTGCGCGACGAAATCCAGTGCCTGGTGCGCGGTCCGGCGCACATGCTTGCGCTTCAGCGGTGCATTGAAGAAGCGGTTGAGTCCGGCCAGCACGCTCGTCTCGATCTCCGCCGGCAACCCGGCCGCCACCTCCTCGCGCACGGCGAGGAAGGTCTTCAGCAGATGGGCGGCGAGGATATAGCGATCCTCGCCGTGATCGGAGATGCGGCGGATGCAGTCGGCATAGAAGGCATCGCGGTCGCTCACATGCCAGTCGCCGTCGCCGGTCTTCGCGGTGTAGCCCGCATTGCGCCCGGTGAAGCAGGCGATCTGCAGAAGCCCCGCCGGCCACAGCTCGGGGTATCGGGCGCATTGCTGGCGCACGGCGTTGGCGAAGGTGAGGCCGTGGGTGAAGTCGAGCCAGCCGATATTGTCGTTGTAAGAGGTGTCCGTGCGCGTGCCCCAGCTCGTGTCGAACAGCAGCATGTCCTCGGCGGCGGCGGCGAGCAGCGATCGATAGAGCGTCTCCGGCGCGCTCCTGCCGGCAGCGCCGACGACGGCGGCCAGCGCCTCCTTGACCGAGCGGCCGCGAAACTGCGCCGGTTCCGGCACCGTGCCGTTGGCACCGAAGGTCGGGAACGCCTGTCGCGCGCCGGCATAGGCGCGAAACTCGGGAATCAGATCCTCGCGGCTCGCCGCGACCAGCGACCGCACCAATGCGAGCAGCAGCGGCAGCTCGACCGAGCGGCCGAGGCGCTGCACGAGGCGGCCGGTGTGCACCACATAGATCAGCGAGTGCCCGAAATCCTGGTAATGCGCCAGGGCCGCGGCGCTGAGCGCGTGCTCGAGGCCGACGAAGCCGAGCCCGGCATCGAGCGCACCTCGCACGCGAGCGATGGCGCCCTTCTCGTCCTCGGCCTCGATCGCGGCGAGGAAGGCCGGTTCATCCCAGGGCATCGACGCTTCCGGGTAGACGTACACCTCCTCCCCGGCGGCGACATCGGACATGTAGCCGATCGCTTCGAGAAGGCATATCAGCCGCATCTCGGGATCGTTCGACTCGTCGTGCAGCCGCAGCCAACCCGCGGCGGCGGGATAGGCATGCACAGTGCCGAATTCGAGCCGGTCATGCGACCACGCGATCGCATGGCTCACCGCCTCGACCGGGTCGCCGCCGGCCTTGGCATAGCGCGCCAGCTCGCGCGCCATGCGATCATAGGATTCGTCCTCGAAAGCCTCGCGCAGATTGGCGAGCGCCTGCGCCTGGCGCTCGGTTGCCGGCGCTTCGACGACATCGATCCAGACCTCGCCGGCCTCGACCTTGGTCGCATAGGTGCGAAGCGCGTCGCCGCCGGTCAGGTTGGCGCCGGTCTTGAGATCGAATTTCCAGTTATGCCAGTTGCAGGTCAGCACGCAGCCGCCGTCCAGGCTGCCCTCGCGCAGCGGATAGCCCTCATGCGGGCAGCGGTTGTTGCAGGCGAGGATGCCGGAATCGGTCTTGAACAGCGCGATCTGGCGCTTGCCGATCTTGGCGACCGCGCGCCCGTCGCGCTGGAGACGGTCGAACGCCACCGCCTTTTCCCAAGCCATCGCTGCCTCCTTAAGGTCGATCCATTCCAGACCTGCGACGCCAATTAGTCAAGCGTCTGCTTTTCAAATAACGGACGCTGTGGTAACCCTGGCGCAATGTCCGAAGGCAGCACCGAGCGCATCCTGTTCCTACTGAAGACCCGGGCGCCGCTGACCGCGGCCGAGCTCGGGACCTCGCTCGGCATCACGGCGATGGGCGTGCGCCAGCATCTGGCGCGGCTGGAAGAGGACGGCCTCGTCGCCTTCGCCGACGAGCGGCACAGCGTCGGCCGGCCGAAGCGCCACTGGCGCCTGACCGACAAGGCGGAAGCGCGCTTCCCCGATACCCATGCCCAGGTAACGGTCGAGCTGATCGGCGCGGTCGACAAACTGTTCGGCGCCGACGGGCTCGATCGCCTGATCGAAGTGAGGGAGACCGATACGCGCGAGCGCTACCGGCGCGCGCTTGCCGGGCTCGGCACGCTGTCGCAGAGGCTCAGGCGCCTGGCGGAGCTTCGACGCGTCGAAGGCTATATGGCGGAGGTCGAGAAGCAGAAGGACGGGGGATATCTCTTCGTCGAGAACCACTGTCCGATCTGCGCGGCGGCGAAAGCCTGCCAGGGCTTCTGCCGTTCGGAGCTGGCGATTTTCCGCGAGCTGCTGGCCGGCTGCACGGTCGAGCGCACCGACCATATCCTGGCCGGCGCGCGGCGTTGCGCCTATCGGATTACGACGAAGGAGACGACGGAAGCGCCTAGGCCCGGCGCTTCTCGTTCTTCGCCGCGGCGGGATCGTCGCCCCGGCGATCCGGCCCGTTGAAGGGCAGCACGCGGCGGCGGCGGTCCGGCCCGAAATAGCCGCTGGCACGGATGAACGGGCGCGGCGAGTCGATGATCGCGTTGATGCGCGCGCAGAGCGCCTTCACCGAGACGGGCTTCGCCATGAACTCGGTAACGCCGGCGTCGCGCGCCTGGAGCACGCGGGCGCGCTCGGTGTGGCCGCTCAGCATGATGATCGGAACGAACTGGTCGGCGCTCTCGGGCGAGGTGCGGATCTGGCGCGTCAGCTCCATCCCGTCCATCGGCTCCATGTTCCAGTCAAGGATGACGATGTCGACGGCATGGGCGCCGAGATGCTTCAGCGCCTGCTCGCCATTAGCGGCCTCTAGGATCGTGCCGACACCGAGCGCTTCGAGGATCTCGCGCACGAGACCGCGCATCGGCTTGTTATCCTCGGCCACGAGGATTGTCAGCTTGTCGTAAGGACTTGCCATTCCACCCCTTCTCACCCCTCAAGGCAAATTCGGTGCCTTGACCCTAGCCGGGTTTTCCCAGCATTTTAAATAATCATTTTATAAGAATTTTAATGAGTTTAACCAAATGTAACTCTTGAAACAAGCTGCCTGCGGGGGATCACGCGGGCGTGAGACGCCCCTAGCCCTTCACGGCCCCGGCCTGGAGGCCGGCGACGACGTAACGTTGTACGGCGATCACGAACACCAGTACCGGCAGGAGCTGGATCGTGGCGGCGGCGAACAGGATCCCCCATTCGACGCCGTCGGCGGTGCTCAGCATCTCCGCGATGATCAGCGGCGCGGTCTTCGCGTCGCGGGTGGTGAAGATCAGCGCGAAGATGAACTCGTTCCAGGAGAAGACCAGGACGAAGATCGAGGACGCGACGATGCCCTGCGCCGCCAGCGGCAAGATCACGCGCGTCAGGGTCTGCAGCAGATTGGCGCCGTCGACGAAGGCCGCCTCCTCGAGCTCGCGCGGAATCTGCTCGATGAAGGCACGCATGATCCAGGTGCCGAGGCTGACGAAGAACGAGGAGTAGAGAAGGATCAGCAGGAAATGCGTGTCGCTCATGCCCAGCAGGTTGACCACCGGGAACAGCGGCAGCGTGATGATGATCGGCGGGAACATGCGCACGAAGATCATGAAGAAGGCGGAGCCGGTAAGCAGCCGGCTCGAATAGCGCGCGTAGACGTAGCCCGCCATCGAGGTGACGACGACGGTCAGCATCGTCGCCCCGGTGGTGATGATCAGGCTGTTCAGCATGTTCGGATAGAAGGCCGGCCAGAGCTGGCCGAGGCGGCGATAGCTGTCGAGCGTCGGCGTGAAGAAGAAGCTCGGCGGCACCGCGAAGATCTCGCGCACATCCTTGAACGAGGACATGACGACGAGAAAGATCGGGAAGCCCGACCAGACGATGGCGATCGCGATCAGCACGAGGCGGATCGCGCGGGTCCTCCAGCTCTCATCCATCGCGGAACATCTTCACGTACATGGCGCGGAGATACGGCAGCGCGATCACCAGCGAGAGCAGCAGCAGCATCCAGCCGGTGGCCGAGGCGGCGCCGAACTCGTGGTAGCGGAAGGCCTGGCGATAGAGATAGACGGCCAGCACCTCGGTCATGCGCGCCGGCCCGCCTTCGGTCAGCAGCCAGACCTCGGAGAAGATGCGCATGGCGAAGATGTAGCGGAACATCAGCGCGACGAAGACCGCCGGCAGGATCAGGCGCAGCTTGACGAACCAGAAGGTCTGCCAGGGCGTCGCGCCGTCGACCTTCGCCGACTCGATCAGCTCGTTCGGGATCGTGGTGACGGCGGCGTAGAGGATCAGGAAGGTGAAAGGCAGGTGCTGCCAGATGGCGAGCACCGAGACCACCATCAGCGCCGAGAAGGGTTCGACCGCCCATTCGATCTGGGGGACGCCGAGCGACTTCAGCGCGTAGTTGATCATGCCGACATCGGGCTCGAGCATGTAGCGCCACATGATCACCGCGGTGACCTCGGTGATCGCGTAGGGCGCCAGGATGATGGCGATGACCACGCGCTTGAACGGAACCCAGCCGGCCAGCAGCAGGGCCAATCCCAAGCCGAGCGCGAGCTCGCCATAGACGACGATGTTGACGACAAGGAACGTATTCCAGAACGACCGCCAGAAGATGCGGTCGGCGAGCATCGTCGCGTAGTTCTCGAGCCCGACGAACTCCGGCGGGCCGCCGAAGCTCGAATGCGTCAGGCTGAGCCAGCCGACATAGAGCGCCGGCACGAAGATGAAGACGAGCAGCAGAAGATGGACCGGCGCCACCATCAGGTAATGGACAGGGCGCAGGGTCCACATGCCGCGACGACCTTCTCTCCGGAAATGAGACCGGCGGACGGATCGCTCCGTCCGCCGGCGGAAACGAGCGCCTAGTCTAGCGCGGCAGCAGCGGCTCGACGCGCTTCTTGAGGTCGGCCATGGCCTGCTCCGGCGTCTTCGTGCCGAGCATCGCCAGCTGGATCTCCTCCATGAAGAAGTCCATGGCCTTCTGCGTGTTCTCGAAGCCGGGAACGGTCGAGCGCGCCGTCTGCAGCACGGCGGCCTCGTCATCGGCGTAGGGCACGAGCTTGCGCACGCCTTCGTCCTTGTAGGCCGAGACGCGGACCGGGCCGTTGCCGTTGATCGCCTGGGCGACCGTCGCCTTCTTCGAGGACAGCTCCTTGATCAGCGTCCAGGCAAGCTGTTTGTTCTTGGAGTTGGCCGGGATCGCCATGCCCCAGACCGAGGTCTTGGCCGGCGCAATGCCGCCGCCCGCCGCCGGAATCGTCGTCACCTTGAACTCGCCCGGAAACTTGCTCTGCTTGGCGTCGTTGTAGTTGAAGAAGCGGCCGAAGGGCTGGTTGGTCATCGCCGCGCGGCCCTGCTGCATCATGGTGATGACTTCTTCGGTTTTGAACGTGAACACATTCTTCGGGAAGATTCCCTTGCGGAAGAAGTCGCGCAGCAGCGTCACCACCTTGATCGAGGCCGGGCTGTCGGCGACGAACTTGTAGTCGGAGGTGATGAAGTCGCCACCGAAGGCGCGCATCAGGTCGACGATGCCGGACGGATCGTCGAAGCTGGTGATGTAGCCATGGACGACAGTGCCGTCGGGCCGGGTGTAGTTCATCTTCTCGGCCAGCGCGAGCAGCGCTTCCATCGTCTTCGGCGGTGCGTCGACGCCGCGCTCCTTGAAATAGACTTGGTTGTAGAGAAGCCCATGCGTCGCGTGCCGGAACGGGATCGCGATCAGCTTGCCGTTATGAGTGTGCGCGGTGCGCATGCCGGAGGAGATCTCGTTGAAATCCTCGATCGGGTCCTTGGCCTGGTACTGGCTCAGGTCCTCGAACAGGCGTGCGACCTGCGGGCCGGAGTAGCGCTCGAGGATGAAGGCGATGTCGACCTTGCCCTCGGCCAAGCTGGCTTCGCGATAGACGCGCTCATGCACGGCCTCGACGCCGAAGGTCAGCCATTCGGTGCCGACGCCGTTTTTCTTCGACCAGTCGGCGGAACTGTCCCCGCCCTTCTCGCCGGTGACCGCGCCCTTGTGCACGGCGTGGCTCATGATGACGAGCTTCTCGGGCTTGGCCTGGGCGAAGGCGCCCGAGGTGCCGAGGGAGACGGCGAGCGCGAGGCTGGCGGCGAAGGCGAGCTTGGACAGATGCGTCCGGCGCATGGATTTCCTCCGGGATTGAGACGGCGGGAGGGCTTCCCCCTCTCCTTGGCTGCCTTTTCCCGGAGATTTACAAATTTGTCAATACAAACGACAAACTATTCACTGCGGCGTGAGGGCTTTCCGGCGGCGCGCCGCCCCTCAGCTCACATCCTGGCGCTGGAAGATGTATTGCCGGGCGCCGCCGATATGCGCCTCCATCTCCGCCCGGGCGCGGGGGCCGTCGCGGTCGGCGATGGCGCGATAGATGCTCTCATGCTCGAGCCAGACCGCGCGCATGCGCGCCACGGGATCGTCGAGGCCGCTGTTGCGCACGCCGATGCGCCCCATGCCGACGATGTTCGGGATCGCTTCCAAGGTCGTGATGAAATACGGGTTCTGCGTCGCGCGGGCGACGGCGCGGTGGAATGCGAAGTTGAGATCGGAGCCGAGATTGGCGTTGGCCTCGGCGATCGCCGACTCGGCATCGGTGAGCGACTTCGCGATGTCCGCCAGCGTCTCCTTGGTATGGCGCTCGGCCGCGATATAGGCCGACTGGCCTTCGACGACGATGCGGAACTCGTAGAACCACTGCATGTCGGCGACGCTGCGGATCGCCGGATAGGCGAGCGCGGCGGCTTCCGGCCCGCGTTCGACGAAAGTGCCCGAGCCCTGCTGCGAGCGGACGATGCCTTCGTCACGGAGCCGCGCCAGCGCCTCGCGGATCACGGGACGCGAGACGCCGAACCGCGCCCCCAGCTCGTTCTCGGTCGGCAGCTTTGTGTTCCGCGGATACTCGCCGCGGCCGATCAGCCTCAGGATCTGGTCGTAGACGACATCGCTGAGCTTCGAGCGAACCCGCACGTCACTCGGCAGATCGGCGCGCGGCGCGGTGGTCATCGGCAGGGTCTTACCATGCCCGCCCCGACGCGACCAATCGCGGCCGCAGCGAAGGCCTATTCCGGGCGGGTTCCGCGCGTGGTCAGGCGATGCATGCGGCGGCGGCCCTGGCCGGCAAAGCTGTCGCGCCGGTGCATCGTGCAGCGATTGTCCCAGACGATCAGGTCGCCGAGCTGCCACTCCTGCGTCCAGGTGTTCTCCGGCAGCGCCGCATAGGACCAGAGCTCGTCGCAGAGCGCCTCGCTCTTCGCCAGCGGCAGGCCGGGGATGTAGGCACCGAAGCGCCGGCCGAGAAACAGCGCCTTGCGATTGCTGACCGGATGCGTACGGACGATCGGGTGGATCGGCCCCGGCATCTCGCGCACGTCGTCCGTCTCGATGTCCTTGTAGCCTGGACGCTTGCCGCCTTGGGCGTTGTGGCTCGCCTGGTGCTTCATGGTGAGCCTGGCGACGCGCTCCTTGAGAGCATCCGGCATCGCCTCATAGGCGTTGTACATGTTGGCGAACCAAGTATTGCCACCGGCCGCCGGGATCTCGCGCGCCAGCAGCATCGTGTATTCGGACGGGTAGTTGGTGAAGGCAAGATCGGTGTGCCAGTTGAGCTCGCCGTCGCCGTGCTCGCCGATCGGCTCGCCGTTCTCCTTCACATTGGAGATGATGGTCATCATCGGCGCCTCGGCCGAGTAGACCTTGCGCGAGCGCGTGTAGTCGGGCGAAGGCTGGAGCTGACCGAGACGCTCGCCGAAGCGCGTGAAGGCGAGATCGTCGAGCGTGTAGCCGCGGAAGCGAACGACCAGATGGTCGCGCAGCGCCTGCTTGATCGTCGCCTCGTCGGCCGCGCTCAGCGGGTCAAGGGATCCGCCGGTGATCTCAGCGCCGAGAGGGCCGAGAGAGCGGACGCGAAGGCGGGTCGCTTCGGAGACGAGGGTCATGGTCGCACTTTCCGGCTGGCGCGGACGCACCTTGAGCGGCGCCCGGCCCGAGCCTTCTCGCATTTGTCCGGAAAAATGTCAATCTTGTAAACTCGACGAACAACTTGGCTAGAAGCCAGCCAGCCCGATCCGGATCCGCCGGTTGTGGCGGCCCTTGTTCTCGACCTTGAGGAGCTTGATCGGCCGGGACGCCCCGGTCGAGGCGAGGTGCGTGCCGCCGCAGGCCTGGCGGTCGAGTCCGGCGATCTCGACGATCCGCACCCTGCCGTCGGAGGTCGGCGGCGGCGCGACCGAGCGCGAGCGCAAGAGGCCCTTCTCCTCCTGCGCCGCATCGAGCGGCACATAGCTGTCGCTGACGCGGAGATCTTGGCGGATCACATCATTGATCGCCGGTTCGTAGGCGCGGAGCTTGTCGTTGTCGGCGCCCGGCAAATCGAGATCGATGCGCGCGGTGCCGTCGTCGTTCATCTGCGCGCCGGTGACGAGCGCGCCGTCGAAGCCCTGGAAGGCGAGCGCGTTGATGATGTGGAGCGCGGTATGCAGCTCGCGCTGCGCCTGGCGGAAAACAGGATCGACCTCAAGCGCGACGGATCCGGCGATCTCGACCGGCTCGGCGACCAGGTGCCAGAGATGGCCATCGGCATAGTCGAGGCCGGAGACGGCGAGCGTGCCGCCCTGCCAGCTGAGCGTGCCGCGGTCGGCAAGCTGGCCGCCGCCGCCCGGATAGAAGGGCGTCGCCTCCAACCTGACACGGCCGGGACGGGCATCCACGACCTTCGTCTTGAGGGTCAGCGTCTCGGGATTCTCGTGGCAGAAATAGCGGGACATGCCGGCAGGATGCCGGAAACTGAGCCGCCGCTATTGGTGGAAATTGAGCGCCGGGACCGGATGTGCCGAGCGGCCGGCGCGTGCGAACTGCTGCGGCGTGACGCCGAAGCAGTGCTTCAGATGACGGTTCAAGGCGCTCTGATCGTAGAAGCCGGCGACATGCGCCGCCTCGGCAATCGGCACGCCCTCGCGGAGCGCGTCCATCGCCGTCTTGAGGCGAAGCTGGACCAGATAGGCATGCGGCGTCAGACCTGTCTCGCGCTTGCAGAGCGCTATGAGCTGGAACGGCGTCAGCCCCGCCGCAGCGCTCAGATCCTCGAGGCTCAGGCTCTCGGCATAACGGTCGTGCATCAGCTCCAACGCCGGCGCAAGGAGCGCGCGGTCGCGAGGCGCAACCGAGATGCGGGCCCGGCCCGATCCATGGCGGCGGAAGAGCCGGCCCAGGCTCGCGACCAGCAGCTCGCGCTGGCGGAGCGTATCGCCCCCCCGATCCAGGGCCTGGTGCAGGCGGAGGAAATCCCCGATCAGGTCGGCATCGGTGAAAAGATTGGCAGTGAAGTGCGGGGCCGCCTCGATCCCGAGCAGCCCGTTCACGGCGGCGATCGCCTCCTCGCCGAGATAGATCGAGCGGTAGCACCAGCGCGGGCTGCGGCCCATCCGCCCGGAATGGGCCTCATCCGGGTTGAAGGCCAGGAGGACGGCAGGCGTCGCCTCGCCGACCGCGCCCCGGCTGGTAAACTCCGCGCCGCCCGCCTCCGTGACGGCGATGACGTAGCCGTCATGGGAATGAGGCGCGTAGTCGTGGTCCGTGAAGTCGGCATGCAGGCAGCTCAGACCGGCGATATCCGGGTCTTCCCAATACCTTGTCCGGTTCCGGGGGTCGCTGCGGGCCATGTTTAGGAGATAGCAGGATCCGGGCCTGGCCGCTGCCCCGGGATGGACAAAATTTTCGCCTCTGCTGCGCCGCATTCACCAACGATTAATAAAATTAGATGTAAATGAATGGGGCGAGGCGATGGCGACGACGTAACTTATCTGTACGTTCATTTACCGGGGGCGGTGGGTGGCTTCTTCGCAGGCAAACTCGATCAGGCAATCGGCCCGAGCGATCCTGCTGGATACCGTCAATAGCGTCATCGGCCGTGACTCCGATGTCGCCCGGTATCTCGCCCGCGCCTGCGACTCCGACGACCCGCTCGACCTCCTCCTCGCCCAGGCCGCCTTCGACGAGATGGAGGGTCACCTCAAGCGCGCCGTGGCGCGCGAGGTCGAGAACCGCAAGCGCGACTTCGGCAAGAACTTCCAGAACATGCGCCTGAGCGCCTAGGCGCTCCGCCAAGTTTCGCCCGCCGCGCGACTATGGCGCGAGCGTGAGCGCGCTCGCTATTCTGATTTCCCGCCGTCGCCCTTCCCGTTCCTCGCAGCGATTGCCCGGAGGCATCCCAATGGCCGTGCAGAAATCCCATCTCTGGACCGAGGTCGACTACGACGCCGACGGCAAGCAGGTGGGCTACATCCACCTGCCGCATTCGGTCACGCGCTCGGCCTACGGCACGCTCGCCATCCCGCTGACCGTGATCAAGAACGGCAAAGGCCCGACCGCGCTCTTGATGGCCGGCAACCATGGCGACGAGTACGAAGGCCAGGTCACGCTCTGCAAGCTGATCCGCGAGATCGAGCCAAAGGACATCAAGGGCCGCCTGATCATCATGCCCGCCGCCAACATGCCGGCGGCGATGGCCGGCGCCCGCGTCTCGCCGATCGACGACGGCAATTTGAACCGCGCCTTCCCGGGCGGCCCGAACATGAGCGTGACCTACCAGATCGCGCATTACCTCGACACGGTGGTGGTGCCGAAGGCCGAGGCCTGGTTCGACCTGCATTCGGGCGGCGGCTCGCTCGCCTATGTCCCCTTCGCCTCGGTCTCGACCTCGGGCAACAAGAAGCTCGACCAGCGCTCGCTCGACCTGCTCAGGGCCTTCGGCGCGCCGGTGAGCCTGGTGTGGACCTACCTGCCCGATTCGCGGCTCGCGCACTCCTCCGCACATCGCAACAACGTCGTCTATCTCGGCGGCGAGTTCGGCGGCGGCGCCTCGGTCAATCCCGACGGCGTCACGCTCACCTATGACGGTACCGTGCGCGCGCTCGCCCATATGGGCATCCTCAAGGACACCAAGAAGTTCAAGATCGGCAAGGCGCCCGAGAAGGTGCGCTGGATGGAGCTCCTGGGCCTGAGCTACTACGTCTACGCACCCGACCACGGCCTCTTCGAGCCGGCGGTGAAGCTCGGATCCATGGTCAAGAAGGGCCAGCTCGCCGGCCTCGTCCACTTCGTCGACAACCCGGCCCGCGAGCCGGTGCCGGCTTATTTCAAGGATTCGGGCCTGGTGATCTGTCAGCGCCATTACGGCCGCGTCGAGCGCGGCGACTGCGTCGCGCATCTGGCGACGGATCGCAGCGCGCCGTAGCACGTCTCACCCTCTCCCGCCTTTGGCGGGAGAGGGTTTGCGACGTTACTTCCTCAAGACCGGCGTCTCGTAGAGCGACTTGCCGCCGACCTTGATCGAGACGTCGATCAGGTAGGGCTTGAGGGCTTCCACATCGACCTCGATGCCGAGGCCGGGCGCTTCCGGCGCCTTGATCAGGCCCTTCTTGTCGCGGGCGACGGTGTTCTTGGTGATCGCCTTGGCGACCGCCTTGAGCTCGACCGGATACTCCGAGATGTCGTGCTCCTTCATGCCGGCATAGGGCTGGAGCGAAGCCGAGAGCTGGAGATGCGAGGTGAAGGTGTGGTTGACGAAGGTCACCCCCTTCTTCTTCGCGTAGTCGGCCGCCTGCTTCGCCGGCGTGATGCCGCCGATGCGGCCCGCATCGATCTGGATGAAGCTCAAGCCCGCCAGATCCATCATCTGCTTGGCCATCAGGTAGGTGTAGGCGCCCTCGCCGCCGGCGAGCTTCACCTTCGGTGTCTTCTTCGACAGCGCCTTGAACTCGGCCAGCGCGTCGCGGTCGAGCGGCTCCTCGTACCAGGTGGCCTTGGCCGCCTTCAGCGCCGGCAGGCGCTTCGCCGCGCGCTCGACATCGTCGCCGAAGACGCAGCCGGCGTCGACGAGCAGGATGCCATCCTTGCCGAGGCCTTCGCGCGCTGCCATCAGGTGATCGGCATCGTCCTTCACCGTGGTCATGCCGAAATTGCTCCAGCCGAACTTGCTGGCCCAGTAGCCGTCGGCGACCACGGCCTTCGCCTTGTTCAGCGTCTCCTGCGGCGTGAGGCCGAAGAGCTGCGAGGCATAGGGCGTCTTCGGATAGTTCTTCTTGTAGCCGAGGATCTTCCACACCGGCTCCTGGCGCATGTGGCCGAGCAGGTCCCACAGCGCCTCGTCGATGCCCGAGAGCGTGTGGTCGGTCTGCAGGATGTCGAGCGAGCGGCGCTTCACCGTGTCGTTGATGCGGCGGATGTCCTCCGGCCCGTTCAGCTCCTGGCCCATGACCGAGGTGTAGATCGGGTGGCAGAAGCCATGCGACATCGGGGCGATCCAGCTCGCGATCGACGGCAGCGGCGACGCCTCGGCCTCGCCCCAGCCGACCTTGCCGCCGGATTCGACGCGGACGAGCAGCGCGTCCTGGCTGCCGTCGCTGATGTCCTCCACCACCGGCATGGAGACGTAGAACAGGTCGACGGACTCGATCTTCGGCATGGGTTTCGCTCTTCTCTTCGAATTTACGGATGGAGGTCGGGGCGCGGCGCGAGGCTGTCGCCGGCGGCGTCCTCGCCGCCGGGATATCCGGCAGCATAAGTCGGCTTGGCGACGGGATAGACCGCGCTCTTGAGGTCCTTCCCCGCAACGGCGATGCCGTTCGGCTCGGAATAGGGACCGCGATCGTAATGCGGCGTCACCACCGCGACCGTGTGGCCCTTCTTCTCGAGCGCCGCCTTGGTCGCATTGCCGAAGCGGCCGTCGAGCATCACGTCGTCGGTCTCTGTATGAAGGCGCGGCGACTGCAGCGCATCCTGCAGAGACATGCCGTGCTCGACATGGTTGACCACGGCCTGGACGATCGCCGACCAGATGCGCCGGCCGCCCGAGGCGCCGAGCGCGGCCTTGAGCTTGCCGCGGCTCATCAGGATCATCGGCGTCATGTTGTTGACGCCATAGGCGTTGCCGCGGATCGACATGATCGTTCCCGGCACCTGGCAGAACCAGCTCATGGCGTTGTTCATCATCACGCCGACGCCGGGTGTGACCACGCCGGAATAGCCGACATTGGTCTGGGTCAGCGCCACCGCGTTGCGCTTCTTGTCGATGACGGTGATGTGCGTGGTGCCGTCGTCCTTGCCGCCGCGCGCCGGGCCGGGGAAATCCTTCGGACGCGCACGGCCCGCGAATGCCCAGGGATCGCCCGGATCCGGGTCGGCACGCTTGCGGCGCGAGATCATCTCGGCGCGCGTCGCGGCGTAGTCCTTGTCGACCAGGGTCGCCATCGGCGCATCCGGATGGTCGCCCATATAGGTGAAGCGGTCGGCCGCGGCCATGCGGATCGCTTCGGCGACCAGATGCAGCGACTCCGGCTTGCCCCAGCCGAGCTTCTTCAGGTCGAAGTGATCGAGGATGTGCAGCGCCTCCATCACCGTCGTGCCCGCGGTCAGATGCGGCATGCCGATCAGGTCGACATTGCGATAGCGCCCGCGGATCGGCTCCAGGATCAGCGCCTTGTAGGCGGCGAGGTCGGCCGCTCGCAGAGTGCCGCCGTTCTTCGCGTTGTCATCCGAGAGCCTCTCGGCGACCTCGCCCTTGTAGAAGCCGTTCGGCCCATGCTTGGCGATCAGGCGCAGCGTGCGCGCATGGTCCTTCTGCACGAACCTGCCGCCGACCGGGATCGGGTAGCCGCCCGGGTAATAGATCGGCGCGGTGCCGGGGAACATCAGGAAGGTCTCGCGGTCGGCGACCAGCGCCAGCGTGAAGTGATGACCGACGGCGAAGCCGTCCTCGGCGAGGCGGATCGCCGGGGCGAGCGCGTCCTTGAGGTCGATCGTGCCGAACTTCTCGAGCGCGAGGCACAATCCCGCAACCGCGCCGGGCACGCCGATCGAGCTGTGGCCGCGGTCGTTGGCACGGTTCTTCACCTTGGGCCAGGCATAGCTCTTGGCGAGGTTCATCCCGCCGCCCCAGATCTCGCTCTGGCCGGCTTCCAGCGTGTACATGTCCGGCCGCGCCAAGCCCGGCGCCTTGGTGCCGTAATAGACGGCCTTCGGATCGGCCTTGTCGAAATGGATCACCATGTTGCCGACGCCGCCGATGCCGTTCATCAGCGGCTGCAGCACGCCGAGCGCGAAGGCCGTGGTGACCGCGGCGTCGACGGCGTTGCCGCCCTTCTGCAGGACCTCGACGCCGATGCGCGCGCCGAGCGGATGCTGGGCACAGACCATGCCGTCGCGCGCGATCAACTCCTCATGCGCCAGCACCGGGCGGCTCAGCTTCATCGGATCCTCGGCTAGGAAGGGGACGAAAAGCGGACGGAGCCTAGGACGGTCGGAGACCGCCGGCAACCGCGCCCCGCCATCCGCGAACCGCGGCTTTAAGGCAGCGCCGCGATCTCGCGGATCAGCTTGTTGATCATCGCCTCGGCGAAGGTCTGGAAGCCCTCGACAACGACGGTGAAGGCGCCGACACCGCCGATCACGTTGCGGCGAAAATACTCCTCCAGCCCTTCCGGCGGATGCGTGTGATTAGGGTTGAAGGGGTTCGGACGCGGACTCAGGATGACGAGCGCGTTCACCGTGATGCCGGCCTCGACCGCGGCGTCGCGCGTGATCGTGACCGCCGGACCGCTGACATTGGTGCCGTCGGCGGAGATGTCGATCACCTGCCGCTCGGCCTCGACGCCGGACCGGGCGAGCTGGCGCATCGAGTAGTCGATCGCCGAGCCGATCGCAGTCGATCCGTAATAGGAGCGCGGCGCGCGCTTGACGGTCTCGGCAACACCCTGGGCCGAGGCGAGATCGCGGATCACCTTCCAGTCGGCGACGACCATATGCTGGCCGACGCCCGACCATTCGACGAAGCAGATGGCGATGGAGCCGTGCAGGCCCGAGCGGATCGCGTTCAGCACGCGCTGGTCGGTGATCGCGGTCGCGATCCCCTCGCGCTGCAGGCGGAACTCTTCCTCATCCACGCTGCGCGAGACATCGGCGGCAAGGACCAGGGTGACATCGACCCTCTCCGCCGCGGTCGCAGCGCCACCGAATAGAAGCGCTGCGATGACGACAAGGATGCGGATACGCATGGTCGTGCCTCCCTCCGCCAAACGACCGTTTATCATACCTTATCGCGCGCCGCGGCCCGTCTCCGCCGCAAATTGAGCCATTCCGAGCCCACGACGATCACAGCGCCGAGAAGAATCAGCCCGGCGCCGGCGAAGACCGTCGGCGCCGGGAGGTCCCGCCAGATCACCCAGCCCCAGAGGAAGGCCCAGCCGAGCGAGGTGTAGGAGGTGGGCGCCACCGCCGAGGCCGGCGCATGGCGGACGCTCTCGTACATCAGGTACTGCCCGAGCGCGGCAAAGGCGCCGATGCCCGCCATCGTCGCGAAGGTGAAGGGATCCGGCGTCACCCAGATCCAGGGCAGCGCCGGCAGGCAGGCGACGACGAAGGCAAGCCCAGTGAACAGCATCTGCACTTCGGTCGACTCGCTGGCCGAGATCTGCCGCATCAGGATATTGGCCCAGGCCCAGAGGCAGGCGGCGATCAGCACGAGACCCGCAGGAAGCAGGTCGGGCCGGCCGGTCGGATTGGCGGCGACGATGACGCCGGCAAGGCCGACGAAGACCGCGGCCCATCGCGCGGCGTTCACCTTCTCGCCCAGGATGAAGATAGACATCACCGTGATGATCAGCGGCGCCGCGTAGTACAGCGTGACCAGATCGGCGAGCACCAGCGAACGCGCGGCCGAGTAGTAGCAGAGCCATGCGATCACCATGGCCGCGGCGCGAAGCGCTAGCGCCGGCTTGTGTCGGCTCTTGATGAGGCCGAAGATGACCTTCTTGCGGTAGATCGCGACGGCGACGATGGCGATCGTCAGGCTGCGGACGAACAGGATCTGCAGCACCGCATAATCCGCGACCAGCCACTTCACCACGGCGTCCTGGAAGGAAAAGACGGCGTTGGCGGAAAGCGCGAGCGCCAGCCCGAGCATCACATTGCCGGGCTCGAGCGCCTTAAACGGCGGCATGGCGGGTGGGCGGGCGGGGGCGCGTGGCGACGCTCATTCGGCGGCGGGGTCTCCGAGGTCCATCTTGGACCAAGATAACCGTCCCGTCAGGTCCGGCTCCGACTCTGCGAAATCCGAAGGCGCCAAAAGAAAACGGCCGGCGGGATCTCTCCCGCCGGCCGCGAATCGACGAAAACCGCCTAGTTGAACCAGACGTCCCACATCCGCGGGATGCGGTTCGGCTCGTAGTTCATGACCTTGGCGACGGTCGCCTGGTAGCGGCCGATCGCGCCGGTGTTGATCACCGGGACCCACTCGTACATCCGGCTCGTCCAGTCGGCGACCGCCTTCTTCTGCTCCTCGAGCTTGAGCGTGCCGTTGAAGAGCTTGTCCGCGGCAGCAAGCGCCGGGTCGGCCTTGAACTGCGCGCCCAGGGCATTGTTCTGCTTGGTGGTGAGGCCGATGACGTTGATCGGGCCCTCATAGGGCTCGACGCCGAAACCGACCGTCCACATATGCCAGCCGGTCGGCTGCAGGCGCTTCTGCGAAGCAGACGGCCAATCGACCACGTTGAGCTTGATGTTGAGGCCGAGCTTGCTCTTGAGCTGCTCGGTCGCGACGACCGCAGTCTCGTTGTGGTTCTTGATGGTCGAGTCGGTGAGGAAGATGATCTCCTCGCCCTTGTAGCCCGACTCCTGAACCAGCTTCTTCGCCAGGGCGATGTCCTTGACGTTGTACTTGTCCTTGCCGATGTCGCCGGTGTGGTAGACCGAACCCGGATACTGCCAGGCCGTTTGCAGCGCGTAGTTGCCTTCGCCCGCGATCGCCAGGATCTCCTCCATGTCGAGCGCGGCGAGCACCGCCTGACGCAGCTTCTGCTGCGCCATCGGGCCGTCCCCGGCATTGAAGACAATCAGGTTGAGATTCCAGGGCGTGGCTTCGTAGATCTTGATCCGCGCATCGCCCTTGAGACGCTTCGCCGCCGGCGGCGGCAGGATGTCGACGGCCTGGATCTCGCCGGTCTCGAGCGCCGCGGTGCGGGCACCGCCCTCGGGAATGAAGCGGATCGTGACGCTGTCGAAATAGGCGGTCTTCTTCCCGCCGAAGCCGTCGCGCTTCTGATAGTTGTTGTTCGGGGTGTAGCCGTCGTTGCGCACCAGCTTCACGTGGCTGTCGGGCTTGTACTCGGCCCACTTGAAGGGACCGGTGCCGATGTGATTGACCTTGTTGCGTTCCTTGTCGCCCTCGGATTCCGGATAGATCGCCATCGGGGCGCCGGGCGCGCTGATCACCTGGATCAGCCCGGGGAAGAGGTTGGCGAGCCTCAAGGTGACCTTGTACTTGTCGGTCGCCTCGATCTCCTTCACCGCGCTCAGGGTCAGCGAGGCGCCGCCGATGCGCTTGTAGCGCTCGAGCGAAGCCTTCACGTCCTTGGACGTCATCTCTTGGCCGTTATGGAACTTCACGCCCTGGCGGAGCGTGAAGACGTAGGTCAGGCCGTCCGGCGACATTTCGACGCCGGTCGCGAGGTCCGGGATCGGGTTGGCGCCCTGGTCGCGCGCGAACAGCGTCTCGATCCAGTGCATCGAGATGTTACGCGTCGCCTCGGCGGTCGAGGCCTGCGCATCGGTCAACGGAGGCGGCGAGGTGACGCCGACGATCATGTCTCCGCCCTTCTTCTGGGCGAAGGCCGGTGAGAACGCGAGGGCAAGCGCGACGGCGCTCACGCCTGCGAGCAGATGACGACGATGATCTCCCATGACGTTCACTCCTTGTGGATGGGCGGGTTTCTTTTGGTCTTCGGCGATAGCCTAGACCGCTTTAGGCCCGCATTTCCCAGATGAACCATTGAACTGGGCGGCGTTGAATCCATTTGAGCCATAGGACGCAACGTCTTGTCTCATTGGACCGGGGTCGCAGATGGAGCATCTGGCGGGTGAAGCCCAATCCGATGCCCTGCGGCTCGATTTTGACCGTCGCCTCAAGCTGGAG
>VGEH01000072.1 GCA_016869375.1 Alphaproteobacteria bacterium | reverse complement strand
GCTGCTGGTGACCGCGCCGGTCCTGATCTTGACCCTATTCATCCAGAAGGAGATCGTCGGCGGCCTGACCGCCGGCGGAGTCAAGGGCGGCTGAGGCCGCTGCTCAGTCGGCGTTCGCGATCTTGAGCTCGGCGAGCACGCCCTCGGCGATCTGCCTGCGGCGGCCGGAGGTGATCTTGGCGTGGAGCGTCAGGATGGCGCGCGATCCGGTCGTGACGAAGAGGAACGGGAAAATCGCGGTCAAAGCACGCCAGCAACGCCTCGTGGCACTTCGTCAGCGTGGGTGCGTCTGGCCATCGCTGTTGTGCCCGCCGATAGTTCGGCGCGAGAGCGTCGAGGTCGGGCATCAGTCACCGCTCCCGAGGAACCGGGCGGAGCCCTCGACCTGTAGCTTGCTGGAGAGGAGTTCCGGCAGGAGCGCGTCGCGCAGGGTGACGAGCGTGCGAGATTCATAGATGCTCGCACTAATACGCTTCAACATAGCCTTGTTCAGCCGGACTCTGGGAACCGAAATCTCGGAGATTGTTGCCGGTGGCCTCACCGACCTCGGTTTCAGCTGCCGCATCCAGATGTTCACCTTTGAGCCAGCCTGCATGAATATCGTCATGCCGGCGGTCCTGTTCCCAATGAGCGAGATCGACCGCATCCCCCGAACGACGATGTTCTACAACACCGAGGATCTTGAGCATCAGCCGGAGGAGAAGCAGCGCGTCGTGATCGAACTGGCCCGCCGCGGGTTTCCGGTCTGGGACTACGCGCGCAAGAATCTCGCCTGGTTCGCAGCGCAAGGCTTCCCCGATCGCGTTCGTCATGTCCCGCTCGGCTACGCCAAAGCGATTGACCGGGTCCGTCGCCGGCCGTGGGAAGAGCGCGACATCGACGTGCTCTTCTACGGGAAGCTCTCACAGCGTCGCGTTGACGTGGTCGCCGCTCTCATGCAGACGAATCTGACGGTCGGCGTCTTCTCGCATGCCTATGGCGACCTGCGCGACGACCTCGTCTCACGGTCCAAGCTCGTGCTCAACATTCCCGCGAAGGCTTCCTTCGTGGCGGAATGCCCGCGATCCACTTTCCTGGCGGCCAATCAGAGGCTCTGCATCGCCGAGCGGCCCTCCTACCCGCTGCAGCCGGGATGGTCGGACGCCATCCACTACGTCGCTTATTCCGAGCTGATCGCGACTTGCCAGGCGCTCGCTTCCAATCGCGACGCGGTGCTCGCGCTCGAAACCAAAGCCTATGCCGCTATGCGCGCGCTCCCAATCTCGACGGGCCTCGCCGAAGCCCTCGCCGCAGTAACCCCGCGCGCCGTATGACCGAGCCGCAGATCCCTCTCTTCCGCGTCTCGATGCCACCACGCGGCGAGCTGATGCCGCGCCTAGAGCAGGTGCTCTACAGCGGCATGGTCGGCGAAGGCGAGGAGGTGCGGAAGTTCGAGCAGCGCTTCGGCGACTGGCTCGGCGGAAGGCCGGTGCTCTCCTTCTCTTCCGGCACGGCGGCGCTGCACACGGCGCTGATGATGACCGGCGTCGGACCGGGCGACCAGGTGATCTCGACCGCGATGACCGCCGAGCCCTCCAACATGGCGATCAGGCATTGCGGCGCCGAAATCGTCTGGGCCGATGTCGACCCGATGACCGGCAATCTCGATCCGACCTCCGTCGCGGCCGCGATCAGCGCGCGCACCAAGGCGATCCTCGTCGTCCACTATGGCGGCCACCCGGCCGATCTCGACGGGCTGCGTCGCGTCGCTGCCGACGCCGGCGTGATGCTGATCGAGGATGCGGCGCATGCGCTCGGCGCGCGCTGGCGCGGCCTTCCGATCGGCGGCAGCGGCGCGATAACGATGTTCTCGTTCCAGGCGATCAAGCACATGACCACCATCGACGGCGGCATGCTGGCGATCGACGATCCGGAGCGCCTGCCCGAGGGGCGCCGGCTCCGCTGGTTCGGCATCGACCGCCAGCAGGACCGGCTTTCCGTCGAGGTCTCGGAGGTCGGCTACAAGTATCACATGAACAACGTGACCGCGGCCATCGGCCTGGCACAGATGGACCACATCGACGGCGTGATCGCGCGGCACACCGACAACGGTCGCTGGTTCGATCGCGCCCTCGCGCAAATCCCCGGGCTCGTCCCGAGCCCGCATCCGCCGCACGCGGAGCCCTCATACTGGTTCTACACGGTGCTGGCCGAGCGCAGCGCCGATCTGCAGCGCGCGCTTGCCGAGGCCGGCATCGCCTCGTCGAAGATCCATCGCCGCAACGACCTGCATCCGGTCTTCGCCTCGAGCAAGCGACCGCTCCCCGGCCTCGACCGGTTCTGGGAACGGGCGCTGCACATTCCCTGCGGCTGGTGGGTCGACGATGCCGCGCGCGAGCGCATCGTCGCCGCGATCCGGCGCGGATGGTAGCGATGCCTCGCCTGCCCCTCTTCTGCGTGCCGCACTCGGCCGACGAGGCCGCGGTGCTGGCACCGGTACTGGCCAGCGGGCGCCTCGCCGGCGGCCCCCTGGTGACCGAGTTCGAAGCGAAACTGGCTGAACGCAGCGCCGTCCCCGCCTGCGTCGCGACCTACGATAACTCCAGCGCGTTGTCGCTGGCGCTCCGCCTCGTCGGCGTCGGTTCCCGAGACGAAGTTGCGGTCTCTCCCATGGCCTGCACCGCGACGGTGATGCCGATCACGATGATCGGCGCACGACCGCGATGGATCGACGTCGATCCGCGCACGGGAATGCCAACCGCTTCGCACCTGATTGCCGGCCTTACGCCGTCGACCAAGGCTCTTGTCGTCTATCACTGGGCGGGCGACGTCGCGCCCCTGGCCGAGCTGGATGACGCGTGCCGGGATCGCGGCATCGCATTGATCCAGGACGCCTCGGCGGCGTTCGACGCGACCTATCGCGACCGACCCATCGCTGCCGCTGGCGGGCAGGCCACGATCCAGTCCTTCTATCCGACGCGTCCGCTCTCGACGGCCGAAGGCGGCGCCGTCCTGATCGCCGATCGGTCTCTGATCGAGCGTTCGCAGCGTCTGCGGCGGTTCGGCATCGAGCAGCGGACCTTCCGCCTGCCTTCGGGCGACCTCAATCCGGCGAGCGACATCCCGGAAGCCAGCGGCAATGCGCAGATGGGAAGCCTCGCTGCCGCGCTCGGCCTTCGCCAGCTCGCCGACGCCGGCGCGCGTGTCAGGCGGAACCAGGCGGTCGGGACCTTCTACGACGACGTCCTGCGCAATGTTCCCGGCCTTACCTTGCTCGACCGACCGGCGGAGCGGAAGTCGAGCTACTGGGCCTATGCGCTGCGCGCGGAGAATCGAGACGGGCTGGTCCGCAAGCTGACCGAGCACGGCATCGGCGCCCAACGCCTGCATCTCCGCGTCGACGCCTATTCCTGCTTCGACGGCATCCGTCGCGATGACCTCGAGGGCGTCGACGTCTTCGACCGCGAGAACGTCGCGATCCCGTGCGGGTGGTGGCTATCGGACGAAGGCCACGAGGAGATCGTGGCTTGCCTCAAGAGCGGCTGGTGATCAGTCGAAGGTGATCGTCGGCTTGAAGTAGAGCGTTCCTTCGATCCAGGTCGCGTCCATCCCGGTCTTGGACAGCATCGAAAGTGCCGCCGCACGCGTGTTGACCAGCGGCTTGCCACCCTCGTTATAGGAAGTGTTGAGCAGGATCCCGGCTCCCGTCTCCGCCTTCATCGCCCCGAGCAGGTCCCAGAGCACCGGATTGGCATCGCGATCGGGCACCGCCTGCACGCGCGCCGTGCCGTCGACATGCGTCACCGCGCCGAGGTCGCGCCGCCACCGCTCGCGCGCTCGCGCGCCGAGGAGCATGTAAGGGTCGGGTTGCGGGGTCTCGAAATACTCGTCGAGATCGGGCGCACGGCAGACCGGCGCGAAGGGCCGCCACCACTCGCGCTTCTTGATCCGCTGGTTGATGTGATCTTTCATCGCCGGATCGTTGGCGGCGGTCAGGATGCTGCGGTGACCGAGGGCGCGCGGTCCGATTTCCGAGCGCCCCTGGACGACGCCGATGATCCGTTGCCGCGCCAGCCACCGCGCCATCTGCTTCAGGTTGGCCGGGTCCGAGAGATCGAAGGCGCGGATCGAAACATCCGCGCCGAGCGCCGGCGGCGTCGCGCCCGTGACGAGCATGCCTTTGTAGGGCGAGCGTCGGCGGGCGAGATCGACTGCCGGGAAGTGCGGGAGCGCACCGGTCAGTCCGCAATGGCCGAGCGCCGCGGCACCGAGCGAAATCCCACGATCGTCGCAGTTCGGCGGCACGAAGAAGTCCTCGACCTCGTCCAGCCCGGCCAGGCGCTCGTTGGTGACGATGTTGAGGGCGCAGCCCCCCGAGACCACGAGCCGGCGCGAGCCGGTCGCCGCGACCAGATCGCGCGCCGCTTCGCAGGCGATCTGCGTGAACGCCTCCTGCATGGAGGCGACGATGTCGCGCGAGTCCTGATCCTCGGCCGACAGGCGGTTGAGGTAGAGACCGGGATTCCATTTCGGCGAAGGCGGAGCGATGAAGGACTGGCAGTGATGCTCGCCCTGCATCATGCAGGTCAGGTACTCGGCATAGTCTCCGTTCGTGAACCACTCGCGGAAGCCGAGGACGAGATCGGGCTTGGCCGAGCCGTACGCCTGAAGCCCCATGACCTTGCCGGCGAAGTCGAGAAACTGGCTCGAACTTGCGGTGCTGGCGATCTCGCGCAGGAACCAGCCGAAGGCGCCGTATCGCAGCCCCATCAGGAAGCGGTCATGCCAGTCGGGCAGGCAGGCGATCTCGACCCCGTCGTAACGATAGGCCATGGTGCCGCAGCAGGTCCCATACCCGTCGTAGACCAGGATCGCCGCGTCCTCGAAGCCGGCCATGTACAGCGCACCCGCGGCATGCGCCATCGAATGGCAGCAGAGGTGCACCGGTGTTTCCGGCTTCACGCCGCCGAGCGGCAAGGAGAAGCGCATCCCCGGCGTCGGCCATAGCTCGGTGTTGCCGACGACGCCGACCGGATGCAGCTTTCGGCCGAAATGCGTCGCTCGCTGGACGAGCGGATTGACGTCGAGCCGGCCATGCATGTCGTCGGCAAAGATGACCGCGTCGACTTCGGCCGGATTCACGCCGGTCGTCAAGAAGGCGGCTTCGACCGCCGCCTGCATCGCGCCGAGCCCGGCGGCATGCTTGAGATCGAGGACGCGCTCGGACTCGACCGTGACGATGACCTCGCCATCGCGCATCAGCGTAACGTTGGCATCGTGTCCGGAGTGAAGACCGAGCAGAAGCATCTGCGCCTTTCCGCCGACGCCGGAGGATACGCTCGCGCACGATGCGTGCCCGAGGGGAAGACGAGTAGTAACATCGCGCCGATATGGAGAAAAACCTACAATTCGCCGACGAGGAACTGATCGCCTTCCGCGCCGGCGAGCGGGTCGGCGCGTCGCTCGTGACGCTCATGGAAGCCGAGTTCGTCGCCGCCAAGGAAAGAACCGGGCGCCTCGTGCGACTCTATCCGGACCTCTTCGCGTCTCCCCGGTTCGGCCGTCTGTTCGGACTAGCTACCCGAGGCGCGCTCCATGCCACCTGCGCCGTCCGCTTGTTCTCGATGAAGGTCGGCGCACAACAGAGAATGGGAGCGATGATCGGCTTCGTCGTCACCGATCCGCGCCATCGCGGGCAGGGACTCGGTATGCGCCTGATGCGGGCGGTGGAGTCGTCTCTCGCCGAGGACGGCGTCGAGCTCGGCGTGCTCTGGGCGCGCCGCGTCGATCTCTATCGGACTCTGGGTTGGCAGTTGTCGGATGCGAGCCTGCTAGGGCGCTGGAAAGGCCCTGCCAAGTCTGTCGGAGCATCCTGGACACGCGCGCCGCTGCCGGACGCGTTGCGGCGGCGACTCAATCGCCTGCGCCCGGCGCCGGCGGTCGCGCGTCCGCTCCATGTCTATGACAAGCGGCCCTATCCGGCCGACCGCCTCTCGGTCGCGACGGTCCCCGGCGCCTACGCCCTGATCGGAGAGTCGGGGGGGACCGGCTATGCCTTCGAAACCGGCGGCTCGCCAGAAGGCGCGGCTAGGCTTCTCGGCGAGGCATCGCGGCGCTGGCCGGATCTGCGCGTGAACGGCTGCAAGGGAGAAGCGATCTCCCGCCATCTCGAGCGCGAAGGCCTCGTCGCCTTCGAGGCGAATCCGCTCGCGATGTGGAAAGTGCTGCGCGGCGGCCTCGATCTTCGCCGCGTCCCCTGGGTTCCGTATTTCGACCGGGTCTGACCGTCAGGCGACCGAGCCGCGCCTCGGCGGCGCCTTGTGCCGGTTGGCGTCCTTGTATCCGAGCGTGTCCTCGGCGATCAGCGTGCGCTGCACGGCCGGCGCGCCCTCGCCCATGTTCAGCATGTCGATATAGCCGGTGAACTTGCGGATCGGATACTCGTCGGCGAGCGCGTAGCCGCCGAAGATCTCCGCGGCGGCGGACGAGGCGTGGCGCGCGGCGATCGAGGCGAAGTACTTGGCCTGCGCCGCCTCGCGGCCGGCCGGTTCGCCCTTGTCCATGGTCCAACCGAGCCTGCGGACTAGGAGGCGCGCGGCCTCGACATTCACCGTCATGTCGGCGATCAGCTGCTGCACCGACTGCGTGCGGCCGATGGGCTGGCCGCGGATGACGCGTTCGCGCGCATAAGCCGAGGCCGAGTCGAGACAAGCCTGCGCGAGGCCGAGCAGCCGCGCCGAGACCGTGAGCCGCCCGTATTCGAGCGCGGTCATCGCGATCTTGAAGCCCTGCCCCTCTTCGCCGAGACGGTTCTCCTCCGGCACCTCGACATCGTCGAGGAACACCGCGCAGCTGCGGAAGGCGCGCGACAGGCCGGACATCGCGACCGGATCGGCGCGGTAGCCCCTCATCTTCTTCGGCTCGAGGATGAAGGCGGTGATGCCGCTGGCGCCCAGCGACGGATCCGTCTTGGCGAAGAGGAGGCCGGCATCGCACTCGTCGGAGAAGGTGATGAACATCTTCGAGCCGTTCAGCACATAGCGATCGCCCTGCTTCTTCGCCGTCGTCCGCATGTTGCCGGCGGGGTCCGAGCCGCCGCCAGGCTCGGTCAGCGCGAACATGCCGATCTTCCGGCCGGCGACCAGATCCGGGACGAAGCGCCGGACCTGGTCCTCCCGCCCCCAGTTGAAGAGGGTGAGCGGACAGGTCATGCCCTGCAGGTTCATGCAGTAGCCGAAGCCGGGCTCCAGCCGCGACACGGTCTCCGAGATCAGGCCGACCGCCTGGAACCCGAGCGCCGAGCCGCCGACCGATTCCGGGAAGGCAGCACCGAACACCCCCGCCTCGCCGAGCGCCTTCACCGCTTCCCGCGGAAAGCGTCCCTCGCGCTCGGCGATCTTCGCCGCCGGCTGCGCCACCTCGACCATCAGCCGCTCGACGGCGTCGCGCGTCGCGACGAGATCGGGGGGAAGGGTGAAATCCATTGTATCGGCCTCGTCGTCCCCCTCGCCGGCTCGGCCGAGGGAGGGTTTCATGGGGTGCTGCGCCGGCCTATGCTAGCGCATGTCTTCCTTTTCCCCGATCTCGCTCGACGATCTCGTCGCCCAGGTGCCCGACGGCGCGCTGCTGGCGGTGCCGGCGGATTACTCCGGCGCGCCGATGGCGGCGACGCGGGCGCTGATCCGGCGCGGCGCGAAAAACCTCCGCCTCGTCACCGTGCCGCAATCGACCTTGCAGGCCGATCTCCTGATCGGCGCCGGCTGCGTCGCCGAGGTCGAGACCGCGGCGGTCACGCTCGGTGAGTTCGGCATTGCCCCCTGCTTCACCCGCGCGGCGCTGGCGAAAACCATCAAGGTGATCGACGCGACCTGCCCGGCCATTCACGCGGGGCTGCAGGCGGCGGAGAAGGACGTGCCGTTCCTGCCGATCCGAGGCATCCTCGGCAGCGACCTGGTGAAGCATCGAACGGATTGGAAGACGGTCGACAACCCGATGGGTGGAGGCGGCGACCCCATCCTGCTGATCCCGGCGATCAAGCCCGACGTCGCGCTGTTTCACGCGCCGATGGCCGATCTGGAAGGCAATGTCTGGATCGGCCGCCGGCGAGAGCTCGCGACAATAGCGCATGCCGCGAAGACGACGCTGGTCACCGTCGAGCGCTTGCATGACGGATCGTTCTTCGACGACGAGAGGCTCGCTGCCGGCGCGCTACCGGCCTTCTACATCCAGGGCGTCGCCGTCGCCGAGCGGGGCGCGGCGCCGGTCGGCCTCTTCGGCGAGTACGAGCCGGACATCGACCACCTCCGCGCCTATGCGAAGGAAGCGCGCACCGAGGACGGCTTCGCCGCATACCTCGCCCGCGAGGCCGGGACCGCCAAAGCCGCGGCATGAGCGAGTGCAAGCCCGAGGAGCTGCTGGCGGCGACGCTGGCTGCCCAGATCCCTGACGTCCGTCACATCGCCGTCGGTGCCGCTTCGCCGATCCCGGCAGCGGCCGCGCTGCTGCATCAGGCGCGCTCGAAGGAGCGCGTGCACGTCACCATCCTGCACAGCCGCCGCTACAACAGCTTCACGGATGGCGGGCGCGAGCTGTTCGACGCGGCGGCACAAGGGCGCATCGACGTGTTCTTCCTCGGCGGCGTGCAGATCGACGGCGAGGCCAACATCAACCTCGTCGGCCTCGGCGAGTATCCGGACCTGACGCAGCGTTTTCCCGGCAGCTTCGGCTCGCCCTACATGGCCTTCGTCGTGCCCAACGTGATCCTGTTCCGCGAGGAGCACTCGCCGCGTACGCTGGTGAAGGAGGTCGACTTCGTCTCGGCGCCCGGCTGGAGCCCCGAGGGCGTCTGGCGGCGCGGTGGGCCGAAGGCGCTGGTTACCGGTCTCGCCGTCATGGCTTTCGACGCGACGCGGCGATGCTTCCGGCTCTCCTCGGTGCATCCGGGGCGCACGGCCGCGGAGGTACGGGCCGCCACCGGCTTCGAATTCGACATGCCGGACTGCGTCCCGACGACGACGGTTCCGGATGCGGCCACGCTCGGCTTGCTCCGCGGTTCGATCGCGGCCAAGCTCCGCGAGTTCTATCCGGACTTTGCCGCCCGCGTCTTTCCCGTGCCCGCTTGAACGTCTCCCGGAGCCGTTGATGTCTCAATCTTCCGGCGCGCTCGCCGGCCTCAAGGTCATCGATCTGTCGCGCGTGCTCGGCGGCCCCTACGGCACCATGACCTTGGGCGACCACGGCGCTGAGGTGATCAAGATCGAGCCGCCTCAGGGCGACGAGACGCGCGGCTGGGGCCCGCCCTTCAAGGACGGCACCGCGAGCTACTTCATCGGCGTCAATCGCAACAAGCGCGCGCTCGCGCTCGACTTGACCAAGCCCGAAGGCCGCGAGGTGCTGCTGCGCCTCCTCAAGGATGCCGACGTGCTGGTCGAGAACTTCAAGACCGGCACGATGGAGAAATGGGGCCTCGGCTATGAGGACGTTCTGTCGAAGCAGTTCCCTAAGCTGATCCATTGCCGCGTCTCGGGCTTCGGCTCCGACGGGCCGCTTGGCGGCTTCCCCGGCTACGACGCCGTCGTGCAGGGGATGAGCGGCATGATGAGCATCAACGGCACGCCGGAATCCGGATCGACACGGCTCGGCATCCCCATGGTCGATCTCGCCACGGGCCTCAATGCCGTGATCGCCATCCTGATGGCGGTGATCGAGCGGCAGAAGTCCGGCAGGGGCCAGTTCTGCGACGTCACGCTCTACGACACCGCCGTCGGCCTGCTGCATCCGCAAGCCGCGAATTATTTTCTCTCCGGCAAGACGCCGGGCCGCGTCGGCAACGCGCATCCGAACATCGCGCCCTACGACAAGTTCAAGACCGCGACCGGCGAGGTCTTCCTCGGCATCGGCAACGACAGCCAGTTCCAACGTCTCTGCCAGCTGCTCGGCAAGACGACGCTGCCCGAGGATGCGCGCTTCAGGACCATGGCCGACCGCAACGTCAATCGCACGGCGCTGACCGTCGAGCTCGAGGCGGCGCTCGCCTCCCGCGACGGCAAGACGCTCTGCGACACCCTGCTGGCCGAAGGCGTGCCGGCGGGCCAGGTGCTCGACATCCCGGCGGTGATGGCGCACCCGCACACGCTCCATCGGCAGATGACGATCGAAGGCGAAGACGACTATCGCGCCTTCGGTGCACCGATCAAGCTCTCGCGGTCCAAGGCCGGCTTGCGCTCGGTGCCGAAGAAGTTCGGCGCCGACAACCGCACGATCCTCGCCGAGGCCGGCTACTCGGCCGCCGAGATCGACACACTCATCGCGTCGGGCATCGCTCCCGACAAGCCGAAGGCCCCGCCCAAGGCCTGATCCTTTTCCTCGTTCGTTCTCCCAGGAGCTCATCTATGGCTGCGTCGAAGATCTGGACCCGCGTCGACTACGAGAAGGATGGCAAGCAGATCGGCTGGCTGAACCTGCCGCATTCGGTGAACCGCTCCGCCTACGGCAACATCGCGATCCCCATCACCTGCATCAAGAACGGCAAAGGCCCGACCGTGCTGCTCATGGCGGGCACGCATGGCGACGAGTACGAAGGCCAGATCGGGCTCTGCAAGCTGGTGCAGAAGCTCGAGCCCTCCGACATCCAGGGCCGCGTCATCATCATGACCGCGTGCAACCTGCCCGCCGCGCTGGCGAGCGCGCGCGTCTCGCCGATCGACGAAGGCAACCTCAACCGCGCCTTCCCGGGCGATCCCGACTCGACGCCGACCTTCGCCATTGCGCATTACATCGACAGCGTGCTGTTCCCGCTGACCAACTACATCCATGACCTGCATTCCGGCGGCTCGTCGCTGCAGTACATGCCTTTCGCGTCCATCCGCTACGGCACCGACGACGCGGTCAACAAGCGCGCGCTGGAGGCGCTCAAGGCCTTCAATCCGCCGACCGGCTTCGTCTGGAAGCACACCGCCGACCAGCGTCTCGGCATCGCGCGCGCGGTCAGCCGCGGCATCGTCGCCCTCGGCGGCGAATTCGGCGGCGGCGGCGCGGTCGACATCAAGGGCGTGAAGATCGTCGAGCGCGGCCTCGACAACCTGCTCGCCCATATCGGCATCACCGACAAGTCGAAGACGCACAAGGTCGAGATGCCGACCCGCCTGGTCGAGCTCAAGGGCCGCGACTATTACGTCTATACCGACGAGGCGGGCCTGTTCGAGCCGGCGGCCGAGCTCGGCGACTGGATCAAGAAGGATCAGCTCGCCGGCTGGACCCATTTCGTCGACAACCCCGGCCGCAAGCCGGTGCCGAGCTACTTCCTCATGGACGGCCAGGTGATCTGCCGCCGCCATTTCGGCCGCGTCGAACGCGGCGACTGCGTCGCGCATCTGGCGACGAATTTCGAGGGGTGACCGACCCGCTCCAACGTCGCCGCGTCCTTCTCGCCAATCTCGCGCTTATGGTGACGGCGACCTTCTGGGGCACGCATATTCCGGCGTCGTGGTTCGTGCTGGCGCGCTACACGCCCTTCGAGGTGATCGTCGGGCGCTACGTGCTCGCCGTCCCGCTGCTCGTCATGCTGCTGGCGATCGAGACGCGGGCGACGGATGCGAGGCCGGAGCCGAAGCCGCTCCATCATCTCTGGATGCTGGGCGGCATCGGCATCCTGGGCTTCGCCACCTCCTACACGATCGGCATCTCGATCGCGGGGCAGCTGCAGGGATCGCTGATCTCCGCCGCCTCGCCGGTAGTCGGCGTCCTCGTCGCCTGGGCGCTGCGCGGCGCGCGGCCCGACGGCGCGATGCAGCTGGCGCTCGTCATGGCGCTGGCCGGCGCGATCATCGGCATCGCCGGCAGCCAGGATCTTTCGCGTGTCGGCCTGCCCGGCCTCGGCGAGGCGCTGATGATCTTCGGCAATGTGATGTGGAGCTGGTATTCGCTGGCCGCACAGGACTGGCTCAGGGGCTGGTCGCAGATCAGGGTCGCCACCTGGTCGATCGCGATGGCGGCGGTGACCGCCGTCGTCCTCATCGGCGGCATGATCTTCCTGGGCTATGCGCGCGTGCCGCCGCTCCCGGATCTCATCGACTTCCTGGTACTGCTGCATCTAGTCATTCCGGTGACCATTCTCGGCCTTCTGGGCTGGAACTACGGCGTGCGCGTGCTGGGGCTTTCCGTCGCCTCGCTCTATCTCAATCTTGTACCGGTAACGGCAGTATTGACCGTGGTGTTGCTGGGCGACGCACCCAATCTCTGGCAGCTCGTTGGCGGCCTCGTGATCGTCGCCGGCATCGCCCAGGCGCAGATCCGCCGCCTTAGCGCATAGCGCACCACTCCCGCCACATCGTCCGATAAGCAGCCTCGACCTCGCGCGCGTAGGAGCGCGGATCGGCGAGGCGGGAGGACATGACCCGTTCGCGCAGGCTGCTGCGGATCGCTGCCAGGCGTACTGCATCGCCGGCAAGCGTCGCGGCGATGCGTTTGTAGTCGGCCGGCGTGGCCGCGATCAGCTCCTCGAGCCCGACCTGGGTGAGATGGGTCACGCCGCAGCGCGCAGCGAAGCGGCGTCCGGCGAGAGTGATCAGCGGCACGCCCATCCACAGGGCTTCGAAGGTCGTGATGCCGCCACTGAAGGGAAAAGGATCGAGCGCGATGTCGATGCCGGCGACGCGCGCCAGATGCTTCGGTCGATCCGGCTCGGGACCGAGAAACCTCACCCGATCGGCTACGCCGAACGCAGCAAAGCGACCACGGAACGCTGCCTGGATCGTGGGATCGGCGAAGGCGCCTTGATATCCCAGCGCGAGGCGAGACCCGGGAACGGCGCGCAGCACCGAAGCCCAGAGCGCGATCACCTCGCCGTTGACCTTGGCCGGGTTGCTGAAGGAACCGAAGGTGACATGCCCGTTCGCCGACAGCGGCAAGGGGCCGGCGACCACATCCGCGCTCGGCAGATGGTGCTGATAGAGGCTCGGTATGCGCACGAGGCGCTCGGTCATTCCCTCCGCCGTGTCCTCCGGATGCAGGGCCGGGTCGGTAAGCCAATAGCCGACCGAGGCGAGTCCGCTGGTCGAGAGATTGTGCAGATTGACCTGGACCGGTGCCGGGGCCAGCGCGGCAACGCCGATGCGGTTGCCGGCGGTATGTCCGGCGAGAACGACCAGGATGTCTATTTGGTCGGCGCGAATCACCCCGGCGATCTCGAGATCGGTCCGGCCGACGGTCGAATGCCATAGCGGGACGAGGCGCTTCAGGCGCTCCGTGACCGCATCCGGCCTCGTCACCTCGGCATAGCAGAAAGGCTCGACCTGGTCGCGGTCATGCGCCGCGAGCAGTCCTTCGACGAGCCACGCGATCACATGGTCGCGGAGATCCGCGGAGAGATAGCCCACCCGCAGCCGGCGCGACGGATCGGGACGGTTCGAATGGTTCTTCGCGAGCGGAGAGAACGGCGCCGCGTGCTGCTTCTCCCAGCGCCGATACTCGGCGAACAGCTCGGCCTCGCCGAGCGCCGGGTCGTAGGTCAGGGCGAACAGCAGGTTGTTGTGAATGTCCGCCCGCCGCGGCGCGATGGCGAGAGCCCGCCGGAGACAACGCGTACCGAAATCGATCTCGCCGAGATCCAGCATCGAGAGCGCGAGATTGTTCAGCCCCTGCGCCGCGCCCGGATCGAGCGCGACCAATCGTCGACGAAGCCGGCACGCGTGGCCGAGCTCGCCGCGCAGCCGGACCAGATTGGCGAGCGTGCCGAGCGCCGTCCGCTCATGCGGGTCGAGCGCGAGTGCTCGCCGAAGGTGACGCAGCGTTTCCGTGTGGTCGAATGCCATCAGATACGCGGCGAGGCTCGACCTTGCCGCCGGCGAGCCGGGATCGAGGACGCAAGCGCGCCGCAGCGACGCCCGGATCTCATCCGGCGGCTGCAGCTCCTGCGGGATCCGTTGAAGTGCCAGCGCGAGCGCGTAATGCGCCTGCGCGAAATCGGCAGCAAGGCGAACAGCCTTTCTAAGCGTAGCGACGGCACCATCGACCGTCCCGGCTTCCGCCAGCGCGTCGCCCAGGTTCAGCAAAGTCGGGACGTCATCCGGAAGGATCGCGAGGACGCGCCTCAGGCCACACACGACGCGGGTGGGCAGCTCGATCCCGCGGGCGGCGAGCGCGAGGTTGCCGAGCGCCTGCGGCACGGCCGGCGCCAACACGACGGCGCGGCGCAACCGCATGGACGAGGCCGCGAGACGTCCCTCCGCCGCAAGCCAGCCGGCGAGGTTGATCTCCGCGCCGATATGGTCGGCGGCGAGCGCCAGGGTGCGGCGGTAGCCCCGTTCCGGATTCCGCCCGACATGATGCGCGGCGAGCGCGAGCAGGAAGGTCGGCTCGGCCTCGTCGGGCGCAAGAGCGGAGGCGCGACGCAAATGAGCCGCGGCCGGCTCCATCTCGCCTCGCCGCAGGCAGGAAACCGCGCGCTCCATCTCGATGTTCGGCGAGTGCGACGTCACGTGGCCGTTCTAGCTTCTGCGCCCGACGGAAAGCTAGGCTTTCTCCCAGAGGCCTCGATACGCCGCCTCGATTGTCCGGGCGAACGCGGCTTCATCCATCAGCGATGACGCCTCGAGCCGGGCACGCATGCCCTGGCGCAAGGATCGGCGCCGCTCGGGATCGCGCACGAGGCAGCTCAGGATCACGACATAGTCGTCGGCGCTTCCGGCGATCAGCTCGGGAAGACCGATCCGCGCGAGCAGCCCGCCGGTCTGCCTCTCGACCGCCCTCACGCCGGCGCACGTCAAGATCGGCACGCCCATCCATAGCGCCTCGCAGCTGGTGAGGTAGCCCGAATGCGGCATCGGATCGAGGGCGATGTCGAGCTGGCTCAGCTCGCGCAGCATCTCGGCGTGCGGGGACCAGCCGGAGAAGACGATGCGCGCCGGATCGACGCCGGCTGCCGCGAAGATCGCGAGATAGCGCGCGCGGATCGCGGCATCGCGATAGCTGCCACCCTTGAGCGTCAAGCGAGTCTCGGGCAGCGCGCTCATCGCACGCGCCCAGAGCGCGAGCGTTTCGGTCCCGATCCTCGCCGGGTTGCCGAAGCAGCCGAGCATGACGGCATCCCCGGTCCGCTCGGCGACCGGCGGCGAGGGATCGGGCGGCCGATAGACCAGCCTTCCGCCGGCGAGCCGGATGACGGGCTCGGAGTAGAAGCGCTCGGCGCCCCCTGGTACCTCGAAGGGATCGACCAGGGCGGCATCGAAGCAGTAGGTGCCGGTACTGGCGGGATAGTCGAGCCAGGTCACCTGCACCGGCGCCGGCCGGCGAGTGAAGGCGGTCAGGCGGTTCCCGCTGGTCTGCCCGTCGAGATCGACCAGGATGTCGATGCCGTCGGCCCGTATGGCCTCCGCCAGCGCCGCGTCGCCCAGCTCGTGGACCTCGCGCCAGGCGGAGGTCGCGGCCCTGAGCCGTGCTGTGACTTCGTCGACGCCGCCGCCCGCGTCATAACCGACGATCTCGAACCGGGTCCGGTCATGATGCTCGAGCAGCGGCAGAAGGAAGATGCCGACCGGGTGGCGCCTGAGGCTGACCGAGAGATAGCCGACGCGCAGGCGGCCGGCTCCCGGCCGGCGCGGCGGACGAGGCCCGGGAACCGCGTGGCGTCGAGCCCAGCGTCGATGCCGGGCCAGCACCACCGACGGATCGGGCCATTCGACATAGTTCAGGAGCGCGAGGACACCACGGCCGAACACTGGATCGGTTGGCTCGATCGCTTCGGCGCGCTCGGCCCAGCGCAGCGCGGCGCGCGCCTCGCCGAGGAGGAAGAGGCCGTGGCTGACATTGCCCAGCGTCGGCGCGTGATCGGGCCTGAGCGCAAGCGCGCGGCGGTCCCAGTCGAGACCGCTCCGCTCCTCCATCCGCGCGACGGCGGCGAGACCGGCCAACGCGTCGGGGCTGAACCGATCGAGGGCGAGTGCGCGGCGATGCCAGCGTGACGCTGCCGAGACCCCCTTGGCGGCAAGCGAGGCGAGCGCAACGTTGACCGCAGCCGCCGGCAGCCCGGGCGCCAGCGCCGCCATCCGCCGATGCTCTCGCATGGCCTCCGGCAAACGCAGCCGATCGAGGATCGATGCCAGGTTCAGGCGCGCGATCGCGTCATCAGGCGCGATCGCCGCGGCGCGCCGGAGCCAGGGATAGGCGACGTCCGGTGGGCTCATCAGCGCCGCGTTGACCAGCGTCGGCGGCAGCGCCGGCGTGAGTGCGATCGAGCGCCTGAGCAGACGCAGCGCCTCGGGCCGCCGGCCGGCGCCGTCGAGCACGAAGGCGAGGTTCACGGCGGCGCCGACATGATCGGGCGCGAGCCAGAGCGTGCGAAACAGCCAGCCGGGATGCCAAGCGAGGCCGAGAAGGAACCCGGCATCGGCCGAGCCGGGATCGAGGATCAGCGCCGCCATGGCTTGCCGGGCCGCGCCAGGGCGATCGCCGCGTTCAAGCGCGGCCCGAGCGCCCATCGCCTGGGCAGAGGACATGAGGGCGCTTAGGCCGGGATTTTCGGCTCTTCGATCGGTACCCCGGGGGCGTATTTGGAGAGCCGGACGGTCGGCAGCGACTTCACATGGCTCACATTCTTGGCGGCGGTCAGCTTGGTGGTGAGGAAGCGCTGATAGGCGTCCCAGTCCTCCTCCACCACCTTGAGGAGGAAATCGGCCTCGCCGGCCAGCATGTGGCACTCGCGCACCTGCGGCCAGCTCTTGACCAGGGATTCGAAGGCGACGAGGTCGGGCTCGGCCTGGCGCGAGAGGCCGACCAGCGCAAAGCCGGTGAAGCCGAAGCCCAGCTTCTCGGGTGCCAGATCGGCGTGGTAGCCGCGGATGAAGCCGGCCTCCTCGAGGGCGCGCACGCGCCGCAGGCAAGGCGGTGCCGAGATACCGGCCCGCTTGGCGAGGTCCACATTGGTCATGCGGCCGTTGGACTGGAGATCGCGCAGGATTCGCCGATCGATCCGGTCTACCTTGACCCTCCGCACCGTCCCGTCCTCCCCAGGATTTCGAGCAATTTTATAACAACCCCCTCCAAGTTGAGCAAGAATGTTTCAGCAATCGGCGCTGGCGCGTCTCGATCCGGCCGGCCTAAAGGCCTGGGTCATCAGCGACGGCACCATCGGCATGGAGATCCAGAGCTTGGCGCTGGCCCGCGCGATCGGCGTCGAGCCGCTGCTCAAGCGGGTTCATCCCCGGTTCCCGTGGCGGGTCCTGCCGGCCCGCGCCTGGCTCCTCCCCTTCCTGTCCCTGGGGCCTGACAGCGACGCGCTGGAGGCGCCCTGGCCGGATCTGGTGGTGGGTACCGGCCGCATGGCCGCAGCCCTCTCATCGGCGATCCGGCGGGCGAGCGGCGGACGGACCTTCAACGTGCAGATGCAAGCGCCCCACCTGCCGCCCGAGCGCTTCGACGTCATCGTCGTGCCGGAGCACGACGATTATGCCGCGCCGAACGCGATCACCACCCTGGGATCGATGCATGCGGTGACGGCCGAGCGCCTGGACGGGCTGCGCGCCACCTGGGCGCCGCGCTTCGCCCATCTCAAGCGGCCGCTGGTGATGGCGATCGTCGGCGGCTCCAACCGGCGCTATCACCTGGATGTGGAAGCGGCGACCGCGCTCGGCCGCCAGCTGGCGCCGCTGACCGAAGAGCACGGCCTTGCCGTCGTCCCCTCGCGCCGCACCGGCAAGGCACAGGAAACGGCGATCCAGCAGGCCCTCGCCACGACCGACGCCTATGTCTGGGACGGCGTCAGCGAGAATCCCTATCTCGGCCTGCTCTCGCTGGCGGATGCGATCATCGTCACTCCCGATTCGACCAACATGGCGACCGAGGCGCTGGCGACCGGCAAGCCGGTGCACATCGTCCCGCTGCCGGGACGGCCGGGAAAATTCGGTGTCTTCCACGCCATGCTGGAGCAGCGCGGCTATACGCGGCCCTTCCGCGGCACGATCGAGAGCTGGAGCTACGATCCGCCGAACGACACGGAGCGCGTCGCGGCGTTGGTTCGGCGGAAGCTGGCCGAGCGGTTGCCCCTCAAGGCCGCGGGCCGTATGTAGGGCGCCCATGGCGCTCAAGATCGAGACGTTTTCGAACGTCACCGGCAGCTCGGCCCTGTTCAAGGCGCTTGGCCATCCCCTGGCCCAGCCCGGCCTCTCCCGCCTCGTCGCACGGCTCGCCGCCAAGCCCGCGGTCGCGCTTTACGATCCTTTCGGCTTTGCGCCGACCCTGGCCGAGCTCTGCGATCTCGCACCGATCAAGTTCTCGGGCGTCTTTGTCCAGGACGTGACGCATATCGGGCGCGAGGTCGCCGGCTGCCGGACCGAGCCCGTGTTGTCGCTCGCAGGATCGGACGCGAGGGCCGTGCTCGTCTGCGCCTTCGATTCCGAGCGCGTGATCGGCCAGATCCGCCATCTGGTCCCGCGCGGCGCCGAGGTGCTGAGCCTCGACATCGCGCGCCTGCCGTCGTCGATGCTGACCAATGCGCGGACCTATCTCGATCCACTGAACTTCGCGACCAACCTCGTCTTCTTCCGCGACGACGAGGAAGATGGCGGGCATCACACGCGCCTAGTCACCGCCAATTACTGGTCGGGCTACGGCGCGGCGAAGACGACGCTCTGGCTTCGCCTCTACGACACCGCCGGCAAGGCGCTCGCCGAATGGCAGGAAGAGCTGAAGCCCGGTACCTCCACGATCGTCATCGATTCAAAGGACGTACGCCGGCGCTTCGGCTTGAAACCGTTCTGCGGTCAGGTGTTCCTGCATGCGATCGGCGTCGCCGGGCATGACGTGATCAAGTACGCGCTCGACACCTATGGCGATACGCCCTCGGTGCTCTCGTGCACGCATGACGCCAATTCCTTCCCGGCCGATTTCTATGCCGGCCTGCCCGCACCCGATAAGGACGAGCGCGTCGTGCTCTGGGTGCAGAACGCGCATCCGATCCCGATCCCGCCGAAAGGCGTGGGCCTCAACGCGATGGGCCGGCCGGAGATCGCCTGGATCGAGGAAGAGGTTCCGCCCTTCGGCACCGCCGCCGTCGATGTCGGCGCCCTGCTGCCGGCGGTTTCCTGGCCCGATCAGATCGAGATCCGCGCCGGACGCCATGTCGTGCGCCCGCGCTACGAGGTAACGCGCGAGCACCGCACGCGCATCGCGCATGTGAATGTCGAACGCACCGACCTGAAGCCCGATCCGAAGATCGCCGAGCTCGGCAACCTCTTCGGCAAAGGCTTCATCCTGCCGGCGCCGATCCTGCCGCGCTCCCGATATCGCTCGCTGGTCCAGCCGACGCCGATGGGGACGACGCAGATGGAGCTTCCGGCGCAGCTCCTCGTCGTCGATCCCGACGGCAAGGAGGTCGCCCGCCGCGCGCTCGGCAGGCTTCGCCGCGCAGAGTCGATCGCGATCGAGGTCGACGAGATGCTGGGCGGCATCGACCTGCTGACCGGCCATGTCGAGCTGACCTATGACTTCGCTCAGGGCGGCGAGGCCGATGGCTGGCTGCACGCCCTCTTCCGCTATGTCGACCGCAGCACCGGGCACGCCGCCGACACCAGCTTCGGCGCGCATATGTTCAACACGGCGCTGGTCTACAAAGGCGAGCCGCAGAGCTACACTGGCAGACCGCCCGGACTTTCGACGCGTCTTTTCCTCCGCCTTGGACCTGATCCGCTCGACACCTATTGCCACCTGATCTACCCGGCCTCGACGCCCTGGCATCCGCTGTCGTCGACGGAGGTCGCGCTCCATCGCAGCGACGGGCATCGCATCGCGTCGCGCCACATCGCGATCCCGTGCGGCGGCAGCCGCAGCTTCCGAATCCGCGAGACCTTCTCGGCCGAGGAGCGCCACCGCGCCGGCGTCGACGCCTATGTCGTGGTGCGCGACACGACCTGCCGGCTCTTCGGCTATCACGGCCTGATCTCGACCGAGGCCTTCTCGCTCGACCACATGTTCGGGTTCTAGGTGCCGGCGACCGAGGTCGTCCTCCTCGTCCTGGCCGGCGCACTGTCGGCGGGGTTCGTCTCCGGTCTCGCGGGCTTCGCTTTCGCCATGGTGTCGCTGGGCTTCTGGGTGCATGTGCTGGCGCCGACGGTGGCGGCGCCGCTGATCGTCGCCTGCGCGGCCTTCGCACAGATCTACTCGATGCGCCAGCTTCGCCGCGGGATCCGCCTCGATCTCGCGATGCCCTTCATCGTCGGCGGCCTCATCGGCATCCCGCTCGGCGCCTGGCTCCTGATCTGGATCGACCGTGACACCTTCCGCTTCTCCGTCGGGATCTTCCTCGTCGTCTACACCGCGATCATGCTGGCTCTGGGAGCGACGCCACCGCTGCGCTGGGGCGGCAAGGTCGCCGACGCGGTTGTCGGCTGGACCGGCGGCGTCATGGGCGGCATCGCCGGCCTTACCGGCGCGACGCCGGCCATCTGGTGCGTGCTTCGCGGCTGGAGCCGCGACGACCAGCGCGGCGCGATGCAGCCCTTCAATCTCACGCTCCAGATCGCCGCTGTAATCGCGTACGGCTACCAGGGGCTGCTGACGCGGGAAGTCGGCTTGCTCTTCGCGATCGCGCTGCCCGCGATGATCGTCGGTGTCGCTGCCGGCGTCGCGCTCTACCGGCGCATCGACGACGTCTGGTTCCGCCGCATCGTCCTTTGGCTGCTGCTCGTGTCGGGGATCACCCTCGTCATCTGAGATCGATCCGGTAGCGAAGCCCCTCGACGCCGCCATAGGCGGCAGCCTTGGTGAAGCGCTCGACCAGCCTTCCGCCGCAGGCGAGGATCACCTTCTGCGAGGGCAGGTTGTCCGTGTCGGTCGTCAGCTCGACATAGTCGAGACCGCGCGCCTTCGCCTCGGGCAGCAGCAGCGCCAGCGCTCGTGTCGCGTGGCCCCGGTTCCGCTTCCACGGCACCACCGTGTAGCCGATATGCCCGAGCACATGGGCGGGCAGCGCCGAGGTCCCCTTCTGCCAGCGGAAGCCGATCGAGCCGACGAAGTCGCCGTCCCACATCCAGCGACGGTAGCCCAGAAGGCGTACCACCGTCGACCCGTCAGGCAGCTTGATCGGCTCTCCCTTGGCCTCGGGATCGTCGAGGCTGGCGAGGAACCCGGCAGGATCCGCGGCGATCTTCGCCATCTCCTCGGCCGCCGCCTTCTCCAGGCGGACATTGTCGGGTGACCAGCCGCGCTCGAGCGCCGCGGCATAGGCGGAAAGCTCGGCTGAAGAGGGCTTCACGAGGCGGAGATCGGGCATGGCGGCCAGTCTAGCGAATGCCGCCCCGCATTGCCTGAGGCGCTTCGCGCACCTATCTTCAGTCTTCCGCCCTCGCAGACCCCACAAATGGCCCATCATCACACCAAGGTCCTGATCATCGGCGCCGGCGCCGCCGGCTACACGGCTGCGATCTACGCCGCCCGCGCCAGCCTGCATCCGATCGTGGTCCAGGGCCTGCAGCCCGGCGGGCAGATGACGATCACCACCGATGTCGAGAACTATCCCGGCTTCGCCGACGTTATCCAGGGCCCATGGCTCATGGAGCAGATGGGCAAGCAGGCGGAGCATGTCGGCGCCAAGCTGATCTTCGACACCATCACCTCCATCGACCTGTCGAAACGGCCCTACCGAGCCATCGGCGATTCGGGTGACATCTATACCGGCGACACGGTGATCATCGCGACCGGCGCGCAGGCGCGCTGGCTCGGTATCCCATCCGAGGAGAAGTATCGCGGCTTCGGCGTCTCGGCCTGCGCCACCTGCGACGGATTCTTCTTCCGCGGCAAGGAGGTCGCGATCGTCGGCGGCGGCAACACTGCGGTCGAGGAAGCGATCTACCTCACCAACCACGCGACCAAGGTCACGATGATCCACCGGCGCGACCGTTTCCGCGCCGAGAAGATCATGCAGGACCGGCTCTTCGCCAATCCCAAGATCAAGGTCATCTGGAATTCGTTGGTCGACGAGATCCAGGGACCGACCGATCCGCCGGGCGTGACCGGGCTCAAGATCCGCAACGTCCAGACCGGCGCCATCTCCGAGCTCAAGGTCGACGGACTCTTCGTCGCCATCGGCCACGATCCGGCGACGTCGCTGTTCAAAGGCCAGCTCAAGATCGACGACGGCGGCTACATCGTAACCAAGCCGGACTCGACCGCGACAGAGATTCCCGGCGTCTTCGCCGCGGGCGACGTCAAGGACAAGGTCTTCCGCCAGGCCGTCACCGCCGCCGGCATGGGCTGCATGGCGGCGCTCGAGGCCGATCGCTTCCTCGCCGTCGACGAATTCTCCCACGTCCACGCCGCCGCGCAGTAGACGGCCGATCCCGGCGCTCGTGCCATGATGGATTGGGACAAGCTCCGGGTCTTCCATGCGGTCGCCGAGGCCGGCAGCCTGACCCATGCGGGCGAGGTCCTGAACCTCTCGCAGTCGGCGGTCAGCCGCCAGATCAGCGCGCTCGAGGAATCGCTCGGCGTGCCGCTGTTCCATCGCCATGCGCGCGGCCTGATGCTGACCGAGCAGGGCGAGCAGCTCTACCAGACGGCCAAGGAGATCTTCGCCAAGCTCGCCATGGCCGAGGCGATGCTGGTCGAAGGCCGCGAGACGCCGAAAGGCCCGCTCAAGGTCACCACCACGGTCGCCTTCGGCAGCCAGTGGCTGACGCCCAGGCTCAAGAGCTTCCTCGATCTCTATCCCGAGATCACGCTGACGCTGCTCCTCGACGACGACGACCTCGATCTCTCGATGCGCGAGGCCGATGTCGCGATCCGCATGTCGCCGGAGCGCCAGCCCGACCTGATCCAGCGCCACCTGACGACGATCTCGACCTCGCTCTACGCGGCACCCGGATACCTCAAGGAGCACGGGCTGCCGGAGTCGATCGAGGATCTCGCCAATCACCGTCTCGTCGTCTACGGCGAGGACGGCCACCCGCCCTTCCCCGACGTCAACTGGCTGCTGCGACTCGCCAACGCCGCCGGCGCGGTACGCCAGACGCTGACGATCAACAACACCAACGGCATCTATCGCGCGATCAAGGATGGGCTCGGCATCGGTTCCCTGCCCGACTACATCGTGCCCGAGGACGGCTCGCTGATTCGCGTGCTGACCCAGGTCGACGGACCGAAGGTGCCGGCCTACTTCCTCTACCCGGAAGAGCTTCGACACTCGAAGCGCATCGCCGTGCTGCGCGATTTCCTCCTGAAGCAGGTCGAGGCCTGAGTCCTGCTCGCGGAGATGCGCGGTATTCGCGCGCACATGCAGAAAGCGAGTCGTATAAGGCCGTATTCAGGGGTTTCAGTGATGGTTGTCACGAAGCGCGTTTGAACCTCGCTGCTACGGTCATCAGCAGCAGGGGACTTCAAGCATGCCTAGTGCGTCACCGTCATCGGAGCGCATCGCACTCAATCGCATGGGCTTCGGTGCCCGGCCCGGCGATGAAGATCGTGTCCGTGCGATCGGCCTTCCGACCTACATAGAGCAGCAGCTCCGGCCTCCGCCCGTCACCGACGATCCGCTGACGCAGGCCCGGCTCGCCGACGCCACGCTCCGCATCTCCTACGGCGCAGGCACCAACTACCCGGCGGTGGCCGAGGACCGGCGCCTCGCCACGCTCGGGCTTCGCATGCCCGATTTGTGGTCGATCCAGCAGAAGGCGTCGCAAGGGATGCTGCCCTCGACCGAGGTCAGGCGCGCGGTCGAGGAGCTGCGTGCCGCGACCTGGATCCGCGCTGTGCATTCCGAGTGGCAGCTGCGCGAGGTGATGGCCGGCTTCTGGCACGATCATTTCAACGTCAATGCGCTGACCGACAACCGCATCCTGGTGTCGATGGTCGCCTATGACCGCGATGCGATCCGTGCGCATGCGCTCGGCAATTTCCGGCGCATGCTGGAGGCGGTCGCGACATCGACCGCGATGCTGCTCTATCTCAACAACGCGCAGAGCCAGGCGACGCGGCCCAACGAGAACTACGCGCGCGAGGCGATGGAGCTGCACAGCCTCGGCTGTCCCGCCTATCTCGGCCATTCCTACAATGACTGGTGGATGGTGCCCGGGGCGCCGGCCGGTCAGCCCGTCGGCTTCCTCGACGAGGATGTGTTCGGCGCGGCCAAGGCCTTCAGCGGCTGGACCGTGGCGATGAATCAGCGCATCACCAACGCGCTGCGCCTCGCCGACAACGGCACCTTCGTCTACGTGCCGCAGTTTCATTCGAATGCTGCGGCACGCGTGCTCGCCACCGATCTGTCGCCCTACGAACAGCCGATGACGGCCGGCCGCAAAGTGCTCGACCTCCTGGCGCAGCATCCGGCGACCGCCTCCTTCATCGCCGGCAAGGTCGTGCGTCGGCTGATCGGACCGAAGGCGAGCCAGGGGCTGATCGACCGCGCCGCGGGAGCCTTCGCCGCCAATCCGCATGCGCCCGACCAGATCGCGCGCATGCTGCGCGCGATCCTGCTCGACCCCGAATTCATCGCCGAGCCGGGTCAGAAGCTCAGGCGTCCCTTCGAGCGCGCCGTCGCGCTGCTGCGCGCCACCTACGCCGAGATCCGGCCGACGGCGACGCTGTTCCGCACGCATGAGCAGACCGGCGAAAAGCTTTTCGCCTGGCCGACGCCGGACGGCCATCCGGACGACGAGCCAAGCTGGCTCGGCTCCAATCAGGAGCTCAAGACCTGGAACATGCTGCTTGCGCTCTTCGGCACCAACATGGGCACGAGCTCGGCGCTGGGGCCACAGACCCAGACCAGCGGCGATGCCAACCAGGCAATCCTGTTCTGGAGCGGGCGCCTTCTCGGTCACCACTTCTCGGCGGCCAGCCATCAGGCGCTGCTCGACGACGCGCTGGTCGCCGGCGGCCTTCGCGACGGGCTGCGTCTGGGCGGCACGCGGCTCGAGACGGCGCTGCAGCGCGTGCTCGGCCTGATGGCCGCCTCCGACGAATTCGCCTATCGCTGATCCCGAGGCCGCCATGCTTTCTCGCCGCGACCTGATCAAGACCGCTGCCGGTGGCGTCACCCTGGCAGCGCTTCCCGCCGGCCTCAAAGTCGCCTTCGGCGCCACCGGCGCACCGCTGCTCGTCGTCGTCTTCCTGCGCGGCGCCGCCGACACGCTGAGCCTCGTCGCGCCTTCCGGCAACGCCGAATACCAGGCGGCGCGGCCGACCCTGGCGATTCCGGCCAGCGGCACCGCCGCCGGGCTTCCGGTCGCGGGGCAGCTAAACGGACAGAGCTTCCGCCTGCATCCCTCGGCGACGGGCCTGGCCGCGCTCTACGAGGCGGGGCAGCTCGCGATCGTCCAGGCCACCGGATTGGTCTCGACCAACAGGAGCCATTTCCAGAGCCAGGACATGATGGAAAAGGGCCAGGCCGATGGCGAGCAGGCGCCGTCGACGGGCTGGCTCGCACGCCACTTGGCATCGACCGCCGTCTCGGGCCACGTGCCCATTCTCGCCGCCGCCTCCGAAGCGCCGGTGGCGCTGCTGGGCGAGATGCGCGCGGTGTCGATGACGACGCCCTCGGGCTTCCGCGTCAGCGGCGATAACGTACAGAATCTTTCGCACTTTCGGGAATGGTGGCTTCTTCTAGAGTGAAGGAGCAAACGATGAGCAGTGAGACTGCGATGGGCCAGGTGATCCAGATCGACGAGGCTCGGATCAGGGATCATCTGGGAGAGATGGTGCGCGGCACGGTCGAGGAGACGCTGAATGCACTCCTTGCGTCTGAGGCCGACCGTCTGTGCGGTGCGGGTCGCTATGAGCGCAGCGAAGCGCGGCAGGACAGGCGAGCCGGCAGCTACGATCGGACGCTGCAGACCAAGGCGGGAGACGTCAATCTCAAGATACCG
>VGEH01000071.1 GCA_016869375.1 Alphaproteobacteria bacterium | reverse complement strand
TATCGCCGATTGGCCGGAAGCCTTCCGCGTCCAGATGGAGGCGGCGCTGCACGACCAGGCCGAGCTCCTGAACGAGACCCAGCAGATGATGGCGGCCTGGACCCGGCGGCGGCAGGAGGCGATGGAGTCCGGCTTCAAGACGCTGCAGAGGCTCTCGGCCTCGCGCGACGTTGCCGAGATGGCCGCGGCCTACAACGAGTGGCTGACCTCGAGCATGGGCCGGATCATGGCCGACATGACGGCGGCGCAGGAAGGCGCCATGCGGCTCGCCAATCTCGGTCAGCAGACCATGTCGGCGCTGACGCCGAAGGCGGCCGACGGCAAGAAGCCGAAGCCTGGATGATGCCGGCCTCGATCCTGCTCATCGACGATGATAGCTTCTTCGCGAGACTGACCGCCGCCATGCTGGCGCCGGCGCAGGTCGTTCTCGCCAAGGACGGCGCCGAGGGCCTCGCGCTGATGAAGGCGCAATCCTTCGACCTCCTGATCACCGACCTGCTGATGCCGGGGAAGGACGGCATCGAGACGATCCTCGAGATCCGCCGCGCCGACGCCGCGCTGCCGATCCTGGCGGTCTCCGGCGGCGGCAAGTTCGGCGGGCGCGGCGACCTTCTTCGCATGGCGCAGCGTCTCGGCGCCAATGCGACCCTGCAGAAGCCTTTCACGCGCGAGGAACTGCTGACCGCGGTCGAGACCTGCCTCGCCGCCGGATCGAGCCCGACGCCGGTTGAAGGCTCCGGCGCAGGCGACTAGCCTTCGCTCAGGAGGTATCGCGATGAGCTTCACGGTGACAGGGCCGCTTCCAGGAGCAAGCTTCGGCGGCCGCATCGGTCCTTCCGGCGGCGCCGCTTCGGTCGTCGCGTCGGCGGAGGCCGATCCGGACGCGCTGCCCAAGGCTCTTGCCGACAGCATGGGACTGCTCCTGCTCAAGGGCATGGATGCGATCGCCCAGGACGCGTCGCTGCTGCTGCGGCTCAGCCGCATCTTCGGGCCGGAGATCGAGGATTACCGCAACAACCTGACGCCGCTGCACATGGTGCATCCGGAGGTGAAGGAGATCCTGATCGTCTCCAACAAGCCGCCGGTCAGCCGCCAGCCGCCTGCCTTGCCCGATCCGCCGCTGACCGCCGATGGCCGCTTCCCCGTGCAGTTTCCGCATCGCCGCGGCTGGCATACCGATCAGAGCTATCGCCGGCCGCCGCCGGATGTCTCGCTCTTCTTCGCGGTGACGCCGGTGCCGAAAGGGCAGGGTCAGACGCTGTTCGCCAATGGCGCGCTCGCCTATGACGCGCTCTCGCCGGCGCTCAAGGCAAAGATCGACGGGCTCGATGGCCTGCACACCAAGGGCCGCACCGGCCGGTCGCGCGACCAGGTGCTGGCGGGCGAGCCGGTGCAGGTGCTGAAGTCCCATGAGCGCTCGCAGCGCCAGCCCGTGGTCCGCACGCATCCCGTCACCGGTCGGCGCGCGCTCTATCTCTGCGAATACGGGCAGATGGACTGGCTCGACGGGCCTTTCGTCGGCATGGAGCCGGGGCCGAAGGGCGAGGGTGCCGCGCTGCTGCAGGAGCTGATGAGCCACATAACCCAGCCGCGCTTCGTCTATGTGCATGAGTGGGACGCGGGCGACCTTCTCATCTGGGACAATCGCTGCCTGATGCATGCCGCGACCTGGTACGACGCCGCCAAGCTCGAGCGCGTGATGTGGCGAACGACCGTCAGCGGCAATCCCGGCGACGCCTATGCCGGCGAGAAGAAAAGCTGGATCCCGGCCGCGGCCGATTAGTAGACACGATGAGTCCGGTCGCGCTTGGTTTCCGCGCCGCCCCGGGGGCGGACGAGAAATCCGTGCGGGACGCCGTATCGACGGAATTCGGCCTGTCCCCAGCCGGTATCGACGCGCGTTTGAAGGCGCTCGGCGCAAGCCCGGGAAAACCTTGGCGGAAGGAGCAGAAGCCCGCCTGGATCAGCTGCCCGAGATCTTCGGGTAGATCCCTTCCTCGCGGGCGCGGACGCGGATGAGCGCGGCGAGCATCGCCATCGTCGGCACCGGGACGCCGGCCGACTTCGCCATCTCCAGCGGCACCGAGTAGAGCGCGTCGATCTCCATCGGGCGGCCGGCCATCAGGTCCTGCAGCACGCTCGGGCGGTGGCCGAGCTTGGTGTTGACGCCGACCACGCGCTCGACATCGAACTCGCTGGCGCAGCCCATCGCCTTGATCAGTGCCTGGGCCTCTGCCATCAGCCGGCGCGAGGTCTCGATCAGCACCGGCTCCTCATATGTCGCCTTCACCGGCGAGCGCGTCAGCACGCACATCGGCCCGGCACTCCAGTTGAAGGCGAGCTTCTCCCAGATGAAGTCGCGGAGCTTCGGCGTCACCGTCACCGGCAGCTCGGCCTCGCGGAAAGCTTCGGCAAGCGCTTCGAGTTCCGGCGTCGTCCTGCCGTCGGGGCGGCCGAAGAAGGTGCCGCGGGAATGCCCGGAGATTTTGACCACGCCGGGCGAGGGGATCGAGCTCGCCGGCCAGGCGATGCCGCCGACGATCCGCTCGCGCCCGATGAGGGTCCTCAGGCGATCGCCCGGATCGAGCAGGGGAAGGCTCTGTCCGTCATTGGGGCCGCCATGGTCGAGGAAGTACCACCACGGGATGCCGTTGGTGATGAAGGCGACCTGCGTTTTCGGTCCGAGCAAGGGGCCGATCTGGTCGGCAACCGAGGGCAGCGACGGTGCCTTGACCGTGACGAGCACCGCGTCCTGGACGCCGAGATCGGCCGGCTTGTCGCTGGCGCGCGGGCGTGACGGTACGCTGGCGCCTTCGGGGAGCTCGACCTTGAGGCCGTTCTCCTGGATCGCCTTGAGATGCGTGCCGCGCGCGACGACCGAAATCTCGGCGCTGGATTTGCTGAGAAACCCCGCGAGGTAGCCGCCGATGGCGCCTGCACCGAACACACAGATCTTCACGAGGCCGGCTCCCGTTGCGGCGAGTGTGGAGCCGGACGTTAACGGGCTCGGAAGGCGAGTGCCAGGGGAAGCGAAGAGGGCTCTTGGTTAATGCGCCGCGGCATCCGCGTTGCAAGTCATCCCATCGGTTCAACAGCCAAATCGGGAGAGCGTCGATGGGTACAGGCGGAGTGATCGGGATGCTCTTTGGCATCATCTGCGCTTTGATCGTCCTCGTGGAATGGTTTAGGCGCGATATCAAACCTCGGCTGCAAACTTCTCAGCCGCCTAGGGCACCGGAAGGCCAGCGCGGCGCCCGCTGAAACAGGGCCGTCCGCGCCCGGCAATTTCAGCCGGGTGCGGACAATGGCCGGTTGCTTGTTCGTCTTGCGATCGGCCTGCCCGGCGGTGCTGACGCCTGCGGGGTTCCGGCTACCGTGCTACCCTTTACCGATTCCACGAAGGGGACCCCGATGAACTCGATTCGCCACCTGCCGCTGGTCGGCTGCGTCGCCTTGATCTACGCCGCGGTCGCCATGGTCGGCGGAGGGGCGCAGACAGTGCTGTCGACCGGCCTGCCGTCCGGCGCGCAGTGGAGCCTCGGCGCCGGCGACCTGCTGGTGGTGATCGCGGTCGTCGCGCTCTATTTCGAGGTGCTGAAGGCGACGCGGACCACGCAGGCCTCGGTCGTCGACCACATCCTGTCGCTGTTCGCCTTCGTCGCCTGCCTGTTCGGCTTCCTTTTCGTCGGCGCGCTCGGCACCTCGACCTTCCTCGTCATCATGATCATGGCGCTGGTCGATGTGATCGCCGGATTCACCGTCACGATCTCGACGGCGCGCCGCGACTTCTCGTTTCCGGAACGCGAGTAGCTCAGTCCGGGAACATGTCCTCGGCATAGGCGAAGAGCGCCGGCATGCCGCCGGTGTGGAGGAAGACGACCGTCTCGCCCTTCCTTCGCTTGCCGCCGCGGATATGCCCGATGAGGCCGGCCATCGCCTTGCCGGTATAGACGGGGTCGAGGATCAGCCCCTCGGTCGAGGCGGCGAGCTTCACCGCCTCGCGGCATTCGTCCGTCACGAGGCCGTATAGCGGGCCGACATAGCCGTCGTCGTTCTCGACATCGGCGGGCGAGATGCCGAGATCGAGGCCGAGATGCCGGGCGGCGGCATTGGCGATGCGGGCGATATCGGTGGCGCGGTCCTCGTCCCAGCGCACCGGGCTGATGCCGACCACGCGCGTCTCGCGGCCGAGCGCCTTGGCGCCGAGCAGGAGTCCCGCCGGTGTCATGTTGGCACCCGCGACATAGATGCAATCGGCCTTCTTGCCGCGCGCCTCCAGCTGCGCGTCGATCTCGAGGAAGGCCTCGACATAGCCTACGGTCGAGATCGACAAAGTCGACATGGCGAAGGGCGAGACAAGGTAGGGCTTCCGGCCGGCGGCCTTCAGCTCGGCCGTCCTCTTCTCCAGCAGCGGCGGCAGACGCTGGATGTCGTCGATGTCGACGACCGTCACATTGGCGCCCATCAGCCTGTCGAGCAGGAGGTTTCCCTGCAGCTTCGGCCCCTTGATGCCGTGCACGAGCATCAGCTCGACCTTGAGACCGAGACGACAGGCGGCGGCGGTGATCTGCCGGCACCAATTCGACTGCGTATAGGCTCCGGCGACGATGGTGTCGCAGCCGGATTCGACGATGCCAGGGAAGAGGAATTCGAGCTGGCGCGCCTTGTTGCCGCCGAAGGCGAGGCCGGTCATGTCGTCGCGCTTGACGAGGATGTCCGGCCCACCGAGCGCCTGGGTAAGGCGAGGGCAGACCTCCAGCGGCGTCGGCAGGCACGCCAGGCGCGTGCGCGGCAGGCGGTCGATGCGCGCCTGCAGCTCCTCGCGGCTTAGGGGACGGTTGCGCGACTGGGTCTGCACGGACATGGAAAGCCTCCTCAAATGTCCGGCAAGCCTAGCACGCGTCCCCGCAGCGGACGTCGCCAGCGCGGAGCCGACGGAACCGGCCGCTCTGTCGGCGCCTTATTCGTGCGTGACGTCCCCCAACCTGCGACATTTTCGTGATCCCGAGCCGGCGCCACCGCCAGTCGAGCCTTCCGAGGCCGCTGCGGAGGAGCTGCCGCCGACGCTTGCCTCGGTCGATCCGACCTTCGCCATTCTCTGCGGGATGTTTCTGGTAACGGCGCTGGCCGTTCTCTATGTGGCCAAGGCGATCATCCTCCCGGTGGTCCTGGCCTTCGTGCTCAAGCTCCGGCTCAACCCGGCGCTTCGTTTCCTGGAGCGTTGGAGCGTGCCGCGCATCATCGCCGCCCTGTTGCTGATCGTCGCCGTCTGCGCCTCGATCTTCGGCCTTGTGGCGGCGCTCGCCGGCCCGGCCGGCGACTGGTTCGCCAAGCTGCCATCGGCGATTCCGCGCCTGCAGGAGCGGCTCGAATTCCTCAAGGAGCCGGTCGAGATCATGCGCCGCTTCCTGGGCGCCATCCGCAGCTTCACCCAGGTCGACACCGTCGTCGCCATCCCGGCGAGCGAAGGCTCGCTGCCGGAAGAGATCTTCCACGGCACCTGGAATTTCGCCGCCGGCCTCTTCACCACCGTGCTGCTGCTCTTCTTCCTGCTGATCTCGGGCGACACCTTCCTGCGCAAGCTCGTCGAGGTCCTGCCGAGCTTCAGCGAGAAGCGTCAGGCAGTCGAGATCTCGCAGCAGATCGAGAGCGACATCTCCGGCTATCTCGTGACGATCACGATCATGAACGCGCTGGTCGGGCTTGCGACAGGCCTCGTGATGTGGGGCTGCGGCGTCGGCGATCCCGTGCTCTGGGGCGCGGTCGCGTTCCTGCTCAACTATGTGCCCATCCTCGGGCCTCTGCTCGGCGTCGGCATATTCTTCTTCGTGGGGCTGCTCGCCCTCGACGGCGTCTGGGCGGCGCTGCTGCCGGCGAGCCTCTACCTCGCCATCCATGTCGCCGAAGGAGAGGGCATCACGCCGTTGCTGCTGGCGCGGCGCTTCACTCTCAATCCGGTGCTGGTGATCCTGGCGCTGGTATTCTGGTACTGGATGTGGGGCGTTCCGGGCGCGATCCTCGCGGTCCCCATCATGGCGATCACTAAGATCATCTGCGACCGGGTGAAGCCGCTGAATCCCTTCGGCCACTTCCTCTCCGGCTGATGCCGGAAAACGGAAGGGGCGCCGCAGCGCCCCTTTCTTCAAGTCGAATTGCGATCCGATGTCAGCAGACGGTGCCGACCGGGCAGATCTTCGCCGAGCTGCCGGGCGGGACGACGACGGTGGTACCGCCGCCGGGAACCGAGGCTGTGCTCGGCTGGACATAGACGCGCTGCTGTTCTCCACCGCTGCATGCGGTGAGAGCGAGCGGCGCGACAAGGACGACAAGAATCAGGGCGCGCATGGGGGTTCTCCCTCGTGTTCTCTCGCCACGAAAACGCCCCCGGGGCGGGCCGGTTCCCGAGCACCGCGGGGAACGACGGCCATTCGAACTCGTTGAAATCAGCGGGAGATGGAGGAGGCGCCATGGCGCAAAAATCTCACGGCGGCTCGGCTGGCCACGCGCTCGATCTGAAGAAGGGGCTCTTCACCTGGAAGGACCCGAAGCGCATCGCCGCTTCGCTGAAGCGCTCGGCCGAGGAGAGCGACCATCGCAAGACCGATCCCTATCGCTCCGCGATCTCGATGCTGACTTTCTACGTGAACCGCGCCGGTAGCAAGCTGAGCGCCGAGCGCGTCAGGACGTTGAAGGCGGCGAAGGCGGAGCTCAGGCGACAGTTCGGCCGCGAGCCGCCGCCGCCGCGTCACAGCCATGTCGCGCGCAAGCGGCGACCGGATGGCGGGCTGGCGCACTAGCCTCGACCGCAGCCCACGCGGTAAATAGGGCTCGTGGGATACGAGACGATCACGATCGAGAAGGTGACCGGAGGGCTCGGCGCGGAAGTCAGAGGCGTCGACCTGTCCAAGCCGCTCAGCAACTCGGCCGCTGCTACGCTTCGCCAGGCTCTGGTCGATCACCTCGTGCTGTTCTTCCGCGACCAGCAGCTCACGCCCGAGCAGCAGATGGCCTTCAGCCGGCTCTACGGTCCGCTCCAGCGCGTCCCCTATGTGCGGCCGATGGACGGATATCCGGACATCATCCGCGTGCTCAAGGAAGCCGACGAGAAGAAGATCTCGACCTTCGGCAATGCCTGGCACTCGGATTTCAGCTTCCTCGAGGAGCCGCCCATGGCCTCGATCCTCTATGCGCTCGAGGTGCCTGATCATGGCGGCGACACTCTGTGGATCAACATGTACGACGCCTATGAGGCGCTCTCAGTGGGCATGAAGCGGATGCTGCGCGGCTTGCGCGCCATGCATAACGGCCGCCCCTACGGCGTCGTCGCTGTGCCGCCCAAGGACATGCGCACCAGCCGCTCGATCGGGATCGAGCGTAACAACCCCGAGGCCGATCGCGAGATCGCGCACCCGGTCGTGCGCCTGCATCCGGAGAGCGGACGCAAGGCGCTGTTCGTGAACTCGATCTACACCGGGCGCTTCGAGGATATGAGCGAGGCCGAGAGCCGGCCCCTGCTCGATTACCTCTACCAGCATGCCCTGAGGCCGGAATTCGCCTGCCGCTTCCGCTGGCAGCCCGGCTCGCTCGCGGTCTGGGACAACCGATGCACCATGCACTACGCCGTCAACGACTATGACGGCAGCCGCCGGCTTCTCCACCGCACCCAGGTGCAGGGCGAGAAGCCGATGCTCGCCGATTAGAGCCCCTGGCCGCCGTTGACGGCGACGATCTGGGCCGTGACCCAGCTCGCCAGCGGCGAGGCAAGGAACATCACCACGTGTGCGACCTCTTCCGCCGTGCCCATGCGGCCCATCGGGCAATTGGCGAGCGTCGCATTGTAGAGCGCCGGATCGTTGGCCTTGCGATCGGCCCAGACGCCGCCGGGGAACTCGATCGAGCCGGGCGCCACGCAATTGACGCGGATGCCGGCCTTGGCATGCGCGGCGGCCAGCGTCCGCGTGTAGTGGATGACGGCAGCCTTGGCCGCGCCATAGGCGGGCGTGCGCACGGACGGGCGGATGCCCGAGCCCGAGGCGATATTGATGATGTTGCCCTTCGACGCCTTAAGGGCCGCCATCGACTCCCGCGAAGCGCGGACCGTCGCCAGCACGTCGACATCGATGCTCTGTTCCCAGCTCTTCTCGTCGTCGCTCATGCCGAAACCGGAAGCGTTGTTGACCAGCACGTCGAGCCCGCCCAACGTCTTGATCGCATCGGGGATGTACTTGGCGATCGCCGCTTCGCTGGCGAGATCGCAGCTGCCGGCATGGGCCTTGTGTCCGAACTTCGCGATCTCGGTCCTGGTCTTCTCCAGCGCCTCGGCGCTGCGCGCGCAGATCGAGACGTCGGCGCCGGATTCGGCGAAGCCGAGCGCGATCGCGCGACCGATGCCGCGGCTGCCGCCGCAGACGATGACCTTCTTGCCCTTGAAGTCGAACGGCATGTGACACCCCTGCTGGTCTGATGCGTGGCCGGGAGACTAGCGCGGAACCGTCGTGCCGGACCGCGAAAATCGCTTCGCCGTTGACCCGATCTGAAGCGGCGGTTCCCCTTGGTCGATCCAAGGGAGGCGTTCATGGCGTTGACGGCGATGGTTCTTGGCGCGGGCTCGGCGGGCGAGGGGCATTCGATCGCGCTCCAGCAGGCCGGTGTCGAGGTCGTGGCGATGGCGAGCCGCACAGCGACGGTCGTCCGCAAGGTCGCCGACGATCTCGGCATCCGCATCGCCTCGACCGACTGGCGGAAGACGCTGGCCGAGATCAAGCCGGACATCGTCGCCGTCGCCACGCCCGGTGACACCCATGTCGAGATGGTCGAGACGGCGCTGTCGCAGAGCTGCCACGTCCTGATCGACAAGCCGCTGGCGCCGACCGCGGCCGACGCGCGCCGGATCGCGCTGGCGACCAGGAAGGCCGGCGTGAAGTCTGCCTATGCCGCGACCTCGCACTACCAGCCCTCGGCGCTGCTGGCGCGCAACCTGATCCGCTACGGCACCATCGGCACGCTCTACGAGGCCGAGTTCGTCTCGCACTATCGCTGGCCGCAGCGGTTGCCGCATGGCTGGCCGCATCAGCTCAGGCTCGGCGGCGGCAGACTCAACAACAACTTCACGCACAAGCTCGCCATCGCCGAGTCGGTGTGCAGCGGCGTCAGCCTCTCGATCGCCGGCGAGACGCGCAACGACCTGAAGCGCGCGCCGAAGGTGCCGATGCCGCACGACTTCCGCGACTGGCACAAGAGCGAGGTGACGCAGGAAAAGGCCGAGGCGGCCGGCTGGGCCGAGGTCGACAGCGACTGGTCCTACACGGTGCTGGCGCGCATCGGGGCGCCGGGCAGCGATCCCCTGAAGGCGCCCAGCGTCACCTTCCGCCACTCCTGCCTGCGCAAGGGCAAGCACCAGGACTACGTCGCCTTCTACGGTTCCAACGGTACCATCCATGTCGACGAGGCCTATTGCCAGGCGGCCGTGCATCTCTGGCGCGAAGGCGACAGCGACTTCAAGCAAGTGCCGCTGACGGCAGAGATCGAGAGCTGGTTGCCGCCGCCGCAGGTGCGCGCGAACTGGCCCAGGGGCTGGGACATCGTGCAGCGTTCCTGGAACGCGCTCGCGCGGGAATTCGTGCGCGACATCGAAGGCCAGCCCTTCGAGCCCTACCTCACGATTGCCGATGGCTGGCGCCACCAGGAGGTGATCGACGCCGTCCGCGCCCGCTCAGGATGGAAGGACATCCCGAAGGAGCCCTAGAGCGGGTCGAGCGGCCAGATCGGGCGGCGGATGTTCTTGTAGGGATATTGCTTCCAGTTGAACGAGGTGATGCCGCCGGAATCGACATAGACGAGGCGGCGGCCGATCTTCTCGAAATCGGCGCGGAAATGGTTCATCGCCTTGCAGGCGAGGATGTTGGTCGTCTCCGGCTCGATGCCGAAGGCGCGGAACTGCTCGCGGTCGTCGATCTGCACGCGATGCGTGGCGACGATGATCTTGATGCCGCCGACCTGGACCAGCGCGCTCGGTCCGAATGACGTGACGGTGCCGGTGGCGAAGGGACCTTTCCTCACGATCACGCCGTCGGAGAGGGCGATCACCTTGCCGGTCACCTTCAGCGGCGTGCCGCCGAAGCGCGGATCATGCTTGCCGCCGAGGTCGAGCGTCACGGTCGCACCCACGCCCGCCTTGCGCGCCGTCTCTGCCGACTCCGCATCCGCGATCGAGCCGACCGCGACATCCCGCAGATCCGCCTCGATCATCGCCTTCAGCAGCGCCGTGCCGTCGCCCATGCCGGCGCCGCCGGGACAGTCGGTGTAGTCGCCGATCAGCAGCGGGCCTTTGCCGCTCGCCGGCTCCTTGGCGATGCGGATGACCTCGTCGATGGGGCGAAGCTCGATCGTCTTGGTCTTCCGCGTCTCCCAGGCGAAGTCGATCAGCTCGTCGGCGACTTCCTGCGCGCGCTTCGTTCCGTTGTTGCCGGTGACGAGAACGGTCGGCCCGACGAATTTCTTGTCTGCCCAGTCGAAGCCGGCATTGATGCCGATGTCGAGGATGTCCTTCTCCTTGGCCAGGATCGCCTCGGCCTTGGCGAGGATGTCGACCATCGGCCCGGCGCCGGAGATCGTGCGGCCCTGGTCGAGGCCGTTGAACATCGGCCGCTGCGCATAGGCGACGTGCGGTGCGATCTCGCCCTTCATCGCGCGCTGCAGCAGCTCGCCGGCGCGGATCGCCGTCTCGTACATGTCGACATGCGGCGTCGTCCGGTAGGTCGAGACGATGGTCGCATGCTTTGCCAGCTCCGGCCCGATATTGGCGTGGAGGTCGAGCGTGACCGCGATCGGCACCGTCGGCCCGACCACCTCGCGGATGCGGCGCAGCAGCTCGCCCTCGGCATCTTCGAGATGCTCGGCGACCATGGCGCCGTGCAGCGGCAGGAGGAGACCGTCGAAGGGGAGCGACTTCCTCAGGCTGCCGAGGATGACCTCGCTGAAATGCTCGTAGGCCTCGCGCGTCACCGGCCCGGAGGGGGAGGTGTTGGCGACCAGCGGATGCACTACCGTCCAGCCGAAGCGGTCGGCGAGATCGAAGATCGCGCCCCATTCGCTCTTGGTGCCGCGATAGGCGCGGGGGATCTCGTCGTCTCGTTCGTAGCCGCCGGTCGTCTTGAAGCGCTCGAGGTCTGCCGGCAGCCGGCAGAAGCTGTGCGACTCATGCATTACCGTGGCGGAGAAGATCTTGAAGCCGGCCATGCGCGCCTCCTCGGAGATCGGTCGAGCTTAGCGCCGGTGGCGACATCACCGCAAAGTCACCCGCCGCGCCGCGGAACCACGTTCGGCCAGCGGATACGGGACCTTCCGATCCGCATCGACGACCTCATCCTCTAAAGGCTAGGCTCTCCTTCTACAGAGAGCTGCCTTGGCGGCTTGCTCGCCCGGCGGCATAACCAGGGAGAGCACCTATGCGCTTAACGTATTGGGCCTGCGTCGGCGTCGCCGCGCTCGGCCTTGCGGCGGGAGACGTTGCCGCGCAGAGCACCTTGAAGATCGTCCCTCAGGCGGATCTCAAGATCCTCGACACGGTCTGGACGACCAACAACATCACCTCGAACCACGGCTACATGGTCTATGACGTGCTGTTCGCGCCGAACAGCAAGCTCGACTACGTGCCGCAGATGGTCGACAGCTTCCAGCGGAGCGCCGACGGGCTCACCTGGAGCTTCAAGCTCCGCGACGGGCTGACCTTCCACGACGGCACGCCGGTGACGGCGAAGGACGTGGTCGCCACGATCAAGCGCTGGGGCGACCGCATCCCGACCGGCAAGACGCTGATGTCCTTCACCAGGGAAGTCGCCGAGACCGGCCCTGCGACCTTCGAGCTCCGGCTCAAGCAGCCCTTCGGCCAGGTGCTGGCGATGCTCGGCAACCCCGAGAACCCGTTGTTCATCACGCGCGAGAAGGAAGCCAAGCTCGCCGCCGACCAGCAGATCACCGACCCCACCGGCTCCGGCCCCTTCGTCATGGTGCAGAACGAGTGGGTGCAGGGCGCCAAGGTCGTCTATCGCAAGAACGCCGCCTACAAGCCGCGCTCCGAGCCGGCGGACGGCTTCGCCGGCGGCAAGCTCGCCAAGGTCGACCGCGTCGAATGGCACGTCATTCCCGATGCCAACATCGCCGCCCAGGCGCTGATCCGCGCCGAGGTCGACGTCATAGAGATCCCGACTACCGACCTCCTGCCGCTGATGAAGCGCGATGCCAACATCGAGGTCCGCGTCATCGACCGCATCGGCACCCAGGGCATCTTCCGCATCAATCACCTGGCGCCGCCGATGAACAACCCGAAGATCCGCCAGGCGCTGCTCTATCTCGTCGGCGATCAGCGCGACTATCTTGGCTCGATGATCGGCAACCGCGAATACGAGAAACCCTGCTGGTCGGTGTTCGTCTGCGGCACGCCCTTCGAGACCACGGCCGGCGTCGGCCCCTGGGCGACCGGGACGAAAGAGCAGAACCTCGCCAAGGCGAAGGAGCTTCTCAAGGAGGGCGGCTACAAGGGCGAGCGCATCGTTCTGCTCGATCCCGCCGAGGCGCATCTCGCGCACACCCAGGCGATCGTGACCTCGCAGAAGCTCAAGGAGGCGGGGATCAACGTCGACCTGCACACGGTCGACTGGGGCACCCAGAGCGCGCGGCGCGCACTCAAGGACGATCCCGAGAAGAACCCGCGCGGCTGGCACATCTTCCACACCTGGGGCGGCGGCCTCGCGCAAGGAAGCCCGCTCACCAACGCCGCGGTGCCCAGTCCCTGCGACGGCTCCAACTGGTTCGGCTGGCCCTGCGACGAGACGCTCGAGAAGATCCGCCTCGAATTCCCGATGGCGGCGACGGCCGAGGACCAGAAGAAGGTGGTCGAGCGGCTGCAGACACGTTTCTACGAGGTCGTGCCCTACATCCCGGTCGGCCAGTTCTACTCGCCGGTTGCCTATCGCAAGAACCTGACGGGCGTGCTCGATACGGTCCGCCTGGTTCTCTGGAACATCGAGAAGAAGGGCTGATCGAAGCCCGGCAAGGCCGGCGATCCTAGGATCGCCGGCGCTTGCTGATGAAGAGCAGAGGCAGGATGGCGAGCGTGATCAGCGTCATCCACTGGAAGTCGGTGAGATAGGCCAGCATCTTCGCTTGGCGATCGATCTCCTCGCTCAGGTTGAGCAACCCGTCCATGGTCTGCAGGTCCCACGGCGCCGCGATGCCCGGCTCGCGGAAGCGGTGGTCGTAGGGCGTCACGTGCTCGACCAGCGACGCGCGGAAGGCCTGGCGGTTGCTCGCCAGCAGCGCTTCGAGGATGGCGATGCCGGCGCTGGCGCCGATGTTGCGCACGAGGCTGTTCAGGCCGGCGCCGTCGGTGCGGTACTGCGGCGGCAGGGTCGAGAACATGAAGGTCGAGAGCGGCACGTAGATGCAGCCCATGCCGAAGCCCTGGATGAACCCGGTCCAGATCAGCTCCCAGGCGCTGACGTCCAGGCTGAAGCGCGTCATCGCCCAGAAAGCCGAGGCGGTGATGGACACGCCGAAGGCCACGACGTAGCGCGGATCGACATAGCGGACGATCCGGCCCGCCAGCGTCATCGCCACCAGCGTGCCGACGCCGCGGGGGCCCATGATGTGGCCGGCGTCGATGACCGGGTATTCGAGCACGTCCTGCAGCAGGTGCGAGAGCAGCGCCAGCATCGCCAGCACCACCACCGCGATCAGGAAGGCGATCAGCATGCCTGAGACGAAGTTGCGATCCTTGAAGATCGCAAGGTCGATCAGCGGCCTCTCCGTGGTCAGGCTGTGAACGATGAAGAGGTAGAAGGCGAGCGCCGAGACGACGGTCAGCGTGACGATCTCGGTCGACTCGAACCAGTCGAGGTGATGGCCTCGGTCGAGCATGATCTGCAGCGCGCCGATGGCGACCGCGATGAAGGTGAAGCCGGTCCAGTCGAACGGCGCCTCGGTGTTCTTCTTCGTATCGGGCACGTAGATGCTGATGCCGATCGCGGCGAGGATGCCGATCGGCACGTTGATGTAGAAGATCCAGCGCCAGTCATAGGCCTCGGTCAGGTAGCCGCCGATGGTCGGCCCGAAGATCGGCGCGGCGACGAAGCCCATGCCCCAAAGCGCCATCGCCTCGCCATGGCGCTCGCGCGGATAGACATCCAGCAGCGTCGCCTGCGAGAGCGGGATCAGCCCGGCGCCGAACGCCCCCTGCAGCGCGCGGTAGACCAGCATCTCGGTGAGGCTGGTCGCGGTGCCGCAGAGCGCCGAGGCGGCGGTGAAGCCCAGGATGGCGACGACGAACAGCCGGCGACGGCCGAGCTTGAGCGCCAGCGCACCGGTCGGCGGCGTCATGATCGCCGCAGCGACGATGTAGCTGGTCAGCACCCAGGCGATCTGCTCCTGGGTCGCGAGCAGGCTCCCCTGCATGTGCGGCAGCGCCACGTTCGGGATCGTCGTGTCGATCGCGTGCATGATCGTTGCCGTCATCACCGCAAAGGTGAGGAGGCCGAGATGCGCGACTTTCGGCTTCCCGTTCATGAGGCGCGGTGCGGCGGAGCCATGGCGCAAGGCTAGCGCAAGGTCGGGGCAAGCGGCCAGCATCGTGACCTTTTTGCGACACCTGCGCGCGACGGCGGTGACCGGCCCTCTCGTGATTTGCGCGGGCGGGCCGACTCGGGCTATCCAGTCGCCAATACCCAACCCAGCCTCCAGAGGCGGGCCGCATCGCAGCCCGTTGCCGGAGGTTCGTCGCGATTTTTCACGCTCGCCGGCGACGGCGGGATCCGAAGGATCAGTCTTGTTCCGAGCGTTCGAAAACCTGCTGCAGCCGACGGCGCTGCCCCCCGGAGACGCGCCGCCGGCGAGCCTGGCCGGCTTCTACTGGCATTTCGCCTGGCAGGCGTGCGGTCTGCTGGTCGCGCTGTTCTGCGCCGGTTTCTTCGTCGCGATCCTCGACAGCCTGATCCCGGTCTTCATCGGCCGCGTCGTGACGCTGGTCTCGACGCATCCTCCCGAGACGATCTGGGCGGAGGCCGGGTGGCAGCTCCTTGGCATGGCCTTCGTGATGCTGGTGATCCGTCCGATCGGACTCTGCACGCAGAATCTGATCGCCAACCAGGCGCTCGTGCCAGGCATGAGCAACATGATCCGATGGCAGAACCACTGGCACGTGGTCCGCCAGAGCTGGTCGTTCTTCCAGAACGACTTTGCCGGCCGCATCGCCAACCGCATCATCCAGACCGGCCCGTCGCTGCGCGAGAGCGTCATCGCCGCGACCAATGCCGTCTGGTACATCCTGGTCTACGGCACCAGCGCGATCGTGCTGCTCGCCTCCAACGCGCTCTGGCTCGCGCTGCCGATCTCGCTGTGGTTCGTAGGCTACCTGGCGCTGCTGCGCGGCTTCGTGCCGCGGCTGCGCGACCGCTCGCGCGAGACCTCGGAGATGCGCTCGGCGCTCACCGGACGCATCGTCGACAGCTACACCAACATCGTCACGGTGAAGCTCTTCGCGCGCGCCCGCGACGAGGACGCCTTCGTGCGCGAAGCGGTCGATGAGCACACGGTCTCATTCCGCAACCAGGTGCGCCTGATCACGCTGTTCGGCCTGTCGCTGTCGACGCTGAACGCCTGCATGGTCGTCGGCACGGCGGCGATCGCCGTGTGGCTCTGGATCGGCGGCACGATCGGCGTCGGCACGGTGGCGATGGCGCTGCCGCTCACCTGGCAGATCGCCAACATCGCCGGCTGGGTCGCGCAGAACGTGACCTCGATCTTCGAGAATATCGGTACCGTGCAGGACGGCATGAAATCGATCGCCGTCAAGCGGCAGATGCCCGACAGTCCCGATGCGGGTACGCTCGAGGTCACGCGTGGCAAGATCGAGTTCGAGCGCATCTCCTTCGGCTACGGCACCGAGCGCGGCGTGCTGCACGGCATCGACCTGACCATCGCGCCGGGCGAACGCGTCGGCCTCGTCGGCCATTCCGGCGCCGGCAAGTCGACCCTGGTCAACCTGCTTCTCCGCTTCCACGACCTGGAGGGAGGCCGCATCCTGATCGACGGCCAGGATATCTCCAAGGTCACGCAGGAGAGCCTGCGCCGGCATATCTCGATGGTGACGCAGGATACTTCGCTGCTGCACCGTTCGATCCGCGACAACATCCGCTACGGCCGGCCGGATGCGAGCGAGGCGGAGATCCGCGATGCGGCCGAACGCGCGCATGCGATCGATTTCATCGCCGGCCTCGAGGACTGGAACGGCCGGCGCGGCTTCGATGCGCATGTCGGCGAGCGCGGCGTCAAGCTCTCGGGCGGGCAGCGCCAGCGCGTCGCGCTGGCGCGCGTCATCCTCAAGAACGCGCCGATCCTGGTGCTGGACGAGGCGACCTCGGCGCTCGATTCCGAGGTCGAGGCGGCGATCCAGGAGCAGCTCGACGACCTGATGAAGGGCCGGACGGTGATCGCGATCGCGCACCGGCTCTCGACCATTGCGCGCATGGACAGGCTGATCGTGCTCGATCACGGCCGCATCGTCGAGCAGGGCGCGCATAGCCAGCTGCTGGCCGCGGGCGGGGCCTATGCCAAGCTCTGGCGTATGCAGTCCGGCGGCTTCAAGACGCCCGGTCCCTCCGACTACATCGACACCGCGCCCGCGGCGGAGTAACCCCGGGGCTAACGCCGCGCCTTCTGGTTCTGCCGCGGATCGGGCGCCTTCTTCTGCGGCTGGCCCGCCTCCTGCGCCGAGCGCGCGGCGGAGTCGATCAGGCCGGTGCAGTCGCTGTCCTTGCCGAGGCCGAGCTCGATCGTCGGGATCAGCGCCGCCAGCGGCGTCAGCAAGGCGCCCAGCACCGCCATGGCGCCGACCCGCGCGCCCGTCGTCGCAGCGTCGATCCCGACTTTCGGGTTCTTGAGCGTGCCGCTGACATGGACGGGAGCGCGGAAGGAGAGAAGGCTGACGTCCTTCGGGTGCGCCTCCAGGCGAAAGCCCAGGGCCTCGTCGCGCAGGTTGACCCAGCCGGCGGCGCCGATATTGGTGTCGGTGGTATCCAGCACCATGGAATTGGTCCGAAGCACGCCCTTCTCCAGGCGGGCATCGGAGACCATGCAGCGGATGCCGAAGGTCTTGTCCTTCCCCGACACCGAGAAGCCGAGCGCCTCGAGAAGATCGAGGCCGGCCAGCTCGGTCAGCAGCGCGCTCACCTGGCCGCTGGTCATCGCCAGCAGCAGATGGCCGTCGCCGTTGCCGAGCACCTCGGCGGTCGAGTTGCCCGTGCCGACGATCTGCAGCTTTCCGCCGACGAGCCCGGCGCCGTCGAGGGCGCCGCCTGCCTTCTGCATGATGCGGCGGAGGTCGATGTTGCGAAAATCGGCATCGATATCCCAGCGCGGCACCTTCGGCTTAGTGTCGACATCCAGTGTCACTGCGATCCGGCCCTTGCCGACGCCGAAATTGAGCGGCCGCAGGCGGAGCCGGCCGTTCTCGAGGTCGAGCTTCACCATCAGATCGTCGACGGGCAGATAGTCGGATTCGAGCCGCCGAGCGCGATAGGTCACATGTGCGTCGATCTCGTTCGCCTTGGAAAGGTCGAGACGCCTGTCCGGCAGCAGCCGGTTTCGGGCGTTTTGCGCCTGCATGGCGGCGCGCTGGCGCGGCGTCGCGTTCGGCGTTTCTGCCTTCCCCGGCGCCATCCCGATGAAGCCGCCGAGATCGGCGAGCACGGTCTTGGCCGAGTTGAGATCGGCTGTCAGCACGCGCCGCCGCCCACCGGTATCGACCGCGAGACTGCCCGAAAGGTCGCTGTTGCCGACGCGTCCGTCGAACTTGTCGAAATGGATCGTCGTGCCGGCGTGCCAGAGGTGGCCCTTTACCTTGTAGGGCGGCGTCACGGGCAGCGGAATGCCGGTCATCGGATAGAGCAGGCTCATATCGGGGCCGCTGATTTCGAGCTGTCCGTCCATCCCGGCGAGGTTCGTGCGATTCCTGACCGTGCCGACGATCTTCGCGCGCGTGGCGCCAACCTCCCAGAGGATGTCGACGGGGTAACGGGTGTCGACGTCGCGGAAGGCTGTAAGCGAACCGGCGCGGACCTCGAACTTGGTCTTGGCGTCGGCGTAGCGGCCCTCGCCGCGGAAGACGAGCTGCGAGTCGCCGCCCTTCGGATCGGGCTCGGTATGGACAACGACCTCGACGTCCGTCTTGGTCTTGGCATCGACGATGCTGACGCGGCCGTCATTGACCGTGAGCCGTCCGATCTCCGGCGCGCCGGGCGCGGTGGCATCCGGCGAGCTCGGCTTCAGGCGATCGATCACCCAGTTGGGTTCGCCCGCGGCGTTGGTCTCGCCCTTCACGACAGGCTGATCGAGCGTCAGCGCGGGGATGAAGAGCTCGCCGGTCCGCAAATACCGCATCAGGTCGAGGGTGAAGCTCATCCGCGCGAACTCGGCGACGTTTGTGTCTTGCGGGAATCCTTCGGAATTGCCGATGGTGAAGCGATCGACGGTGACGAGCGGCTCGCGGGAGAGCTTTACGTCGAGATGGCCGATGGTCACCTTCCGTCCGAGCTCGGCCGAGGCCTGTGCCTCGGCGATGGGCTTGAGCCAGTTCCAGTCGAACAGCACGACCGCGGCGACGGTCGCCGCCGTCACCGTCCCGAGAAGGGCGAGCGTGACTTTCCAACGTCTGCGCAAGGGATTCGAGCCTCCAACGGCGCTTAGAACCCCTCCACGGAAATGGCAGTTCCGCGACTAACCGGTGCGCCGGACCTCGGCGCGCGTGACGAAGGCGCTGGCGGCGAAGATCACCGCGGCGCCGAGCCAGGTCCAGACATCGGGAACCTCGCCGAACATGAGGTAGTCCGGCACCGCGACAAAGGGCAGCCGTGTGAAGTCGTAGGGCGCCAGCGCCGAGGCGTCGGCGAGCTTGAAGGCATAGGCGAAGGCGAACCAGCCGATGGTGCCGAGCGCGCCGATCGCCGCCATCACCATCAGCGCATAGGCGCTGGGCCAGACCCAGACCGTCGCCGCCACCGGCAGCGAGAGGCAGGTGATTCCGAAGGAGACATAGAGCACCGCCGTGATCGAGCTCTCGTTCGATGCGCGCTTCATGATGAGCGCGACGGCGGCATAGGTCGAGGCACCGAAGAGGGCGAGCAGCGAGGCCGGGGTGAAGGCTTCCGTTCCAGGCCGCATCACGATGAGGACACCGAGGAAGCCGGCGAGCGTGCCGATCCAGCGCCAGCGCCTGACGGCCTCGCCGAGGATCAGGGCGGCGCCGATCGTCTGGAACAGCGGCTGGGTGAAGGTGAGCGCGGTGAACTCGTTCAGCGGCAGCAGCGCCACCGCGCTGAAGCCCGCCATCATCGAGAACAGGTTGACGAAGGCGGCGAAGAACAGCCGTCCCGGCTGGTGCGCACGGAAGGCGCTGCGTCCGGCGGCGACGGCGAAGGGCAGGATCGAGAGGAAGCCGAACAGGTTGCGGAAGAAGGCAATCTCGAACGGATGCAGCTCGTCGGTGACGAGCCGGATGAAGCAATTCATCAGCGAGCCCGTCGCCGCCGTGGTCAGGCAGAGAAGCACGGCGACGATATGAGGGGAGACGCTCGGCGCGGGCATCGGCGAGGTGACTGGAGCCGGGGAAGCAACGTCCCGTCAAGCCGATAGCGGCAGCGACGGCGCGGAACGAACCCGCGGCCGGGCCGGTTTATCCGGCAGCCTCAATCCTCGCCGAAGGTCATGCCGTGGACCGTCTCGCCATCTACCGCGCCAAGCGCGACTTCGACCAGACATCGGAACCGACCGGCAAGCGCGGCGCCAAATCGGCGAAGGGCGGGCTCTACATCGTCCATGAGCATGACGCGACGCGGCTCCACTACGACCTCCGGCTCGAGCATGACGGTGTGCTCCTGTCCTGGGCGGTGACCAAGGGACCGAGCCTCGATCCCGACCAGAAGCGGCTTGCCGTCCATGTCGAGGATCACCCGATCGACTACGGCTCATTCGAGGGCACGATTCCGGAAGGCAATTACGGGGCCGGCGCCGTCTCGCAATGGGATCGTGGGCGCTGGTATCCCGAGGGCGATGCCGATCGTGGCTTGAAGAAGGGCCATCTCGAGTTTCGTCTGGAAGGCGAGAAGCTCAAGGGACGCTGGCATCTCGTCCGGCTCAAGGGACGGCCGAAGGAGAAGCGCGACAACTGGCTGCTGATCAAGGCCAAGGACGCGTTCGCGGTGTCGGGCAAGAAAAGCGAGATCACCAGAATCGCAACCCAGTCCGTCAAGACGGGACGCACGCTGGCCGAGATCGCCGAAGGCACGAAGGTGAGGGCGCGGGCCAGGCCGAAGCCTCGTTTCGTCCCGCCGTGCCTCGCGCGGTCCGACAAGACGCCGCGGGGCAAGGAGTGGGTGCACGAGATCAAGTTCGACGGCTATCGCATGCAGGCGATCCTCGGCGGTGGCAAGGTCGCGCTGATCACCAGGACCGGCCTCGACTGGACCGAACGCTTCGGCAAGGCGATCCCGAAGGAGCTCGACGAGTTTCGCTGCAAGTCAGCCGTGATCGATGGCGAGATCGTCGTGCCGACCGAGACCGGCATCGCCGACTTCTCCCTGCTCCAGGCCGATCTTTCGGAAGGTCGCACAGGTCGTTTCGTCTTCTACGTCTTCGACCTCCTTCATCTTGATGGTGCCGACCTGACCGGGCTGCCGCTGCTCGAGCGGAAGGAAAAGCTGGAAGCACTGTTCGAGGACGAGGAGGCGACCAGGACCGGCGCCGTCCGCCTCAGCCAGCACTTCTCCGAAGACGGCGATCTGATGCTCGACCAGGCGTGCCGGCTCGGTCTTGAGGGTGTCGTCTCGAAGCGCGCGGATGCCCCCTATCGGAGCGGCCGCACCGGCGACTGGATCAAATCGAAGTGCAGTCAGCGCCAGGAATTCGTGATCGCCGGCTACGTGCCCTCGACCGCAGCGCGGAACGCCATCGGCTCGCTGGTCGTGGGCTACCACGAAGGCGGCGAGCTGAAGCCGGCTGGGCGGGTCGGCACCGGCTACTCGCAGAAGGTCGCACAGGATCTCAAGCGACGCCTGGACAAGCTCCGCACCGGACGCTCGCCTTTCACGGCGCGCCAGCCCGGCGACCGCCGGGTCGTCTGGGTGAAGCCCGAGCTGGTCGCGGAAGTGGAGTTCCGCGCCTGGACCGCGGATGGCATTCTTCGCCATTCGGCTTTCGTCGGCCTCCGCGAGGACAAGCCGGCGGCCGAGATCCGTCGCGAGGGCGGGATGGCGAGCAAGGCTCGTAAGTCGGTGACAACTTCAGTGGAGCTGAGCCACCCCGACCGTGTGCTCTGGCCCGATGTCGGCCTGACCAAGCAGGGTCTGCTCGACCACTACGCCGCGGTCTGGGACCGAATGAAGCCCTATGTCGTCAATCGGCCGCTGTCGCTGGTACGCGCGCCCGACGGGATCGGCGGTAGCCAGCTCTTCTTCCAGAAGCACCGCTCGCCCGGCATGCACAAGGCGATCGCCGACCTGAGGGATCCGAAGGACGGCGAGAAGCATATGCTCATCCGCGACTTCGACGGCCTCGCCGCGCTGGTGCAGTTCAGCGTCGTCGAGATCCATCTCTGGGGATCGACCGCGGACTCGATAGAGAAGCCGGACCAGATCATCTTCGATCTCGACCCCGACAAGGACGTCGGCTGGGACGACGTGGTCGAGGCCGCGCGCGAGGTACGCCGCCGGCTGATCCAGCTCAAGCTGAAGCCCTTCCTCAAGACCACGGGCGGGAAGGGGCTTCATGTCGTCGTGCCGCTGAGGCCGGAAGCAGACTGGGCCAAGGTCAAGGACTTCACGCGCAAGATCGCGGAGGGCCTCGCCCGCGACTTCCCCGACCGCTACACCGCGAACATGTCCAAGAAGGTGCGGACCGGAAAGATCTTCGTCGACTATCTGCGCAACGGACGCGGCGCCACCGCCGTCTCCCCTTACTCGGTGCGCGCCCGCGCCCGCGCGCCGGTCGCGGTGCCGATCGGATGGGAGGAGCTCGATCTCGGCGTACGCGGCGACCAGTTCACCGTCGACAATCTGATGAACCGCCTCGACAAGCTCGACAAGGATCCCTGGGCCGGTTTCCGCAGGGCGACGAAGCCGCTACCCAGGATCAAATAGGGTGCAACCCGGACCGCGCCGGGCCGTTCCTCCAGGGTAAGCAGGAGAACGGCCATGCGATGCGATGTCTGCGGCAACGACTATGACAAGGCCTTCCAGGTGATCCAGGGCGGCAAGAGCTGGACCTTCGACAGCCTTGAATGCGCGATCGAGGCGACGGCTCCTCGCTGCTCGCATTGCCGCTGCCGGATCATCGGCCACGGGCTCGAGAAGGACGGCGCGATGTACTGCTGCGCCCATTGCGCCAAGCACGACGGCGCGACGGAGCTACGCGACCGCGCTTGAGTCGCCTCAAGCGGGTGCGACCAGGCGCTCGCGCATCAGGGTGCGGGTCTGCGCGAAGAGCTGGCGGCCCTTCGCCGCGAGGTCGGTCACCGCCGGCTGATCGCCCGCCTTGCAGGCCTTCTCCAGCCGCCCCGCCAGGGCCTCCAGCCTGGCGGCGCCAAAATTGCCCGCCATGCCCTTGAGCGCGTGCGCCTCGGCAGCGAGGCCCTGGAGGTCGCCGGCCTCGATCATCGTCTCGATCTTCGACATGCTGGTGAACGCGCCATCGAGGAAGAAGCCGAGCAGCTCCTGGAAGGTCTCTTCCGGCACCTTGCGCTTGAGCTCGTCGAGCAGGCTGTCGTCGATGATCGGGCGGTCGCCATCCTCTATGGCTGCCGGCACCGCCGCGGGTGCTGCCGTCGGGGTCGTCTCGATCCAGCGCGCGACGATTTCGAGGAACTTGCTCGGCACTAGTGGCTTCGCGATGTAGTCGTTCATGCCGGCGCCGAGATAGAACTCGCGGTCGCCGGCCATGGCGTTCGCGGTCATGGCGATGATCGGCAGCTTTCGATGCGTCTCGCCCAGGCGCCGGATCGCCTGCGTCGCCTGCACGCCGTCGACATTCGGCATCTGCACGTCCATCAGCACGACGTCGAAGGTCTGCCGGCGTGTCGCCTCGATCGCCTCGGCACCGTCCACGGCGACGACCACCTCGTAGCCGGCGCCTTCGAGCAGGGTCACGGCGAGGAGGCGGTTGATGGCGTTGTCCTCGGTGACCAGGACGCGGCCGGAGGCAGGCCCCGGCGGGCGTACCTGCAGGTTCGGCTCCGGCGCGATGGCCGCATCCAGGTCTTCGCCGGCAATCGCACGCTTGAGACGAACGACGAGGTCGCGCCGGCCGATCGGCTTGGTGATGAGCCCGTCAAAGACGGATCGGTTGAGGCGATGCGAGGTCGCGAGCGGCCCGAGCGGTGCCACCAGGAGAAGCTTGGTCGTGCTTCCCTCGGTCGCGGCCCTGAGAAGCTTGCCGAGTTCGAGCCCCGAGGTATCCGGCAGATCGCGGTCGACCAGGATGACGTCGAAGGGCTTGTTCTCGGCACGGGCCAGCTCCGCCACCGACTCGGCCTCCGCGCCGGTCGCAGCCGTCGCGACGGAGACGCCTTCGGCTTCGAGGCGGCGAGCGAGCGAGCGGCGCGTCACCTCGGCATCGTCGATGACCAGCACCGACCGTCCCTCCAACGCGCCTGCTTCCGCTGCCGGAGCCGCCTCGACCTGGCTGCGCGGCAGGACCAGCTCGACCCAGAAGGTGCTGCCGGCACCGGGCGCGCTTACGACACCGATCTCGCCGCCCATCAGCTCGACCAGCTGCTTCGAGATCACGAGGCCGAGGCCCGTGCCGCCGAAGCGGCGAGAGATAGAGCCATCGGCCTGCTGGAATTTTTGGAACAGCTTCCGGCGCGTCTCCGCGCTCATGCCGATGCCGGTATCGCGGACCAGGAGGCGGATGCGCGCTTCGCCCAGTTCCGCGTCCTTCGCGCTGACCTCGATCGTGATCGAACCCTTCTCGGTGAACTTGATGGCATTCGAAAGCAGATTGAGGAGGATCTGGCGGATGCGCACCGGGTCGCCGCGCAACGTGCCGCGGGCGCTCTCCTCGACATAGGTGGCGATCTCGAGCCCTCGCTCATGCGCGCGCGGCGCCAGCAGGTCGACGGCACCGTCGACCAGCTTCTCGAGCCCGAAGTCGATCGATTCGAGCACGACCTTGCCGGCCTCGAGCTTGGAGAGGTCGAGCACGTCGTTGATGATGGAGAGCAGGGAGTCGGCCGAAATCTGCATCGCCTCGGCGAATTTCCGTTGCTCGTCGGAAAGCGGCGTGTCCAGAAGGATGGTGTTGAGTCCGATGATGCCGTTCATCGGCGTCCGGATCTCGTGGCTCATATTCGCCAGGAACTCGGACTTCGCCCGGCCCTCGCGCTCGAGCGCGTCATGGGCATCGGCGAGATGCTCGGCGAGCTGCGATTTCTCGTGGCGCAGGACCAGGGCGTTCAGCGACGAGGCGAAGGATTCGCGGATGATGACCAGGTAGTTGGCGAGCAGCACCACCTGGATGAAGAAGACCGTGAAGCCGAGAAACCCGCCATGGATCGCACCGGCGATGGCGAAGAAGCCCATCGTCGGCATGATGAAGGCGGAGGCGGCAGGCGGATGCGACGAGTACGAGGTGACCACGCCCGCGGTCATGGCGATGGTCGACAGGACGGCGATCGACTGTACGAGCGGATCGTCGCTGACGAAGAGAAGCGCCGCGGTCGCGCCCCACCAGAGGCCGAAGGGCAGCATGCCGAGCGTGAAGCGGCGCGCCCACTCCCTGGGCGCATGGAGGTGGGGAGACCGCCGGTACCGCAGCCAGTCTATCGTACGGCCGATGCAGATGAGGACGGCGACCGCCATCCACCAGAGCGGCAGCGCGCTTTCCATCGCCGCCGCCAGAACGAGGCCGTTGACGATGGAACAGAGGAACGAGGTGCCGATGCGGAAGGACGGCGGGTAGAGCGCGACCACGAGCTCGCGCTGGATCGTCTCCGGAACCTCCGGACCGGCAACGAGAGTCTTCAGCCAGCCGGATGCAGGCTGTGACATGCGGTCTGTGTGCCCTCTTCGTGGCGTTCGGTGCCCGGAGGCAGGTGGCGCTCGGCGGAGCCCCCTCCGGCCGGTTCTGCCCAGGCCAGCAAGACCATACAGGCTCGTCGGGCGAGCCGGCAACGCCCCTGCCTTTCGCGGTTAACGGCCGGAGGTTTTCACGGCGCGCCAGCCATGCCTACGATGCGCCTCCACCAACCAACCGAATGAGTAAAGAGGGGGCACCGATGGATCCGATCGTTCTCTTCCTGCGCTTCGAGGGCTCGCCGACGCCGATGGCGCATGCGCCGGGCGTGCTCGGCGTCAGCCTCAAGGCGAGCAGCTGCTCGATGACCACCGAGATCGGCGACAAGGGCGTCAAGTCGACCTACAAGAAGCTGGCGAGCGGCAAGGCCGCGGCGGAGACGGTGCTGACGCTTACCGGCGACGGTGTATTCATCGAGTCCGGCACCATCAAGTTCGGCGACGGCTCGACCTGGCTCAAGTTCAACACCGTCGGCCAGGGCTTCCTCGGCGCCAGCGCCGCCAAGGACGTGAGCGCCGGCTGTGCCGTCTGGCGCATCACCGAGGGCGGCGGCCAGTTCAAGGGCGCGACCGGCCATGTCACCGGGAACTTCATCGTCGATGCCAAGGGCGTCGCCTACGACAACCAGGTGGCGGTGATCTTCCCGAAGGGGAAGGGCAAGTAGCACCGATAAACGTCTACTTTCCTATCGGAATTAACTTTCACGAATGATTGCCGGGCCGTCCTAACGGTCATTCGGGCCTGCGGATCTCTCAAGGCGGCCATTCTGGAGCAAGACGTCAGCACCGTCAGGCACCGCCGGGAGCCAGACGAAATCCGGCCCCGAAAAGAATACGGCCGGCAGGATCGCTCCTGCCGGCCGCGAATCGACGCTCTTGGGCCTAGTTGAACCAGACGTCCCACATCCGCGGGATGCGGTTCGGCTCGTAGTTCTGGACCTTGGCGACGGTCGCCTGGTAGCGGCCGATGGCACCGGTGTTGATCGCCGGCACCCACTCGTACATGCGCTTCGTCCAGTCGACGACCGCCTTCTTCTGGTCATCGAGCTTGAGCGAGGAGTTGAACAACTTGTCGGCAGCCATCAACTCCGGATCGGCC
>VGEH01000070.1 GCA_016869375.1 Alphaproteobacteria bacterium | reverse complement strand
CGACCTCGCCATGCAATACGGCCCGGCGCTCCGCACGGCCTACGCGACCCTCGACGCCATCGAGGAACTGGTGCTGCAGGCCGACCTCGTCGTCGGCGCCGTGCTGGTGCCGGGCGCGGCGGCGCCCAAGCTGGTGACGCGCGATATGGTCCGACGCATGAAGAAGGGCTCGGTGCTGGTCGACATCTCGATCGACCAGGGCGGCTGCTTCGAGACCTCGCGGCCGACGACCCATGCCGATCCGACCTATGTCGTCGACGGCGTCGTGCATTACTGCGTCGCCAACATGCCGGGCGGCGTGGCGCGGACTTCGACCTTCGCGCTCAACAACGCAACCCTGCCCTTCGTGCTGGCGCTCGCCGACAACGGTCACCGCAAGGCGATGGCCGACGATCCGCATCTCCGCGCCGGCCTCAACGTCATGGGCGGGCACATCACCTACAAGGCGGTTGCCGACGTCTTCCGCCTGAAATACATGCGCGCCGAGGAGGCGCTCGGACTATGAGCATGCTCGCACGCTGGACGCTGGCGCTCCTCCTCCTGACATGGCCGGCCCAGGCCCAGGAACAGAAGATCCTGCATGTCTACAACTGGTCCGACTACATCTCGGACGACGCGCTGGAGGATTTCGAGAAGCAGACCGGGATCAAGGTCGTCTACGACACCTTCGACTCGAATGAGATGCTCGAGGCCAAGCTCATGGCCGGCAAGAGCGGCTACGACATCGTGGTCCCGACCGCCTCCTTCATGCAGCGCCAGATCTCGGCCGGCCTCTTCCGCAAGGTCGACAAGGCGAAGCTTCCGAACCTGAAGAACCTCGACCCCTCGCTGATGCGGATCGTCGCCAACCACGATCCCGGCAACGCCTATGGCGTGCCCTATCTCTGGGGCACCACCGGCATCGGCTACAACATCGAGAAGATCAAGGAGCGCATGCCGAATGCGCCCCTCGACTCCTGGCGTCTGATGTTCGATCCGGCCGTGGTCTCGAAGTTCAAGGATTGCGGCGTGGCGATGCTGGACTCGCCCTCCGACGTGATCAAGTCGACGCTCCGCTTCCTCGGCCGCGACCCGAACACGGCCAAGACCGACGACGTGCGTGCCGCCGAGGCGCATCTGATGAAGGTACGCCCGCACATCACCTACTTCCACTCGTCCAAGTACATCAACGACCTTGCTGCCGGCGACATCTGCCTCGTGCTCGGATACTCCGGCGACATCGTTCAGGCGAAGAACCGCGCCGCCGATGCCGGCAAGAAGGTCGAGGTCGGCTACGTCATCCCCAAGGAAGGGGCGATGGTGTGGTTCGACATGATGGCGATCCCGGCCGACGCGCCGCATCCCAACAACGCGCATGCCTTCATCAACTTCATCCTGACGCCCGAGGTCGCGGGTGCCATCTCCAACGCCGTCTCCTATGCGAGCCCGAATGCCAAGGCGCTCGAGTTCGTGGATGACGACCTGAAGGAGGATGCCTCGGTCTATCCGAGCGCGCAGGTCAAGCAACGGCTCTTCGCCGACAAGACCCTGTCGCGCGAAGTCGACCGGGCCTTCACCCGCTCCTTCACCCGCGTCAAAGCCGGTAAATAGGTGAACCAAGGGGCGCTGGCGGTCGAGGGACTGTCCAAGCGCTTCGGCGCGGCGGCGGTCCTCGACAACCTCGATCTCGCGATCGGTGCCGGCAGCTTCTTCGCGCTCCTCGGCGCCTCGGGCTCGGGCAAGACCACGCTGCTCCGCCTGATCGCGGGATTCGAAGCGCCGGACGAGGGACGCATCACGCTCGACGGCGCCGATCTCTCCGGCGTCCCGCCTTACGAGCGCCCGATCAACCTCGTCTTCCAGTCCTATGCGCTGTTCCCGCATATGACCGTAGCGGACAACGTCGCCTTCGGTCTCCGCCGCGATGGGCTCTCCGGGACTGAGCTCGACCGCCGGGTCGCCGAGATGCTGGCGCTGCTCAGGCTCGACGGGCTAGGCGAACGCAAGTCGCGGCAGATCTCGGGCGGGCAGGCGCAGCGGGTCGCGCTCGCCCGCGCGCTCGCCAAGCGGCCGAAGCTGCTGCTGCTCGACGAGCCGCTGGCCGCCCTCGACCGCGGCCTTCGCGAGCACATGCGCATCGAACTCAAGCGCCTGCACGACGCGCTCGGCACCACCTTCGTGCTGGTGACGCATGACCAGGAGGAGGCGCTTGCGCTGGCCGATCGCGTCGCGCTCCTCGACCGCGGCCGGCTCGCGCAGCTCGGCACGCCCGAGGATCTGTACGAGCGCCCGGCATCGCTCGCCGTCGCCCGCTTCATCGGCCAGATCAACCTGATGGAAGGGCGCGTCGCGGCCACCGGAGAGACCTTGACGATCGAGGTGCCGGGCCTTGGCGCCGTGCAGGCGCGATCCGCGCCGCTGTCCGTCGGCGCCGCCGTGGTCGTCGGGCTCCGGCCGGAGAAGATCGATCTCGGTCCCGGCGACAACGCGCGCGAAGCGACGGTGACCGACGTCACCTATCTCGGCGACCAGTCCGTCTACCGGCTGGCGCTCGCCGACGGCGTCGAGCTTCGCACGGCGCGGCCCAATCGCGACGGTCCCGTCGCGCGTCCCGGCGAGCGTGTCACCGTGAGCTGGCCGGCCTCCGCCTCGCAGGTCTTTCCGGCAGGGGCGGGCTGATGCGGCGCCTCCTCGTCGGCCTGCCGGCGCTCTGGCTTCTCGTCTTCTTCGGCCTGCCTTTCGCGTTGATCCTCAAGGTCTCGCTGTCGCAGGCCGTGGTCGGCCAGCCGCCCTTCACGCCGCTCTTCGCCGACGGTGCCTTCCAGGGGAGTCTCGGAAACTTTGCCTTGCTGCTGGAGGACGATCTCTACGTCGAAGCCATTCTCGCCTCGCTCGGGCTTGCCGCATCATCGACCGTCGCCTGCGTCCTGATCGGATATCCCATGGCCTGGGCCATCGCCGGCGCGCCTCGGCGCTGGCGAGCGCCAATGCTGGCGCTGGTCGCCTTACCCTTCGTCACCTCCTTTCTGATCCGCGTCTATGCGTGGATCGGCCTTCTGCGCCCGACCGGCTTCCTGAGCGAACTGCTGCAGTCTCTCGGGCTGATCGACAGCCCGCTGGCTCTGGTACCGGGCAGCTTCGCCGTCGCGATCGGCATGATCTACACCTACCTGCCGTTCATGGTGCTGCCGATCTATGCGAGCCTCGAGAAGATCGATCCCATGCTCTCCGCGGCGGCAGCCGATCTCGGCGCCAGGCCGGCACGGATCTTCTGGTCGGTGACCCTGCCGCTGTCGTTGCCGGGCGTGCTCGCCGGATCGCTCTTCGTCTTCGTTCCGGCCGTCGGCGAGTTCGTCGTGCCCGAGCTTCTCGGCGGACCCGGCACGCCGATGATCGGTAAGGTGATCTGGCAGGAATTTTTCAACAACCGCGACTGGCCGCTCGCCTCGGCGCTCGCCGTCATGCTGCTGGTGCTGCTCGCTGCGCCGATCGCGCTGGCGCAGCGCTCCCAGGCGCCGACGGCGCGGGGGCTAGGATGAGTTCGCGCAGCCTCCGCCTTCTCGCGCTCGGTCTCGGCTTCGCCTTTCTCTACGGGCCGATCCTTTGGGTCGTCGCCTTCTCCTTCAACGAAGGGCGGCTGGTGACGCTGTGGTCGGGCTTCTCGACCAGATGGTATGGTGAACTCGCCGACAACGAGCGGCTGCTCGACGCTGCGGGCCTGAGTCTCGTCGTCGCGATGATCTCTGCCAGCCTCGCGACCATGCTCGGCGCGCTCGCCGGTTTCGCGCTCTCGCGTCTCGGACGCTTCCGTGGCCGCGGCCTGCTTGCCGGCGCGCTCGGTGCGGTGCTGACCTTGCCTGAGGTGATTCTCGGTCTCGCGCTTCTGCTGGCCTTTGTCTCGGTCGATAGCTGGCTCGACGGCCCGGGACGCGGCGCCTGGACCATCGTGGTCGCGCATACGACGCTCGGCATGGCCTACGTCACGCTGGTGGTCCGCGCACGCCTCGCCGATTTCGATCGCTCGCTTGAGGAGGCTGCCCTTGACCTGGGCGCCACACCGCCACAGGTCTTCCTGCGCGTGACCCTTCCCTTGATCCTGCCGGCGCTCGGCGGCGGCTGGCTGATCGCCTTCATGCTGTCGCTCGACGACGTCGTGCTGGCGAGCTTCGTCGCGGGGCCAGGGGCCACGACCTTGCCGATGGTGGTCTTCTCCAGCGCCCGCCTCGGTCTCAATCCTCAGATCAACGCGCTGGCGACGATCATGGTTGGCATTGGCGCGTTCGCGGTGCTGGTCGCGGTCTGGCTGTTCGGACGACAGGAGCGGCGGCGGTGAGCATCCCGAGCATCGAAGGCCAGGGCGGCGTCGTCCGCTGGGTCGAGGCCGAAGACGGCACGAGGCTGCGCACGGCCTCCTTACCGGCGACAGGACCGGGCGAGGGGCGGCTGCTCTTCCTCACCGGCTTCAGCGAGTTCATCGAGAAGCATCTGGAGACGATCGGCGACTTCCAGAAACGCGGCTTCGGCGTCTGGACCATGGACTGGCGCGGCCAAGGCCTCTCCGACCGCCCGCTCGACAACCCGGACAAAGGGCACATCCTCGACTTCGACCGCTTCCTCGCCGATCTCGACATCGTTCTCGCCGAGACGGTGCCGCGTGAGCCGGTGACGCTGGTCGGCCACTCGATGGGCGGCCATCTGGCGCTCCGCCTAGCCCATGATCGGCCCGCCCGCATCGCCCGCGCCGTCCTCGTCGCGCCGATGATCGACCTGGTGCTGCCGCCCTTCACGCACGGGATCGCGCATCTCGCCGCGATCGGCCTGTCTTTCTTTGGCCTCGACGATCACTACGTGCCGGGCGGGCAGGACTACGGCGCGTGGCGCGAGCAGTTCGAGGGCAACATCCTCACATCCGATCGCGATCGCTTCATGGCGACGGCCGAGCAGGTCCGCGCCAACCGCGCGCTCGGCATCGGCGGGCCGACCTATGGCTGGGTCCGGGCCGCTTTCCGCTCGATCGGCGAGATCAAATCCTACGGATATGTCGAGAATGTCCTGGCGCCGACGCTGATCGTCGGCGCGGGCCGCGATGCGCTGGTCGATACCGAGGCGTCACGCGCGCTGATGCGGCGGCTGCCGCATGGCCGTTTCGTCCTGATCGAGGATGCGCTGCACGAGATCCTGAAAGAGCGCGACGATCTCAGGAACCGCTTCTGGCGGGCTTTCGATGCGTTCGTCGCGGAGACGGGGGAAGAAGATGGGAACGAGGCTCAAGGATAAGGTCGCGATCGTCACCGGCGCCGGCTCGATCGGCCCGGGCTGGGGCAACGGCAAGGCCACCTCGGTCCTGTTCGCGCGCGAGGGCGCCAAACTCGTCTGCCTCGACGTCAACAAGGAAGCCGCCGAAGAGACAGCCGGCATCATCGCGGCCGAAGGCGGAGAGGCGATCGCGGTGAAATGCGATGTCTCGTCCGCCGCCGATGTCGACCGCGCCGTCGGCGAGGGCGTAAAGCGTTTCGGCCGCGTCGATATCCTGCACAACAATGTCGGCATCGCGAGGTTGACGCCGATCGAGACGATCACCGAGGAGGAGTGGGATCGCGTTCTCTCGATCAACCTCAAGAGCTTGATGCTGACCTGCCGGCGCGTGCTGCCGCTGATGGTCGCGCAAGGGAAGGGGGCGATCGTCAACATCTCCTCGATCGCCGGCATCCGCGACTCCGGAGTGCCCTATATCACCTACTCGACGACCAAGGGCGCGATCCTTGCCTTCACGCGTACCATCGCGCTGCAATACGCGAAGAAGGGCATCCGCGCGAACTGCGTCCTGCCCGGGCTGATGAACACGCCGCTCATTCATGCCGGCCTGCAATCCGCCTATTCGAACGCCAACGATTCCGCCGAGATGGTGAAGCGCCGCGACGCGCAATGCCCGATGGGGCATATGGGCGATGCCTGGGACGTGGCCCATGCTGCGCTTTTCCTCGCCTCCGACGAGGCGAAATACGTGACGGCGCATGAGCTCGTCGTGGACGGGGGCATCACGGCGAAGTTCGCTTAAGTCTCGCGCTACTTCAGCTCGGGGAAGTCCTCTTCCCAGAACTCGGCAGCGCCGCGCTTGCCGGCCTGGCGCTGCTCTGCCTCGTTCCGGCGCAGCTCGACGCGGCGGATCTTGCCGGAGATGGTCTTGGGCAGGTCGGAGAACTCGATCCGGCGCACGCGCTTGAAGGGCGAGAGATGGTCGCGGGCGTGACGGAAGAGGGCGAGCGCCGTGTCGCGATCCGGCTTGCGGCCGGATGCAAGAACGATGAAGGCCTTGGGCACGGCGAGCCTGAGCGGGTCGGGCGAGGGAACGATGGCGGCTTCAACGACGGCGGCATGCTCGATCATCACGCTTTCCAGCTCGAACGGGCTGATGCGGTAGTCGGACGCTTTGAAGACGTCGTCGGCACGGCCGACATAGGTCAGGTATCCGTCGGCGTCGCGGTGCGCGACGTCGCCGGTGCGATAGACCTCGCCTTCGAGCGGCCGGATGCGGCCGTCATCGTCCTGATAGCCCTGCATGAGGCCGAGCGGGCGGTCGGCGAGCGGCAGGCAGATCTCGGCTTCGGTCTGCTCTTTTCCATCGGGATCGACGAGGCGCACCGTGTATCCCGGCAGCGGCCGGCCCATCGATCCCGCCTTCACCGACTGCCCGGGGCTGTTGCCGACCTGCGCAGTGGTCTCGGTCTGGCCGTAACCGTCGCGGATGGTGAGACCCCAGGCAGCGCGTACGCGCTCGATCACCTCGGGGTTGAGGGGCTCGCCGGCACCGATAACCTCGGAGAGCTTCACCTTCCAGGTGGCGAGGTCCTCCTGGATCAGGATGCGCCAGACCGTCGGCGGCGCACAGAAAGTGGTGACCCCGCAGCGCACCAGCGTGTCGAGCAGCGGCTTCGCCGAGAAGCGTGGCTGGTTGAACAGGAAGACGGTCGCTCCGGCGTTCCACGGCGCGAAGATGCAGCTCCAGGCGTGCTTGGCCCAGCCGGGCGAGGAGATGTTCAGGTGCACGTCGCCGGGCTTGAGGCCGAGCCAGTACATGGTCGAGAGATGGCCGACCGGATAGCTCTGATGGCTGTGCAGCACGAGCTTCGGCTTGCTGGTGGTGCCGGAGGTGAAATAAAGCAGCAGCGGGTCGGTCGCCTTGGTCTCGCCGTCAGGGGTGAAGCTGGTCGAGGCGGTATCGGCGCTTGAGTAGCTATGCCAGTCCGGTTTCTCGCCCCCGACGATAATGCGCGTGTAGTCGCCGGGCAGGTCGTCGAACTTGGACGCGTTCGCCGCGCCGGTGATGACATGGCGCACGCGGCCGCGGCTGAAACGGTCGAGGAGGTCGTCGCGGGTCAGCAGCGTCGTTGCCGGCACGATCACGGCGCCCAGCTTCATCGCCGCCAGCAGGCTCTCCCAGAGCGGCACGACATTCCCGAGCATCAGCAGGACTCGGTCGCCGCGCTTGACGCCGAGGCTCCGGAACCAGTTCGCGACCTGGTTGGAGCGGGCCGACATCGCGGCGAAGGAGACCTTGATCTCGCCGGCACCTTCATCGACCTGCCAGAGGGCAGGCCGCTCGTTGCTCTTCGCCATGGCATCGAAATGGTCGAGCGCCCAGTTGAAACGATCGAGCTTGGGCCAGCGGAAATCGCGATAGGCGGTCTCGTAATCCTCGCGCGTGCGGAAAAGGAAGTCGCGCGCGGCATGGAAGGCATCGGCAGACATGGGCGGGCTCCCCAGGCAGGTCGGTGTATGCTGCCCGAATGAAGGCGGATGTCTATTCAATCTGGCTGATGCCGGAGCCGGCCTGGCAGCGGGAGTTCACGGCGATCGTTGAGGGGCTCGCCGCACGCTACTCCAGCCCGCGCTTCGTTCCCCACCTGACCATCATCGGCGGGCGTCCCTTCGACCGCGCCGATCTCGCGCGCCTGACCGCACCGATCGCCGCATCTACGGCCCCGATCGAGGCACCGATCGTCGGCGTCGCCCTCGGCGCCTCTTTCTTCCGCTCCCTCTATGCGCTGTTCCCGGCCGAGGGCGCGCTGCACGAGCTCAAGCGCCGCACCGATATTGCCGTGCTCGGCGCCGAGGCGGCTGAATTCATGCCGCATGTATCGCTGCTCTACGGGCCGGCGCCGCAGCACCCCAAATCCGAGGCCGCGGTGGAGATGCGGGTGCGACTCACCGACTGCCGCGTGCGCTTCGAGCGGATCGAGATCGTCCGCTCCGGCGATGAGGTGCCAATCGAGGAATGGGAGACGGTCGAGAGTTTTGCCCTTTCCGTCTGATCGCGGCAGCGCTTGCTCTCTGAAATCCCAGCCCCCTACCATCGCGGCCAATGAAGCAGGGGGATGCAGGATGAGCTGGATTAGACGGATCGCGCAGCCGCTCGGCCTCGTCCTTGCCGTGCTCGCCGTCTGGGAGCTGGCGGTCCGCCTGTTCGAGGTGCCGAACTACCTCCTGCCGGCCCCGACAGCGATCCTGGCCGACCTCTCGCGCCGCTGGCCGCGCATCCTCGGCGGCGCCTGGATAACCGGCCTCGAGATCCTGGGCGGCTTCGCGCTCGCCGTCGCGATCAGCCTGCCGCTCGCCACCGGCATCGCCTTCAACGCCTGGATGGCGCGCGTGGTCTATCCGCTGATCGTGGCCTTCCAGGTCGTGCCGAAGATCGCGATCGCGCCGATCTTCGTGATCTGGTTCGGCATCGGCTGGATCTCGAAGCTGACGCTGGTCTTCCTCCTCTGCTTCTTCCCGATGCTGGTGAACAACGTCGCCGGCTTCCGCGGCATCAATGCCGAGATCATGGATTTCGCGCGCTCGACCGGGGCCAATGCCTGGCGGCTCTTCTGGCGCATCCGGCTGCCTTCGGCGCTGCCTTCGATCTTCACCGGCCTTCGCATCGGTGCCGTCAACGCGGTCACCGGCGCCGTCGTCGCCGAGTTCATCGCCTCCGACAAAGGGCTCGGCTACCTGCTGCTAGAATACAATGGCAATCTGCTGGCGAGCGCGGTCTTCGCCACGGTCTTCGTCTTGAGCGCGATCGGGCTCGCGATCTACTACGCGGTCGAGGGCATCGAGCGCCTCGCGATCCCATGGCACACCGCGCAGCGGCGCAACGAGAGCGTGGGCGAGCAGACCTGATGACCGGAACGCTTCCCATCCGGCTCGCCGGCGCGAGCAAGACCTTCCGCCGCGGCGCGCAGACGACAGAGGCGCTGACGCCGATCGACATCGAGATCGCGCCCGGCGAATTTTTCGCTGTGGTCGGCCCGTCCGGCTGCGGCAAGAGTACGCTTCTGCGCATGATCGCCGGGCTGATCCCGGCGACCAGCGGGACAATCACGGTCGGCGCCGGCACCGTGACCAAGCCGGTCACCGAGGTCGGCATTGTCTTCCAGTCGCCCGTGCTCCTGGACTGGCGGACCGTGCTCGGTAACGTGCTCGCCCAGCTCGAGCTGCGCGGCCTCGATGCCACTTCATACGAGCCGCAGGCGCGGCGGCTGCTCGACGCGGTCGGCCTCAAGGGCTTCGAGGATCGCTATCCCTTCGAGCTGTCGGGCGGCATGCGCCAGCGCGTCGCCATCGTCCGCGCGCTGATCCATAACCCGCCGGTGCTGCTGATGGACGAGCCCTTCGGTGCGCTGGATGCGCTGACCCGCGAGCAGCTCCGCCTCGACCTCGAGGCGCTGTGGCTGGCGAAGCCCAAGACCGTGGTCTTCATCACCCATTCGATCGATGAAGCCGTGCTGCTCGCCGACCGCGTCGCGGTGATGAGCCCGCGGCCGGGAAGTATCGAGCGGCTGCTGACCATCGACCTGCCGCGTCCGCGCGGCATCGCCGCCCGCCAGCTCCCGGCCTTCACCAAGGTCGTCGAGGAAGTGACCAACCTCTTCCTCGAACGCGGCGTGCTGCAGGCGACGGGGAAGCTCTCGCTCGGCTAGCGCGCCGCGGCGTAGATCCGATCGCAGAGCTCGACCGCGTCGGCGCATTCGGAGACCGAGCAGGCGGGCGGCCGGCCGGCGGCGACATCCGCGAGCGCCGCCACGACCATCGGCTGCTGCACCGGGATCTTCGGGATTTCCTCGGTGAGGATTTGCCCGTCCGGAAGGCGGATCGTGAGTTGGGCGGCGGTCTCGAGAAGATAGGCGCCGGTGGCGGCGATCCGCCATTCGAAATCGCCGCCGCCGGCGGCATAGGAATAGCCGGCCTCGATGGTGGCGACGGCACCGGACGGCGAGGCGAGCAGTCCGGTTGCGAACTCCTCGACCGCGAGGCCATAGGCATGGCGGGTCAGCGAGGCAGCACGCACCTCGACTTTCGGTCCGGCCAGCTTGAGGAAGGCATCGGCGCCGTGGATGCCGAGATTACGCAAAGCGCCGCCGCCGGACTTCTCCGGCTCCAGCATCCAGCCGACGCCCCAGTCCGGGTAGCGCCGGGGCGGCCCGTTCACGATGCGGAAGTGCGCGTGCATGACGGTACCCAGCGTGCCGGCTTTCCGCATCGAGTCGAGATGCCGCCAGATCGCGTTATGGCGCACGGTCATCGCCGCGGTCGCCCAGATGCCGGAGGCTTCGATGAGGCGTGCCGCGGCGCGCGCCTCATTGCCGTTCAGCCCGAGCGGCTTCTCGACCAGCATCGGGAGCCGCCGATCGAGCGCGGGCTTGAGGGTCTCCGGCACGCGGTCGTGGCGCGGCATGACGATGAGGAAGTCGGGCTTCGCCTTATCGAGCATGGCGCCCGCATCGGCTTCGAAGGGGAGGCCGAGCCTGGCCGCCTGCGCGGCACCGGCCTCACGGTCCGGGTCGGAGGCGCCGAGCACTGGAATGCCTAACGTCTTCAGGATGCCCACATAAATGGGCGCGTGCCAGTGAGCGACGCCGAGGAATGCAATTCGCGAAACCATGCGACTCTCTTGTGTTTTCCGTGACCGGCCTTCTACCATCGCCGAGACAATTCACGATCGGAAACAGAATCCGGACGAACCGGACCGATCCCAGGAGGAAACCATGCGTCTCGGATCACTCATCGTCGCGGCGTCCCTGCTGATCGCCGGCCCGGCCTTAGCCCAGGAAAAGGTCAGCCTTCGCCTCAACTGGTTGCTGAGCGGCTCGCACGGCGCCTTCGTGCTGGGCAAGGAGCGCGGCTACTACAAGGCCGAAGGCATCGACCTCACGCTGAACGAGGGGCGCGGCTCGGCCCGCTCCGTGCAGCAGATCGGCTCGAAGGACGACGACTTCGCCATGGCCGATGCCGGCAGCCTGATCGCCGGCGCGTCGAAGGGCATCCCGGCCAAGTCGGTGATGTCGGTGGTGAACCGCTCGACCTTCGGCGTCATCGCCCGCGCCGATCTCGGCATCAAGACGATGAAGGATCTGGAGGGCAAGCGCCTGGCAGTTACCGCCGGCGACGGCCTGACCCAGCTCTGGCCGGCGGTGGTCGCCGCCAACAAGCTCGATGACAGCAAGATTCGCCTGGTGATGATGGACGCGACCGCGAAGACCACCTCCTTCCTCGACAAGCAGGTCGACGCGGTGCTCGGCGGCATCACCGAGTTCCCGACGCTGTTCAAGGCGAAGGGCGTGGACTCGGTCACGCTCGCCTTCGCCGATTACGGCGTCAACACCATCGGCATGACGGTGATCGCGCATAACGACACGATCAGGGCCAAGCCCGACATGGTGAAGCGCTTCGTCCGCGCCAGCCAGAGATCCTACGAGGCGATGATGGCCGAGCCCAAGGAAGCGGCCGCCGCGGTCAACCGCATGAACAAGGACCTGCCGCTGGATGTGCTGATCAAGACGGTCGAGGAATCGAACCTGGTGACCGCCGCCGGCATCCCGAAGGGCAAGCGCGTCGGCCTCGCCGAGGATGCGGACTGGGCGCTGACGCTCGACCTGATGAAAAAGTACCGCGAGGTCGAAACCAGCCAGCCCGCGACGGCCTTCTACACGAACGAGTTCCTGTCGAACTAGGCAGGCATCCAGCCGATCGCATCGCGAAGGAACGCGTAGCCGAGCGCGGTGAAGGCCGCGCGTTCCTTGTTGTCTTTGCCGTAGCCGTGCCCGCCGGCGGCGGGCTCGTAGAACCAGACGTTGCGATAGCCCATCGCCTTCAACTTCGCCGTCATCTTGCGGGCATGGCCGGGATGCACGCGGTCGTCGCGGCGCGTGGTGGCGATCAGGATCGGCGGGCTCGGCTTTCCGGGTTCGGCGACGTGGTAGGCGGACATCGGTGCCAGGAACGCCCAGTCCTCCGGCTTGTCCGGGTCGCCGTACTCGGCCATCCATGACGCGCCGGCGAGCAGCTTCGAGTATCGCCGCATGTCGATCAGCGGGATCGTGCAGAACAATGCGCCGAAGCGCTCCGGATAGCGCGTCAGCATATTGGTGATCAGGATGCCGCCATTGGAGCCGCCCTCGGCGGCGATCCGCGGGGCCTTGGTCACGCCTCGGCGGACGAGGTCGGCGGCGATCGCAGCGAAGTCGTCGTGGGAGAGGCGCTTGCCTTCGCGGCGCCCCGCTTCGTGCCAGGGGGTGCCGAACTCGCCACCACCGCGGAGGTTGGCGGTGACGGAGGTGCCGCCGCGCTCGAGCCAGAGCTTGCCGATGGCGGAGCTGTAATGCGGCAGCATCGAGATGTTGAAGCCGCCATAGCCGGTCATGTGCACCGGCGCATCGCCGGTCTCGCCGGGCGGGCCGACCTGCACGTACGGAATGCGTTCGCCGTCGCTCGAGGTCGCCTCATGCCGGGTCACGACGAGACCCGCGGCATCGAAAGTCTCCGGCGCGCGTTTGAGGATCTCCGGTGCGCCGCCTTGTTTCACGAGAAAAAGCGAAGCCGGTTTGGTCGGCGTCTGGATCGCGGCGAGAAGGTCGCCGTTCGACTCTTCCTCATCGACATCGAGCGCCCAGACCGAGGCGACGCCGATCTCCGGCATATCGGCGACCTGCGTGCGCGACCAGCCTTTGGCCGGCGTCAGCAGCTCGAAGACCGGACGAAGATTGTCGAGGATCGAGAGCACCAGCGTGTCGCCCGACCAGAAGAAGCTCTGAAGGCTCCGCCTCGGCTCCGGCCGGAAGAGCCTGGTGAAGCGACGATCACCGGCAAGGAAGGCGTCGAAGCCGATGCCGAGCAGCGTATCCGGCGCGTAGGTCTCACCCGCGACCGTCCAGGGCGTGCGCGGCTTGATGGTGAGCCAGCCGCGATGCCAGCCGAGCCGGGCATCGGTCGGCGCGTCGATGCGCATCTTGGCGCCGTTGCGGTCGCCGATGGAGACGATGGTGTCGAAGAAGCCGGGCTTCTCCTCGAAATGGACCCGCTCGCCATTCTCATGGTCGACGCCGCCCCAGACACCCATGTAGTCGGGCTTGGTCTCGTAGATGACGGGGGACGCGAGCGGATCGCGGCCGCGCTGCCAGACGCGGACGGTACGCGAATAGCCGGCCGTGGTCGCCATGCCCTCGCCGATCGCCGAGGAGAGCAGCAGGGTGTCGCGGTCGAGCCAGGTGGTGCCGCCCTTGGCTTCCGGCAGCTCGAATCCTCCAGCGACGAAGCTTCGCGTCTTCAGATCGAACTCGCGCAGCACCACGGCGTCGCCTCCGCCGCGTGACAGGCGCAGGATAGCGATGTCGTGGTCGCGGTGGATCGTCGAAGCACCACCCCAGATCCAGTCTTCACCTTCCTTGGTGGCGAGCGCGTCGAGGTCGAGCAGGACCTGCCAGTCCGGCTTGTCGCGGCGGAAGCCTTCGAGATCCGTCACGCGCCAGAGGCCGCGCGGGTTGTTGGCATCCTTCCAGAAGTTGAACAGGCGGCCGCCGCGACGGCCGGGATAGGGGATGTTGTCCGGACGGTCGAGGATGGCGGCGAGCGCATCGCGGTCGGCGGCAAAGGTCGATTTCCCGAAGCGCGCCATGGTCAGCGCGCTTTCCGCATCGGCCCACGCCGTCGCGCGCGCGCCGTCGATGTCTTCGAGCCAGAGGTAGGGATCGTCGTCGGGCGCAGTGAGAGTCGGGCGCGGATCGACGGTCATGCGGAGGCCTCGGCGGGAGCGGTCGAGGGAAGGGGCGGGACATCGAAGCCGCTCGGCGCCTCGCCGCGCGCATGCCGTTCCCACATCGCCGCATAGGCGCTTTCGAGATGGCGGGTCGAGCGTGCCGTATCGAACAGCGGGTGGGTCGTCCGGTTGCGCTCGAGCTTCGAGCGGATCGCGGCGAGGGCTTCCGGCACTGTCGCCAGCCGCAGGGCCAGCGCCTCGTACTCGGCAAGCGTGTCGGCGGCGAGCTCGGGCAGGCCGATCGCGTGCACAACACTGGTGGCGACGCGGCCGGCAAAGGCCGTGCCCTTGCAGGTGACGACCGGCAGCCCGGTCCACAGCGCGTCGCATGCGGTCGTGTGCGCGTTGTAGGGAAGCGTATCGAGGAACAGGTCGGCGAGGCGATGGCGCGCGAGATGGTCGGCGAGCCGGGCACGCGGCGCGAAAACCAGCCGCGACGGATCGATGCCGGCGGCCTCGGCCTCGCGCTTCAAATTGCGCACGCCGGCGTCGTTGCCGGCGAGCAGCCAGAGCACGCTACCCTCGACCTTGGCGAGGAGCCGCATCCAGACCGCGAAGATCTCGGGCGTGATCTTGTAGGCATTGTTGAAGGAGCAGAAGACGAAGCCGGTGGCCGGCAACCCGGCATCGGCGCGGTCCAGCGTCGCCGAAGCGATCTCCAGCTTGTTGTCGGTGACGAGATAGGCCTCGGGGAGTCGAACCACTTTCTCGGCATAGTCCTGCTCGTCACCGGCACCGGCTAGGATGGGATCGGCGATAACATAGTCGATGAAGGGCGCCCCCATGGTGCCGGCAAGGCCGATATAGCTGACCTGCACCGGCGCCGGCCGCGCCGCGAGGATCGCCGTGCGCGCGCCCTCGGTGTGACCGTTCAGGTCGATGAGGATGTCGGCCTCGATCTCGCGGATGAGCTGGACGACCTCGGCATCGCTCTTGTCGCCGACCTCGATGAAGCGGTCGAAGCCGCGCTTGAGGCGGGCGCGCATCTCGCCGGGATCGTCGGGGCCGAGTGCGATCGCGATGGTCTCGAAGCGCCCGCGGTCATGGTTCTCGAACAGGCCGGCGGTGAGATACGCGATCGGATGATCGCGGAAATCGGAGGACATGTAGACGAGGCGGAGCCGGTCATGCGCGGGATGCCGGCGCGCCGACGGCGATGACTCCGGGAACTTGTCCCGCACATAGGTCTCGGCGCAGATACGCTGGTCGACGGCGGAGTCCGAGATCGAGAGGAAGGAGAAGGGGAAGTCGGCGCGCTTGCCGCTGCGCACGGCGCGGACGAGGCGCTCGGCGACCTCGGCGCTCGCTTTCCAGTCGCAGCAATGGCGCAGGCAATGGGTGAGCTGGCCGAGCAGGTAGGGCCGCTCCGGGTCGATGCGTAGGCTCGCTTGGAAGTCGGCGGCGGCGCGTTCGTACTGGCGCGCATCCATCAGCGCGACGCCGCGATTGCAGAGCGTTTCCGGATCCTTCGGGTCGATCGTGAGCGACTGGTTATAGCTGTTGAGCGCCTCGCCATAGCGCTGCAGCTCCTTCAGCACGTTGCCGCGGTTGGCCAGCGCCTTGGCATCGTTGGATCGGAGCGATAGCGCCTTGTCGTAGTCGGCCAGCGCGTCCTGTGGCCGCTTGAGCTCGGCCAGCACGTTGCCGCGATTGTTGAGCGCGTTGACATGGCCAGGTTGGATCGCCAGCGCCTGGTCGTAGCTCGCGAGCGCGTCGGCGTGGCGCCCGAGCTCGCGCAGCGCGTTGCCGCGATTGACTAGCGCGGCGACCGCCCTCGGCTGATGCGCCAGCGCTTGGTCGTATGCCGACACCGCGTCGGCGAAGCGTCGGAGAGCGAGCAGCGCGTTGCCGCGATTGTAGAGTGCATCGACATGATCGGGCTTGATCGCGAGCGCGCGGTCATAGCTTTCGAGCGCATCCTGTATGCGGCCGAGTCTGAGGAGCGCGGTACCGCGGTCGGTATGGGCGAGGGCGGAACGGCCGTTGATCTTGATCGCGTCCGCGATCAGTCGCTCCGCCTGAGGATACCGTCCGCGGCGGCCGGCGATGATGCCGGCGAGTTGAAGGGCCTCGAAATGCCCGTGCTTGATCTTGAGGATGGCGGCGCAGCAGCGCTCCGCCTCGTTCAGGTCGCCCCGCTGATAGGCGGTGTTCGCCTGCTTCAGGATCTGTGCGAAATCCAAGTCCTTGCGCGCCATCCGCTGCCGACCTCTGCGCCTGTCTTTGCCGGCGCGGAGTGTGCCAGGAATGGCCGATGGGGCGAAGCCCGGCTTCGCCCCATCGGTTGGCCAAGGATGCTAGGCGGCAGCCGCGAGCGGCCGCTTGAGGCCGACGTACTGAAGCTCGGCAAAGAGGCCGACCACCAGCGCCTGGCCGATGACGAAGGCATATCCGAGCGCCGTCGGCGCGAGCAAGATCAGGAGGGCGAAGCTGGCGAGCACCCAGGCGGCATTGCCGAGAATCACCAGCCAGACCAACCCCTCGGGCAGCTGGGCACGCATGCCCATCCATCCGACGAAGGCGGCATAGGGCAGGAGGAAGATGCCGGCCTCGGTCAGCAGCATCGTCGGGAGGCCAAGCAGGCCGGTCAGGAAACTGGCGCCGAGGGCCATCATCAGGCCGGTGCCGGCACTGGCGACGGCGTCGGCGAGGAGGGCGCGGCGGAGGAACAGGGTCGGGGTGATCGTCATTGTCGGCTCCATCTTTGAGCGCACCGTCCGGTGCATGCGCAGGAAGATGGGCCGGTCCTTGTCGCGGGTCGATTACGTGGCAGGTAAGAGAAATGACCTTTGAGGTGCGGCAGGGCGCCGCAGACGTTACGCAGGATCGCGGGCCGGGTTGTGCTTGCAGTCCGGATAGGTGCGGCCGTCGAGGTCGACGGTGGCGATGCCACCCTTCTCCCAGAATTGGGCAGATCCCCGCGCATAGCGGGCACCGGAGCCGGAGATCGCGCGGGGCAGGGAGAGGCGGCGCCCTGAAAGCGCGATCAGCGCCTCATCGTTGCGGTATCGGGCCACCACGTTGCCGAGCCCGGGGCACTCGAAAAGGAAGCCGCGCTCGGCCGGCGCTGGCGCACACCCCGCGAGGAGAAGCGCGCTGGCGATGACGGCCGGCCGCATCAGAGCGTGACGAAGCCGTAGCGGCGGTTGCTCGGATTAGGTCCGCGCTCCTCGTATTCCGCCTTGAGCGTGTCGAAGCGATCGAGGCCGGCTCTCTTCTCGTAGCCGTAGAGCCTGGCGACGTTCTCGCCGAATATCGCGGTCTTGACCGGGCCATCGGCGGCGCCGAGCGGCGCGAAGCCATGCTTCTTCTGCATGTCCTCGGGGATCTCCAGGCGCCGCAACCCCTCAATCTGCCACTGCGGCGATCCGGTCCACACCGCGTCGGTGCCCCAGATCACGTGATCGGCGCCCATGCCCTTGACCATGATGCCCATCAACGCGGCGCAGAGCCGCGGCTGCGACACGGTCGAGTGGGCGAAGAGCTGACCGAGGTCGGCATAGACGTTGGTCACGCCGTACTTCGCCGGGATGTCGGCCATGTCGCTGACCCAGGAGCTGCGGCCGGTATTGTCGAACTCGGCCATCGCCTGGGCAGGGTCGCCGCCGACGTGGCGATAGGCGCCGTGATAGATGATGAAGTTGAGCTGCGGCCAGTCCTTCGCCGCCTGACCGACGTCGCGCACATCGGCATAGGGACGGAGATTGGGAAAGCGCTTCTCGGTCGCGTCCGAGAACAGGCCCTTGTGCACGCAGACATTCTTGATGCCGGCCTTCACGAACTTCTCGTAGGCCCGATAGGTCAGCTTCTCGTCGTCCATGCGCCAGGGATAGCGGCTGGACTCCTTGTGCGTGTTGTCGCCGACCGTGTAACCCTTCATCGAATCCGGCTTGAGCTCGAGCGCCTTGTCGAGGTTCTCGAGCCAGTTCGGATACCCCGGCGTGAACATGGCATGTGCGAGCATGCGCTTGGTGCCAGCCTCGCGGTTGACCTTGTCGCGGGCTTCCGCCGCCATCTCGTTGGTGAGGAACCAGTCCTCGGGGATCTCGGACGGCGATCCGGAGATCAGCGCCACCTTGGTATCGCTGTCGAGATAGACTTCCTTGAAGTAGTTGCCGAACTTCAGGTCCTCGATGGTCTGCGGCTTTTCCCTGAGGGCGGGATTCCATCCGGACCGCCCGACCGCTTCGCGCGCGGCAACGAATCCCATCAGCCGCGTGTCGTCGCGGAGGAAATGCGTGTGCGTGTCCATGATGAACTGGCCCTTGAGGGCCTGGGCTCGCTGGTTCGCCATGTCGGGCATCGCCGCTTCAGCCTTTGAGACCTGGAAGATCGGCCCGTAGACGTCGTTCATGGCGACGAAGGCCGACGCCATGCCGGCGGCGGTGCGGAAGAAAGAGCGACGCGACATCCCCTGATGCTTGGCGAGCCTGGAGCCCATGTCCTTGAGCCGCGCCTCGACCTCGCGCTGTCCGGCCGTCTGCGGCGTCGGCAGGTATTCGTCGCTGGAGACGATCTGCGTCGGGATCGGGCCGGGAAAGGCGATCTCTTCCGCCGCACCGAGCTTCGCGATTTCATCGTCGCTCAGGAACCGCATGGCGCTCTCCTTGGAATGCTTTCAAGCAGCATGAGCGCCGGTCGGACGGCGATCAAGAGGGCGGCGGCTTCGGTCGCGCAAGCTTGAAGACGATCGGCGCGCAGGTGATCACGATCAGGATGCGCACGATGTGATGGGTGGCGACGAAGGCCGCGTCCGAGTGCAGCGCGATCGCGACCAGGGCCATCTCGGCGAGCCCGCCGGGAGAGAAGGCGAGGAGGATGTCGTTGGCGCTGAGGCCGGTGAACGGACCGAGCGTCAGGCTGAAGGCGACGGTGATCGCCATGAGGACGAGCGTGGCGCCGACCGACATCAGCATCGCATCGCGCACCAGGCGTACCGAGGTACCGGCGAATCGTGCGCCGATGGCGCAGCCGAGCACGACCTGGGCGATGGCGACCAGCAGCGCGGGCGGCTTCGCTTCCGAGAGGCCGGTCATGTGCGCGGCGGCGCTCAGGATCATCGGCCCGAGCATGGCGTAGGCGGGTAGGCGTAGGAGGCGCGCCACGATCACGCCGACCACGCCGCAGACGACGAGGATCCCCGCATCGTCGAGCGAGATGCTGCCGCCGCCGATCGCCGGCAGCATCGAGGTGGGAGGCGTGTAGTCGCCGAAGAAGCGGAAATAGAACGGGATGATCATGACGACCAGCAGCACGCGGCAGGCATGGGTCAGCGCGATCAGGCGCTCGTCGCCGCCCATGGCGCCGCCGACCATCACCATTTCGTTCAGTCCGCCGGGCGCGGACGCGAAGTAGGCGGTAGAGGTGTCGTAGCCGCAGAGACGCTTGAAGTAGACGAAGAGAAGCGCGGTTCCGAGGCCGACATAGGCGAAGAGCGCCAGCATCGTCGGCCACCAGCTGGCGACACGGCCGGGAAGGTCGGGTGTGAAGCTGGATCCCAACAGCACCCCCAGCACGACGATCATCAGCGCGCGCAGCTGGCGCGGCACCTTGACGTCCCAGCCCAGCATCGAGGCCGCGGTGTTGGCGCACATGGCGCCGATCATCCAGGCCAGCGGCAGCCGGAAATAGGCGAAGATCGCGCCACCGATGATGCCGATGCCCAGCGACAGTGCGTAGGCGCGGATCTGCGAAATCTGGAAGGGCGGCGGCGAGGACACCGGGCGCCGCCGCGCGCCTAGGCGATGTAGCGGCCGAGGCGGACCGCGGTCAGGCCTTTCCGCAGGCGGCGCGACGGCATGATCAGCACGCAGCCGTCATAGGGCGTGAGCACCGGCTTGCCGCCGTCGCGCGCGATCTCCGTTCCCTTCCGCTCGAACTCCTCCATGCCGCGATAGGGGCCGGCGAAGCGGAAGTCGTCGGAGACGACCGTCACCGCCTCGGTCACCTGGATGACGCGCTGCTTCATGGCCGAGGCCTTGAGGTGGCGCGCGATGAAGCTCGGCGCGACGACATCGGTGTACTTGAGGAAGCGGAGCGTGCAGTCGATCGCGACATCGGCCGACGCCTTCTCCCAGTGCTGGCCGCATTCGATCAGGTAGGCGTTGCGCGGATCGGACTCCTCGCCGAAGAAGCTGTAGTCGCGCATGCGCTTGCCGGCGGCATGGCCCTGGTCGGCGACGACGATCTCGGGCGCGCCGATGCCAAGCGCGAAATCCTGACCCTTCTTCAGCGGACCGGAAAGCCCGAGCGGCGGCGTCTTGTGCTGCATCGAATGGATGTCGAGCAGGTAGTCGACGGTGTCGAGCAGGGGCCTGAGCTCGCGCGCCCTCGACAGCTCGGCCGATCGGCGAGGGCCTTCGAGCACCGACTCCGCCCATACGCGGTTGAAGTCCTCGTCGACGAAGCGCGATGCGCTCGGCTTCTGCGGGTCGAAGGAGCGATAAGCCGCGACATTGGCGAAGCCCAGGGTCAGCTTGCCGCGGCTCGGGCGTACGCCCTCGCGGAACAGGAAATCGAGCGCGATCGCGCCGCAGATCTCGTTGCCGTGGGTCAGGGCCGCGACCATCACATGCGGTCCGGGCTGGCCCGAGTCGAAGGTGGTCACGTAGTCGATGCCGGTATTGCCGCGCTTGTAGGGCTCGATCGACGGTGCGGTCAGCTCGACGGGATAGACGTCGTTGTCCACGGAGTTCGCCCTCATCGCCGCTGGGATAGAAACGTAAGGAATGTCGCTATCCTAGAGGACTTCCAGTCAACGGCGGAAGTGCTTGCCGAGGACCAGTCCCTGGCGCTGGTAGGAAGAACCGATGCCCTGGCCGTAGAGCTTGTCCGGTTTGGCGATCAGCGGCTCGTAGACGAGGCGTCCCACCACCTGGCCGTCCTCGATCAGGAACGGCACCTCGTGCACGCGGACTTCGAGCACGGCGCGCGTGCCGGCGGCGCCGAGGTCGGGATCGCCGAACCCCGGATCGAAGAATCCCGCATAGTGCACGCGGAACTCGCCGACCAGGGTATCGTAGGCCAGCATCTCGGCCGCATATCCGGCCGGAATGCGGACGGCCTCCTTGGAGGCCAGGATGTAGAAGTCGTGCGGGTCGAGGACAATGCCGCGTCCATTATGAGGCGCGCGGATCTCTTCCCAGAAATCGTCGGCCGCATATCCGGCGACGCGGTCGATGTCGATGACGCCGGTGTTGCGCCGGGCGCGGTAGGCGATGACCGATCCCGGGCCGTCGCCTTTGACGTCGACGGTGAAGGCGATGCCGCTGCGGATGTTCTCCGGCTTCTCCATGAGCGTGCCTTCGAACATCTCGATCTGCTGGTCGGAGAGGTCGCGCTCGCCGACGCCGATGCCGACGATGCCGACTTCGCGCTGCAGCTCGCGGAGCGCCTTGTCGCTGAGCGAGGGCGAGCCGCGCTTGACCCGCATCTGCACGAGGCGGCTGCCCTTGCGCACCTTGACGCTGAAGGCGCGTGGGCAGACCTCGACATAGAGCGGCCCGTGGTAGCGCTCGGGGATGCGGTCGAACTCGGTGCCGCGGTCGACGATCACGCGTGCGAAGACGTCGAGCCGGCCGGTCGAGCTCTTCGGGTTGGCAAGCGCCGAGAGACGCTTCTTGAAGGACACGCCTTCAAGTAGCGGAATGATATAGACGCAATCCTTCTCCAGCACCGCGCCCTGGGTGAGGTCGAGCTTGTGCATGGTGACCCGTTCCAGCCGCTCGGCGACGGTGGCGTTCGGGCCGGGGAGGAAGCTGGCGACGACGCGGTAGGCCTCGGCGCCGAGCCGGAGGTCTAGGCTTGCCGGCTGCACCTGCCCTGCATCGATGTCCTCGAGCGCAGTGATCTCCTTGGCCTCGATCATGTGGCGGATGAACTGCGAGGGAACGACGCCGGTGGTGCGCTCCTCGGCCGGCTCATCCGAGACGCGGCGATGGAGAAGGACGGGGTCGCGAGGCTCAGTCATCGGTATGGGTCGGCTCGTCTTTCCGGTTGACCGTGGCGGCGCAGGCTAATAGCCGATAGGGCAGAAACCCGAAAGGGTGCCACGGATCAGGGAGATGAAGTCATGACCATAGCTAAACGAACCGTTGGTGTCGCGCTCGGCGCGGCGCTGGGGCTGGCGGCCGGACCGGCTGCCGCCCAGGATCTGGCGGTCGCGCTCGGCGCCTCGGTTACCTCGCTCGACCCGCATTTCCACGCGCTGGCTCCGAACAACAGCATCGCCCAGCATGTATTCAACAACCTGGTCGAGCAGGACGAGAACCAGAAGCTGATCCAGGGCCTTGCCGTGTCCTGGTCGGCGCGGGGCGACGACAAGTGGATCATCAAGCTGCGCCCGGGCGTCAAGTTCACCGATGGCTCGGACTTCACCGCCGAGGACGTGGTCGCCAGCATCAAGCGGATCGCCTGGGTGCCCAACAGCCCGTCGGCCTTCACCATCTACACCAAGGCGATCAAGGAAGCCGTCATCGTCGATCCGCTCACCCTGGAGCTGAGGACCGACGGTCCCTATCCGCTGATGCCGAACGATCTCAGCAATTTCTTCATCATCAGCAAGAAGTCGGTCGAGGCGCCGACTGAGGACTTCAACCGGCTTACCGCGGCGATCGGCACCGGACCCTACAAGTACAGCGACTACGCCCGCGGCGACCGCATCGTGCTCGAACGCAACGAAGGCTATTGGGATACGAAGCCCGAGTGGAAGAAGGTCACCTTCCGGCTGATCACCAATCCCGCCGCGCGCGTCGCGGCGCTGCTCGCCGGGGACGTGCAGATGATCGAGGCGGTTCCCACCGCCGATATCGAGAAGCTGAAGCGGAATCCCAATCTCTCGCTGGCGCAGGCGGCGTCGAACCGCCTGATCTACCTGCACATGGATCATCAGCGCGACACCACGCCGTTCTTCACCGACAAGGCGGGCAAGCCGCTGGCGAAGAATCCGCTCAAGGATCTCCGCGTCCGCCAGGCGCTGTCGAAGGCGATCAACCGCGACGGCATCGTCGAGCGCGTCATGGAAGGCGTCAGCGTCCCGGCCGGCCAGCTCCTGGCCGAGAGCTTCTTCGGCACCAGCAAGAATCTCCCGCCCGAGAAATACGATCCGGACGGCGCGAAGAAGCTGCTGGCCGATGCCGGCTATCCGAACGGATTCGGCGTCACGCTCCACGGGCCGAACGACCGCTACATCAATGACGGCCGTGTCATCCAGACCGTCGCCCAGATGTGGAGCCGCATCGGCGTCGATGCCAAGGTCGAGGCGATGCCCTGGGCCACCTACGCCGCCAAGGCGACGAACCAGGAGTTCTCGATATTCCTCGTCGGCTGGGGTTCGGGCACCGGCGAGACCTCCTCGACATTGCGTTCGCTGCTGGCCACCTTCAACAGGGAAACCGGCATGGGCCAGGCCAATCGTGGCCGCTACAGCAATCCGGAACTCGACAAGGTGCTGGCCGAGGCGCTCAGGACGGTCAACAGCGCCAAGCGCGGCGAACTCCTGGCCCAAGCCAGCGAGATCGGTATCCGCGATGTCGGCGTCATCCCGCTGCACTACGAGGTGTCGACCTGGGGCTTGAAGAAGGGCCTCACCTATGTCGGCCGCGCCGGCCAGGAGACCCTTGCGATGGAAGTGAGGACCGCGAAGTAGCGCGTCGTACCGGCCCCCGCCCCTCGACGGGGTGGGGGCCGGTGACTAAAGTCGCGGCACCCGGCCGGAAGTGCCGGGGCAGGGGAACAGGGCCGTATGACCGTCTTCATCGTTCGACGCCTGATGCAGAGCGTCGTCATCCTGCTGGTCATGTCGGTGATCGTGTTCCTCGGCGTCTTCGCCATCGGCAATCCCGTCGACATCCTGATCTCCCCCGACGCCGACCAGCTCGAGCGCGAGCGCGCGATCCGGGCGCTCGGCCTCGACCTGCCGCTCTGGGAGCAGTATTTCGTCTTCCTGAAGAACGCGGCCGTCGGTGACCTGGGGCGGTCCTTCGTCTTCAACGAGCCGGCGCTGCGGCTGATCTTCGAGCGCATGCCGGCGACGCTCGAGCTTGCCTTCACCGCGGTCGTGCTGTCGCTGATCGTCGGCATTCCGCTCGGCCTCTATGCGGGCCTGAGGCCGCAGACCGTGACCTCGAAGGGCATCATGGCCGGCTCGATCGTCGGCTTCAGCCTGCCGACCTTCTGGCAGGGGCTGATGTTCATCATGGTCTTCGCGGTGATGCTGGGCTGGCTGCCCTCGACCGGTCGCGGCCAGATCGGAAGCTTCCTCGGCATCAAGTCGAGCCTGTTCACTCAGGACGGCCTCGCGCATGTGATCCTTCCGGCGGTGAACCTGGCGCTCGGCAACGCCGCCCTGATCATCCGGCTCACCCGGGCCGGCGTGCGCGAGACGCTCTTGCAGGACTACGTCAAGTTCGCCCGTGCCAAGGGCCTCTCGTCTCGCCGCGTCGTCGGCGTGCATGTGCTGAAGAACATCCTGATCCCGCTGGTCACCGTGGTCGGGCTCGAGATCGCCGGCCTCATCGCCTTCGCCGTCGTCACCGAGTCGATCTTCGCCTGGCCCGGCATGGGCAAGCTGATCATCGACTCGATCAACCAGCTCGATCGCCCGGTGATGGTGGCCTATCTGATGATGATCGTTTTGCTGTTCATCATCATCAACCTGATCGTCGACGTTCTCTATTCGGTGATCGACCCGCGCGTGCGGCTCCAGGACGTCAAAGGATGAGCAGCCCCACCGTCACCGCTCCCGCCAAGGCGGAGTCGCCGTTCCGGCGCCTGGTCTCCGAGTTCGCCGAGGACAGGCTCGCCGTCGCTGGCGCGGTCGTGCTGACGATCATCCTGCTGATCGCGCTGTTCGCTCCGCTGATCTCGCCGCAGAATCCCTACGACCTTTCCAAGCTCGACATTCTCGACAGTCGGATGCCGCCGGGCTCGAAGAGCATGGACGGCATGACCTTCTGGCTCGGCACCGACGGCCAGGGGCGCGACATGCTGTCGGGCATCTTCTACGGTCTCAGGACCAGCCTCGCTGTCGGCGTCTTCTCCGGCGTCTGCGCGATGATAGTCGGCATGGCGATGGGCCTGATCGCCGCCTATGTCGGCGGGCGCACCGAGACGCTGATCATGCGGCTGGTCGACCTGCAGCTCAGTTTCCCGACCATCCTGATCGCGCTGATCCTGCTTGCCGTGCTCGGGCAGGGCGTCGGCAAGATCATCCTGGCGCTGATCATCGTGCAGTGGTCCTACTACGCCCGCATCATCCGCGGCACCGCGCTGGTCGAGCGCCGTCGCGAATATGTCGAGGCCGCGATCTGCCTCGGCCTCTCCAAGCCCCGGATCATCTTCAGCCACGTCTTGCCGAACTGCATGCCGCCGATGATCGTGATCGGCACGGTGCAGGTAGCGGGCGCGATCGCGCTGGAAGCGACGCTCTCCTTCCTCGGCATCGGGCTTCCGATCACCGAACCCTCGCTCGGCCTGCTGATCGCCAACGGCTTCGAGTATCTGTTGTCCGGAAAGTACTGGATCAGCTTCTTCCCGGGTATCGCGCTCCTGGTCACCATCATCTCGATCAACCTCGTCGGCGACCAGCTCCGCGACGTGCTGAACCCGAGGCTGAAGCGATGACGGGCTTCGCCGGGCCGACGCTCGAGGTTCGCGACCTAAAGACGCACTTCTTCACGCGCGGCGGCGTGGTGAAGGCGGTCGACGGCGTCTCCTTCGAGATCGGCAAGGGGCGCATCCTCGGTCTCGTCGGTGAGTCAGGTTCGGGCAAGTCGATCACCGGCTTCTCGATCCTGGGTCTCGTCGACCCACCGGGTCGCGTCGTCGAGGGCGAGATCCGCTTCAAGGGCGAGAACCTGGTCGATCAGTCCGAGGAGCGGCTGCGCGCGATCCGCGGCAACCGCATCGCGATGATCTTCCAGGACCCGATGATGACGCTCAATCCGGTCCTGCGCATCGACACGCAGATGATCGAGGCGGTGCAGGCGCATCATGGCGTCAGCGCCGACGAGGCGCGCCAGCGCGCCCGTGACGCGCTGGGTCGTGTCGGCATCCCGTCGCCGGACGAGCGCCTCAAGGCCTATCCGCACCAGTTCTCCGGCGGCATGCGCCAGCGCGTCGCGATTGCGATCGCGCTCCTGAACAGTCCCGAGCTGATCATCGCCGACGAGCCGACCACGGCGCTCGACGTCACCATCCAGGGCCAGATCCTCTACGAGGTGCAGAAGCTCTGCCGCGAGACCGGCACCTCGCTGATCTGGATCACCCACGACCTCTCGGTGGTCGCCGGCCTC
>VGEH01000069.1 GCA_016869375.1 Alphaproteobacteria bacterium | reverse complement strand
GCTCATTCGCGAGCAACGGCGGCTCTATCGTGAACTGATGGCGGTTGGTCGCGAACTGTCGTCCGTGCGTTCGGAGCTTCGGAAGATCGTTCCGCGCCTTCGCGGCATCGGCAATTCACTCCCCTTCCGGCATCTGATCCGTAACGTACTCGCGAAGCGCCCAATGCTCACCACCGAGCTTGCGCTACTCGTCATGCGCGGGCTGGAACTGGATGCGGCAAACAAGCCGCTCTATCTCGCCACCCGGAAGCGCGTCCATGCGTGCCTCAAGGAACTGCGGCGCAAAGGCGAGGTCGCGAGTGCGCGCGTTCCTGGGAAGCAGGCGAGGCGCTGGGAGATCGCGGGCTGATCGCGTGGCGGGTCGGAAGAAGTCGTCCTAGAACGGAAAAACCCCGGCGCTGAGGCCGGGGTTTTCGCCGAGACCGTGCTTGAGCTTGGCTTCGCCCCGTGCACGGCCCGCCTCTCGCGAGGTCTTGAATGCAGATCCCGTAAGGGAGAGCTGCTGACGCCGTGTATTTAAGTTATTAAAGGTGTTTTGTCAAGGCCGATAAGCCCATGGAAGACAACACACATTTCCTAATCTCTTTAAGTTGGTCATCCGAGACAGTATCCATATAGTAAACCCTTTTCCCGAATTCGTCTTTACCTTTCCGAATCAAATCTAATCTGTGAAATCCAACGGCATATATCATGTCGCCCTTGATCCAATTCGGCCCAAGGTGCCAGTGGTCGGGCAGCGTTACTTGTAAAAGATGATGAAAGGGAAGAACCTTGTGCGGTGTCTCCGTACTGATCGAGACAACCGTACAAAGCTTCGGTCGCGTTGAAATCGCCGGACTAATAACGAGGACCGGCCGACGCTTGACCATCTCCGGCTCTTTGAAGCCGGAGTTAAAATCGCAAAGAAGGATCGAGCCAATTTTCGGGTGAAAATCTATCGGCATGGCGAGAGGGCGAGACTCGTAAACAATCAAAGAATGCATCGATCATGCATCACTCGATACCGCGCCGAATAGAGCGGTTGTCACCCCTTGACTAATGTTCTCTCATTGTTCCCATGCCCCGGATCGACGGACGCAACCGGCTCCTGGCCCATGGGGACCGACCTAAGAAGAAGGAAGACCTCCTAGAGATCGTCGCCGCGAGCGTGCTTCATCGCCTGCCGGCGACCAGCCAAGCCGTGGCGCTAGAGGTCGCCGAGCTGGTGCTGCGGGCGTTCGCAGAGAACGGGCTGCGGATTATCTGGAAGCCGAAGCCTCCCCCGTCTCGACCAACCTTCGAGCCGCCGAAGCGAGGGAAGGGCTCACGCTCATCCCGTCTTCCAATGCCGCGCATGGGCGAGTCGCTGAACGAAGCGGAGGAGCGATTGAAGCGCGAGCGGGAGGATCAATAAGCGGTTAGTTGTGTCTGCTGCCTAATGCCGGGCGCGCGGCCATCGTGTCCCCTCTCCTGCCGAAGGCGGGGGAGGGTTAGGGAGGGGGCCTCTTCTCATCTAGACTGCATCGCGCGCACGACCTCGCTGGCGCTCGGCCCCCACCCCTCCCTCCCCCACGCTTCGCGCAGGGGAGGAGCCCGAAAGAAACATGCTCCACCGCGACAGCCGTCTCCTCGTCTTCCTGCTCGGCGCGTTGACCGCCGTCGGGCCGTTCAACACCGATACCTACCTGCCGTCGATGCCGGCGATCCGCGAGCATTTCGGCGTCGACATGGCTGCCGTGCAGCTCACGCTCAGCCTCGCCTTCGTCGGCGGCGCCGTCGGCCAGCTCTTCTACGGCCCGCTCTCCGACCGCTACGGAAGGCGGCCGCTGCTCATCGCGGGCTTGAGCCTATACGTCGTCGCCTCGGCCGCCTGTCTCTTCGCGCAGTCGATCGAGCAGCTGATCGTCGCGCGCTTCCTCCAGGTGTTCGGCGCGATCTGCGCGCCGGTGCTGGCGCGCGCCATGGTGCGCGACATGCACGAGCGCGAGGCGGCCGCCCGCATGCTGGCGCTGATGGGCATGGTACTGTCGATGGGGCCGATCCTGGCGCCCTTCATCGGCGGCATCCTGCAGGCGAATTTCGGCTGGCGCGCGAGCTTCGTCTTCGTGACGCTCTACGGCCTTGCGCTGCTGCTCTCCGTCACCTTCTCGCTCGGAGAGTCCGTGAAACACAAGGATCCGGAGGCGCTGCGCCCGAGCCGCATGGCCGAGACCGCGCTCCGTCTGCTTTCGAGCCGCGTCTTCCTGGGATACATGCTGATCAACTGCTTCCTCTTCGGCGGACTCGGCGCCTATCTCTCGGGCATCGCCTTCGTCACCATCGAGGTGCTCGACATCCCGCCGCAGTTCTTCGGCTGGGTCTTCGGCACCATCGCGCTCGGCGCGCTCTCCGGCTACATGATCTCAGGCCGGCTGACGGCGCGGCTCGGCCTCGACAATACCCTCGCGGTCGGCGTCGGCGGCGTTGCGCTCGCCGGCGTCATCCTGGCCGCCTTCGCCTTCGCCGGGATCATCAGCCTGGCGACGCTGATCCTGCCGATGATCCTCTTCATGTGCTGCTTCTCGATCTCGGGACCGCAGGCGATCGCCGGTGCGCTCACGCCCTTCCCGCGCGTCGCCGGATCGGCCTCGTCGCTGGTCGGGTTCTTCCAGTCGCTGACAAGCGCCGCCGCCGGCATGGGCGTGGCGCTCGCCTTCGACGGCACGCCGCGGGCGCTTGCGGGATTCGTCTGCCTGATGACGCTCTCGGCCCTCGCCGCCTATGTGCTCATCATCCGCCGGATACCCGAAGCTGAGCGCCGGCACGTGCACGTCTAGTCGGCCGCGCGGCCCTGCGTCTCGTCAGTGTCGTCGCTGCCGAGCGGGATGCATTCGGCAATGGCGGAGAGGAACTCCCTCACGTCGATCGGCTTGGTCAGGTAGCGCGAGAAGCCGGCGGCGAGCCCGCGCCTGATGTCGCTCGGCATCGCCGCGGCGGTCAGCGCGATCACCGGGATCTCGCGTGTCTCCTCCATCGCCTTCAGGTGCTGCAGCATCTCGAAGCCGCTCATGCCCGGCAGGTGCAGGTCGAGCAGGATCAGGTCGGGGCGGTGCGCGCGCGCCAGGTCGAGGCCGAGATGCGGGGTCGAGGCCTGCAGCAGCGTGACATTGGGCAGCGCCGAGATCAGATGCTCCATCAGGCGCATGTTGGAGGGGTTGTCCTCGACATAGAGGAGCGAGAAGTCGCTCGGCGCCGCCGCCCAGGTTTCGGACGCTTCCTCGGCCGGCGCGGGCGTCGGTGCGGCCTGCGTGCGCGATTCATAGATCGGAAGCTCGACCCAGAAGGTGCTGCCGCTGCCATGCGTGCTGGCGAAGCCGATCGCGCCGTCCATCGCCTCGGCCAGACGCTTGCAGATCGCGAGCCCGATGCCGGTGCCGTCGATGCCCGAATGCTCCTGGCCGAGGCGATGGAAGGGCTCGAACAGCTCCGCCTGATACGCGTCCGGGATGCCGATGCCGGTATCGGTGACGACGATGCGGACACGCCCCTGCGGCGTGCGCTCGGCCGCGACGGCGACCGAGCCGCCCTCGCGGTTGTACTTGATCGCGTTGGAGACGAGGTTAAGCAGAATCTGGTGCAGCCGCCGGTCGTCGGCACGCAGGTCGGGAACGTCGACCGGCTCGGCGACGGTGAGACCGATACCGGCAGAGTCGGCAATCGCGCTCATCGCGCCGCGCAGGCTGGCGAGCACATGCTCCGTGCCGACGCGCTCGATCGACATCTGCTCCTTTCCAGACTCGATGCGCGCCAGATCGAGCACGTCGTCGACCAGCGCCAGCAGGTGGCGGCCGCCGGTCTCGATGTCGCGGCAATACAGGCGCTGGCGCTCGGTCAGCGGATCCCTGATCTCGAGCTGCATCATCTGGGAGAAGCCAATGACCGCGTTGAGCGGCGTGCGCAGCTCGTGGCTCATGCGCGACAGGAAGTCGGATTTTGCGCGGCTCGCGGCATCGGCCGCCTTGCGCGCCTCGTAAAGCTCGGCCTCGCGCACCTTCAGTTCGGTGATGTCGACGACGAGGTTCACGTATCCGCCTTCCCGCGTGCGGAAATCGCGGATCGAGAGCCATCGCCCGTCCGCGCGCTGGCGCTCGCTCGGCTCGCCGACGGCGCGGCGGACCTGCGTGAGACGCTCCTCGACGTACTGCTCTTCGCGTCCGGCAGCCTCCGGGAAGCGTCCGGCATGAACACGATGACGGATGACGTCTTCAAGCCTGGAGCCGGGCACGAGAGAGGCGCCGCCGGGGCCTTGTGCCGCCGCATTGTTGGCGTGGATCAGCCGCTCCTCGGCGTCCCAGATGAAGAACGGGTCGGCAAGAGTATCGAGCGCGTCGACCAGGCGCTCGTGCTCACGCGCGACCCGCGCTTCACTATCCCGCAGCGCCTTTTCGGAGCGCTTCAGCGCGGTGATGTCGACGAGGAGGCTGACGATGCCGCCCTCGCTCGTGCGATGATCCCAGGTCGCCAGCCAGGTTCCGTCGGCGCGCTCGATCTCGACGACCTCGCCGCTGCCCGCGCGGATCTGCGCCAGCCGCTGGTCCAGGAACTCCTTCTCGCGGCCGGCGGCCGCCGGAAATCGTCCGGCGTGGATCTGCTCACGGAGCACCTGTTCGAGCCGAACGCCCGGCACAAGCGCGCTGCCGCCGGCGCCCGTGAGGGCAACCCGGTTGGCGAGCACCAGACGCTCCTCGGCATCCCAGAGGAGGAACGGATCGGAGAGGCTGTCGACCGCATCCTTGAGGCGAATGTGGGCCTGCCCGACGCGCGCCTGGCTTTCGCGCAGCGCGAGCTCGGTCTTCTTGATGCGCGTGACGTCCGTATGCGTGATGACCAGGAAGCCGTTCGGCAACGGCAGCCAGGCGACATCGAGGACGCCGCCGCCCGGGCGCGCCCGCTCGTAGCGCACGGGGCGGCGGGCTCTTGCGGAAGCCATGCGCTCGGCGACCATCGCGTCCACCGAGCCTGCGCCATACTCGCCGGACTCGGCGGTGACGCGCAGCATGGATTCCAGCGGCGCACCGCGGCCGAGACTCAGCGCCGGCCCGAAGATCCCGGCGCAGAGCTCGTTCCAGGCAACGGCCCGCAGGTCGCGGTCGAAGACGATGATCGCCTGGTCGGTGACGGCGAAGACCGACCGGAGGAGCGTCGTCGTCTCGGCGGCTTCGCGCGCCGCAGCCTCGCGACGCCGCACAAGAAGGACAAGCATGCCGCCGCCGCCGCCGAGCGCGATCAGGATCAGCGCCAGCTCGCCCAGCGCCGCGAACCAGAACTCGTTGAACGGCGCGAGCGCATCGGCCCGCGACATCGCCGCGCTCACTGCGAGCGGAAACGAGGGAACAGGCTCGATCGCGAGAATCCGCTCGCGCCCATCGATGGGGCTGGGACCGTGGACGATCCCGGGCAGCCCTCCGCGCAGCAGGTTGCCGACCGTTTGCCCCATTTGGCCGGGGACCATCGGCTCCCGCACCAGGAGGACTCCGTCCGAGCGCATCAGCGAGATCGACGTGTCCTGGCCCAGGTTGACGGCGCGATAGAACTCCAGGAAGTAGTCGAGCCGCAGCACGGCACTGATGACGCCGGCGAAACCGCCGCTCGAATCTTCGATGCGGCAAGTGACCGGCAGGATCCAGGTACCGTCCAACCGGGAGCGGAGAGGCGGAGCCAGGTAAAGACCGAGGTTCGCCGAGGTCTTGTGAGCAGCGAACTGGTCCTGGTCAGCGATGTTGAGCGCCGGCGGGTCCTTATAGAGCGATGACGCGAGACGGTTGCCCGCTGCGTCGGTCCAGCCGATGCCGAGCAGCACCGGGGAAGTGCCCTGGATCGTCTTCAGCGCGTCATGAGCCTCCGCCATGCTGCCGGTCGCGCCGATCGTGACGTCGCGATGCAGATCCTTGACCGCCTCGAGCGTTCGCGCCACGCCCTCGAATGTACGGGCCGCGTGCTCGGCGAGGACGCTCGCTGCGTTCATCGTGTCGCGCTCGGCGCGGAGGATGGCGCTGCGATGGGCGCTCCACAGCGAGTAGGTCTTTGACAGCGCAACCAGGAGCGCCAGCGCGACCACGACGACGACCACGGCGCGTACGGTGCGATGGAACGACTGGGTCTTCATCGGCCTCGGCCGGGTCCGCCGATTACGCGGCTACCGCAATTGAGCCGGAGCGGGAACGATGTCCGGCCGTCCTTCAGTATACGGACAAACCTAACGCTTGGTTAATCTTAGAGCCCCAGCCTGAACTCCGGCGATGGAATCCAGGTTTTTCAACGCCTTGTGAAGCCTGCCTCCCGCACCCTTTCCTTCGGAAAGACAAGGGCCACGCAGGTGCCGACGCCGACGGTCGAGGCGAGCCGGATGTCGCCGCCGTGGAGCTCGACGAGCGCCTTGGTGATGGCCAGGCCAAGGCCCGAGCCCTCGAAGCGGCGGGTGAGCACATTGTCGACCTGGTCGAAGGCACGGAAGCAGGCGGCGAGGTTCTCCTCGGCGATGCCGATGCCCGTGTCCTCGACCGCGATCTCGAGGCGGCCCTCCTCGAGGCGGATCGAGACCTTCACACGCCCGCCCGGTAAGGTGAATTTGATCGCATTCGAGAGCAGGTTGAGCAGCATCTGGCGGACGGCGCGCTGATCGGCGTAGAGCCGGCCGAGGTCGGGCGCGAGATCGACCACGAGCGAGAGCTGCTTCTCCGCCGCAGTCTTCTCGATCAGGCGCATCACCTGCTCGACCATATGGGCGAGATCGATGTCGCTCTCGCGCAGCGTCATCTTGCCGGCCTCGACCTTGGAGAGATCGAGCACGTCGTTGACGAGATCGAGCAGGTGCCGGCCGCTGATCAGGATGTCGCGGATGTAGTTGGCGTAGCGCGGCGGCTCGATCGCTCCGAACATGCCGTTCGACATCACCTCGGAGAAGCCGATGATGGCGTTGAGCGGCGTGCGCAGCTCATGGCTGACGCGGGCGAGGAACTCGGTCTTGCTGCGATTGGCCTCTTCGGCGCGCTGCTTCGCCTCGTTGAGCTGGGCGTTGAGAAGCGCCAGCTCGGTCGCCTTCTCGCGCAACGAATACTCGTCCCACGGATTGTCCGCGAGCGCCGAAGACAGCACCAGCAGGCAGACCTTGCGGCCGGCATACGCGCCGACGGGCGCGCCACGAAGCACGCGCGGCTCGAGCCGGCCCTCGCGGCGAAGCGTGATCCCGATCGGCACCGGCGCCGGACCGTCGATGACACGGCGAAGCAGATCCTTGATCTCAGCCGGGTCCTCGCTGACGAGCTCGGCCAGCGTCGCGACATCGTCATAGGCGCCGAGCATGACTGCGGCGTGCCGGTTGGCGGCGAGGATACGCCCATCCGTCGAGACGCAGATCGCCGCCTCGCGATGCAGATCGACCATCGGTTTGAATGGCGCGACCGGAGCGACGGAGATCGGGGAGATCGTCACAGACCCTTCAACTTGAAATAAATGCAACCAAAGACTAGTCCATGCCGAATTTTCGCCAGCCAGGGTTAATGGATGGTTTACGGCACCTGGTCACGTCAAGAGCGGTTCTAAGTCTTTGAAGAGGCTATATAATCGCGCTGGCGAGGCGGTCCAGCATCATGCTCCAGCCCTGGCGCGCGCGTTCTTCATACCCCGCTACCACGACTTCATGTGTGATGGAGATCACGGAGCCCGGCTCTTGTCCCCGAATTGCAACGGAGACGCGGGTCCGCTCGGCGGAGAATTTCGGCACGGCGAAGTCGAAGACCAGGCGGTGCGGGCGATCGATTTCGAGATAGCTACCGACATGCTCGATCTCCTGTCCCTCGCGCTTGTCGACCATGACGAAGCCGCCGCCGGGCCGGGCATCGATCGCAACGCGCACCATTGCGCCGCCCTCGGTTGCGAACAGGAATTTCCGCGCCGTGTCCGTGTGGAGCCAGGCGTCGAAGATGCGCTCCGGCGACGCCGGCAGGTGCTTTTCGACACGCACGCTCGCGCGCTTTTCGGTGGTCGTCATCGGATACCTCGCAGCTGCAGTCAGCGGCGGTCGATCAGATGAAGAAAGCTTCCGCAGACAGAACCGTTCCGCCGTCCGGTCGCGCCGAGATCGCGGCTCCTCGCGTCATGAGCGTGAAAGAGCGGCTCTCCGTCGCCGCCGGTTTCGCTCGCGTAGTGGAATTCATGCCCGCGATAGCGGGCGCCGGATGGCCCGAGCGGCGTCGCTGCCGCGCACGCGATCTCGCGATAGCCCAGGTGCAGTTTCCGGTTCGCGAAGGATGTCTCGACCGGAAGCAGGCCGGCCATGCGATGGCGCGCGCCGGACGCGTCGACGAGGCCCTGGCCCAACGCCATGTAGCCGCCGCACTCGCCGTAGACGACGGCGCCGCGCCCGACTGCATCGGCGAGCCCGCGTTTCCACCGGTCGTTCTCGGCGAGACGGCCTGCATGCAGCTCGGGATACCCGCCGGGCAGGAACACGGCATCGGCCTTTGCATCCGGCGCCTCGTCGGCGAGCGGCGAGAAGGACAGGATCTCCGCCCCGGCTTCGCGCCAGCCGGCGAGCACGCCCGGATAGGCGAAGGCGAAGGCGAGATCGTCGGCGACCGCGATGCGCTGGCCCAGCGGCGGCAAAGCGGCGATGCGGCCGGACGAGGCGAGCGTCGAGGGACGCGCCAGCGCGACCAGCGTCGCGATGTCGAGACCGGCCTCGACCATGGTCGCGGCACGATCCAGGAACGCCGCGAGATCCGCCTGCTCGCGCGCCTGCACGAGGCCGAGATGGCGCTCCGGCCGTTCGAGATCGGCTGATCGGCGGATCGCCCCGATCACCGCGACATCGGGCAGCGAACGCCGGCAGGCCTCGGTCACGCTCTCCGCATGCTGCGGCGAGCCGACGCGGTTGAGGATGACGCCGGCGATCCGGATGTCGCGGCGATGATGCGCGAGGCCCGACAGCACCGCAGCCGCGGTCGTCGCCTGGCCATGGACATCGAGCACGATCACGACCGGCCAGCCGGTGAGCGCGGAGAGCTCGGCGGTCGAGCCCTCGCCGGCGGCGCCGATGCCGTCGAAGAGTCCCATCACGCCTTCACACACGATGAGCTCCGCGTCCGCCTCGATCAGCGCGAGCGTCGCCGCCAGCGTCTCGCGCCGCATCGCCCAGGGATCGAGGTTGAAAGAGGCGCGGCCGCTCGCCGCCGCATGGAAGGCCGGGTCGATGTAGTCGGGCCCGGTCTTGGCCGAGGCGACGCGCCGGCCCGACCGCGCGAGGAGACGAAGCAGCGCCAGCGTCAGCGTCGTCTTGCCGGAGCCCGAGGCCGCCGCCGCGACGATGAGGCCCCGTGCGCTCATGCCACGCTCACAGCCGCTTCTTGATCTCCGCCGCCATCGGCTCCGGCAGCGTCATATGGGTGAAGTGCGTGAGGTAGCGCCCGTCGCGGCCCATCAGGAAGACGATCGAGGAGTGATCGACGAGATACTCGCCGGGCGCCGTCTCGGCCGCCTTCTTGAAGTAGATGCGATAGGCCTTCGCCACCGCGGCCGTCTGCTCCGGCGTTCCGCGCAGCGCCTTCAGGCGCGGATGGAAGGCTTCGGCGTAACCCTGCATCACCTCCTGCGTGTCGCGCTCGGGATCGACGGTGATGAAGACCGGCACCACATCTTCGCCGGCAGAGCCGAGCTGCTCGATCGCATCGGTCATGTTGGTGAGCGCCGTCGGGCAGGCATCGGGGCAGAAGACGAAGCCGAAATAGATCAGCATCAGCTTGCCGCGGAAATCCTGCTCGGTGACTTGGCGGCCGGTCTGGTCGGTGAGCACGAAAGGCCCGCCGATCAGCGCGCCCGCGCTCTCCGGCGAGCGCAGCCACGAGACGAGCAGCGCTGTGCCGCCGATGAGCGCCGCCGCGAGAAGAATGATCGCGGCGCGGATCCGATAGTCTTTCAACACGCGCGCAATCTCTTTCGTGTCCCCTCTCCTGCCGAAGGCGGGGGAGGGTTAGGGAGGGGGCTTCGCAGGAACGCGAGACGGCGCACGAGGCCCCCTCCCCATCCCTCCCCCTGCTTCGCAGGGAGAGGGGGTTCGAAGACGAGCGCGTCGCGAACAATGCTCATCACCCGGCCTCGCGGCGCGCCTTGAGCTTCAGCGGATCGGGATCGAGCACGCGGCCCTTCATCGCGCCGAGCCAGTCGAGGCCGGAAGCGAGCCTGACCGCGGGGCCGACGACGACGAGCGCGGGCGGCTCCATCTTCGCGGCCTCGGTATCCTCGACCAGGCGCGCCAGCGTCGTCGTGATCGTGCGCTGGCGGTCGGTCGCGGCATGGCTCACGACCGCGGCAGCCTCACTCGCATCGCGGCCGCCGGCGATGAGTCGATCGCGGATCTGCGCGAGATGCTTGAGCGCCATGTAGAAGACCAGCACCGGCGCGCCCCTGGCGAGCGCCGGCCAGTCGAGATTGTCCGGCACCTCGCCCGACACATTGTGCCCGGTGATGAAGGTGACGGCTTCGTTGACGTCGCGATGGGTCGCGGGAATGCCGGCATAGGCGAGGCCGCCGACGCCGGCGGTGATGCCGGGGACGATGCGGAACGGCACCTTGGCCGCGACCAGCGCGAGCGCCTCCTCGCCGCCGCGGCCGAAGACGAAGGGATCGCCACCCTTGAGCCGGAGCACGCGCTTGCCCTCGCGGGCGAGCCTGACCAGGCGCCGAGAGATGTCGGGCTGCTTCGGCGAGGGCTTGCCGCCGCGCTTGCCGGCGAATTCGAGGATCGCCTCCGGCCGCGCGAGCTTCAGCGTGCGCTCGTCGACCAGCGCGTCGTAGACGACCGCATCCGCCTCGGACAGCGCCTTGAGCGCGAGCACCGTGAGCAGGCCCGGATCGCCGGGCCCGGCGCCGACAAGCCACACCGATCCCGGCTCGAAGGGAGGAAGCAGGGGGAGCTGCATGGCCGGACCCTACATCCGTCCCGCGGGCGTGCCTAGGCGGCCTCAGGTCGCGGCCGGCAGGAACGCCCGGAGATGCTGCGAGGTCTTCATGATGATGCCGCCGCCATTGGCCGATCCCGCCACCCGCAGCAGCACGCGCCGATAGGCGACGTGGTGCGTGCCGCCACCGGCGAACTGGATCTCGCCCTCGATGTCCTCGACCACCGGCTCGCCCGAGGCCATGGCCGCATCATAGGAGGCGACGCAGGCGGCCGAAAAGGCCGGGTCGGAGGACTCGCGCAAATCGCGGCCGATATAGGAGCCGGGATGATCGAACAGCCGCACACAGCGCCCGACGCGAAGATAATGAAAAGGACGCCCGGGGCCGCGGCACTCGACCATGCCGAGAAGGCCGGAAGGCGTCGTCTCGACAAGATCCGCCGCCGTCGCGCGGTCGATGATGCGGCCGGTCACGCGGCTCAGATCCTCGATCAGCGAGACGTTCCGGTCGCGATAGAGGTCCTCGATGCCACGGCGCGTGACCCGGAAAGGCACGCGGACGGGACGCCGGGGATTGATCGCCTCGCCGAGCGCCCAGGCCGCCGCCATGCCGTCGCCGATGCTCGACTTCCAGCGATCGGTCCAGCGCACCAGTTCGAAATCCTCGAGGGCCGCCTTGATGACGAGGTCGCGCGCCGCCTCCGCGGTCGCATGCCGGAGCAGGGACGGCCGCCAGCAGAGCCGCCCGCGCGGGGCGCCGAGCGTGAGGTCGACCCAGCCCAGCGCCTTCACGACCCAGGTCGCGACGTCGAAATCAGCCCTGAGAATGCCGAGCTCGCGGGCGACCAGCGCAAGGTCGCCCTCACGCACGCGCCCGTGCTCGTCGACGAGCACACGCATTTCCGTCCCCCGCGATCACCCGCCCCGGTGATTGCGCGCTGACATGTTATCATCGGCGCGCTCTACTCTTCCAGGCTCGGCCGGCCCGTATCCGCTCAAATCAGGGTTAACAATGCGCCGCACCCGCAACGCCAAGATCGTCGCCACCGTCGGCCCCGAGTCTTCCTCGCCGGAGATGCTGGCCAGGCTGTTCGGTGCCGGCGCCGATGTCTTCCGCTTCAACTTCAGCCATGGCAGCTACGACGATCATCGCGCGCGTTTCGATGCCGTGCGGGCGCTCGAACGCGACATCAGGCGTCCGATCGGCATCATGATGGATCTGCAGGGGCCGAAGCTCCGCGTCGGCACCTTCGCGTCCGGCCCGGTCGAGATATCCGCCGGCCAGCGCTTCCGCCTCGACCTCGACCCGACGCCAGGCGACGCGACGCGCGCGCACCTGCCGCATAGGGAGATCTTCGCCGCGCTCGCCGACGGCACCGATCTCCTGATCGATGACGGGCGGCTTCGCCTGCGCGTGCTGTCGCACGGTCCCGACTTCGCCGAGACCGAGGTGGTCACCGGCGGACGGCTTTCCGAACGCAAGGGCGTCAACGTGCCCAACGTCCTGCTGCCGCTGTCGCCGATCACCGACAAGGACCGCCGCGACCTCGCCTTCGGGCTCGAGCTCGGCGTCGACATGGTGGCGCTCTCCTTCGTGCAGCGCCCGGAAGATGTGGCCGAGGCCAAGAAGCTGATCGGCGGCCGCGCCGGCGTCTGCATCAAGCTCGAGAAGCCCTCGGCGATCGAGCATCTGGCCGAGCTGATCGACATGTGCGACGCGGTGATGGTCGCGCGCGGCGATCTCGGCGTCGAGCTGCCGCCCGAGGATGTGCCGTCGATCCAGAAGCGGATCGTGCGCGCCTGCCGCGAGTCCGGCACGCCGGTGATCGTCGCCACCCAGATGCTGGAGTCGATGATGGCCTCGCCGGCGCCGACGCGGGCCGAGGCTTCCGACGTCGCGACCGCCGTCTATGACGGCGCCGATGCGGTGATGCTCTCAGGCGAGACCGCCTCGGGCAAGTATCCGATCGAGGCGGTCTCGATCATGGATCGCATCATCCAGCGGGTCGAGCACGACACGCTCTACCGCACCATGATCGACGCGGTGCATCCCGAGCCGGAGGCGACCGCGGCGGACGCCATCTCCGCCGCCGCGCGCCAGGTCGCGCACACGATCTCGGCTGCGTGCATCGCGACATTCACCATGTCCGGCTCGACCGCGCTCCGCGCCGCGCGAGAGCGCCCCGACGTGCCGATCCTGGGCTTGACCGCCAAACCGTCGACGGCGCGGAAGCTGGCGCTGCTCTGGGGCGTGCACTGGGTGCTGACCCACGACATCACGAGCTTCACCGAGATGGTGCAGATCGCGACCGAGGCGGCGCGCGCGCAGGGCCTGGCCGAGGCCGGCCAGCGCCTCGTCGTCACCGCCGGCGTCCCCTTCGGCACGCCTGGCGCGACCAACGTCTTGAGGATCGCGCGCGTCGGGGAGTAGGGTCCCGCCACTCTCCCAACCAACGAACGGAAACGTCCATGATCGACCTCTACACCGCCTCCACCGGCAATGGCCGGCGCGCCGCCATCGCGCTCGAGGAATGCGGGCTTCCCTACACCGTGCACAAGCTCGACCTCGGCAAGGGCGACGTCAAGAAGCCGGAGTTCCTCAAGATCAACCCGGCCGGCGCGATCCCGGCGATCGTCGATCCGGACGGCCCGGGCGGCAAGAAGGTGGTGCTGGCGCAGTCGGGCGCCATCGTCCTCTACGCCGCAGAGAAGTCGGGCAAGTTCATCCCGAAGGATCCGGCCAAGCGCGCCGAGGCATATCAGTGGTTCATGCAGGCGACCACCGACGTCGCGCCGACCTCGTCGAGTATCTTCTACATCTCGACCCATGTGCCGGTGAAGGATCCGGCCAACACCGGCTATTTCGAGCAGCGCTTCCTGACCCAGCTCGGCATCGTCGACAAGCAGCTCGAAGGCAAGGAGTACCTGGTCGGCGAGTGCTCGATCGCCGATCTAGCGCTCTATCCGGTGATCACCGCGCGGAAGGCGATGGTCGATGCCGCGCCCGGCCTCGCCAACGTGAAGGCCTGGGCCGCCCGCATGGCCGCCCGCCCGGCGATCGCCAAGGCTATGGCGAATAACGGGTAGCAGCCCGCGCATCGCGGAAACAGAAAGGGCGGGATCTCTCCCGCCCTTTTCGTTTCGGCCTGTCTTCCGGCCCTAGGTGTTCATCGCCTGGAAGAAGTCGTTGTTGGTCTTGGAGTGCTTGAGCTTGTCGAGCAGGAACTCCATCGCATCGACCGGGCCCATCGGCATCAGCACGCGGCGGAGCACCCACATCTTGGCGAGCTGGCCCTTGTCGACCAGCAGCTCTTCCTTGCGCGTGCCCGACTTGGTGATGTCGATCGAGGGGAAGGTGCGCTTGTCGGAGAGCTTGCGGTCCAGGATGATTTCCGAGTTACCGGTGCCCTTGAACTCCTCGAAGATCACCTCGTCCATGCGGCTGCCGGTATCGATCAGCGCCGTCGCGATGATGGTGAGCGAGCCGCCATGCTCGATGTTGCGGGCGGCACCGAAGAAGCGCTTCGGGCGCTGCAGCGCGTTGGCATCGACACCGCCGGTCAGCACCTTGCCCGAGGAGGGAACCACGGTGTTGTAGGCGCGCGCGAGGCGCGTGATCGAGTCCAGCAGGATGACGACGTCGCGCTTGTGCTCGACCAAGCGCTTGGCCTTCTCGATCACCATCTCGGTGACCGCGACGTGGCGCGTCGCCGGCTCGTCGAAGGTGGAGGAGATGACCTCGCCCTTCACCGAGCGGGCCATGTCGGTGACTTCTTCCGGCCGCTCGTCGATGAGCAGCACGATCAGGTAGACCTCGGGGTGGTTGTGCGCGATCGCATGCGCGATGTTCTGCAGCATCACCGTCTTGCCGGTGCGCGGCGGCGCGACGATCAGGCCGCGCTGGCCCTTGCCGAGCGGCGCGATCAGGTCGATGACGCGGGTGGTGACGTCCTTGCGGACCAGGTCCTTGCGGTCGGCCTCGCGCGCGAGCTCGAGCCGGCCGGTGCGCGCGGCGCTGATCTCGACCTTGCCGTCCTTGGCGTCCTTGCCGTTCTTCGCCGGCTTTTCGTCTTCGTCCTTCTTCGCCGCCTTCAGCGGCTCCGGCACCTCGATCTCGAGATGCAGGCGCTCGTCCGGATAGAGCGGCGTCAGGTTGTCGAAGGTGATGCGGTGGCGGACCTTCTCGGGGTCCTCGAAATTGATGTTGTTGACCTTGAGCAGAGCGAAGTAGCGCTCGCCCTCCTTGGGGCTGCGGATCTGGCCCTCGACGGTGTCGCCGGTGCGAAGGCCGAAGCGGCGCACCTGGCTCGGGGAAACATAGATGTCGTCGGGGCCGGGAAGGTAGTTCGCCTCGGGCGAACGGAGGAAGCCGAAGCCGTCCTGGAGAACCTCGAGCACGCCGGTGCCGTAGATCGGCACATCGTTCTCGGCGAGCTGCTTCAGGATCGCGAACATCATGTCCTGCTTCCTCAGCAGGGAGGCGTTCTCGATCTCGAGTTCTTCGGCGGTGGCGAGCAGGTCAGCGGGCGATTTCGCTTTGAGTTCCTGCAGGTGCATGAGAGTCCGGTCTGTTGAATTTCTGCGTGGGAGGAGTGTCCGACGACTGTCCTGCTTGAGCTTAGGACCGGCGCGAGCTTTGCGCGCCTCGGGTCGACGGAATCGTTCTTAAGGAGAGAGCAGGGGCGGGTTGCCCTGCCCCGAAGAGTTAGCGAAGCGTTCTACTCAAGTCAAATACAAATCGGGACACAAAAAGGTTCCAGGCGAGCCTAAGGAAAGGCGGCCAAGCCTCTAGAACGGCTGCACGACCACCATGATGACGATGACGATCAGGAAGACCGTCGGGATCTCGTTGACCTGCCTGTAGAACTTCGCCGGCCGCGTGTTGCGGTCCTCCTCGAAGGCCTTGCGCCAGCGGGCGAAGAAGTGATGCGCGACAACGAGGCCGAGCACGCCGGCAAGCTTCACCCAGATCCAGCCCGACGACCAGCTGACGAGCCCCGGCGTGCAGGCGAGCATGACGCCGAAGACGATGCTCGCGATCATCGCGGGGTTGATGATGGCGCGCAGCAGCCGACGTTCCATCACCTTGAAGGTTTCGGACTGCGCCGAGCCCGGCTGCGCGTCGGCGTGATAGACGAAGAGGCGCGGCAGGTAGAGCATCCCCGCCATCCACGCCATGACGCTGATGATGTGCAGGGCCTTGATCCAGGGATACCAGGCAGCGAGCCAGCTCATGCGTCTGCTCCCAACGGGCAGCGGCGATGCTCGGCCGGGCAGATCCGGTTACCGCAGCCCGAGGATAGGCCGGCCGGTGCCGCGCGTACCAGCCGCGCGAGGCCGTCGATGAACAGTGCATCGGTCGAGACCGTCGGCACACGAAGAAAACCGGGAGCCCCTGCTTCCTCGGCGAGATCGCGATACTCGCGGTCCAGCTCGACGAGAGTTTCGGAATGCTCGGAGACGAAGCTCAAGGGCACGATCACCGGCATGACTTTGTCGGCTGCGGCTCGCCGGATCTCGTGCTCGGTCGAAGGACCTATCCACTCGAGCGGCCCGACGCGGCTCTGATAGCAGACGACCCAGTCGATCGATCGGCCAAACGCATCGACGATTTCCTTGGCCGAACGCTCGACCTGCCAGGGATAGGGATCGCCCCGCTCGACCACGCGCTTCGGCAAACCATGCGCCGAGAACAGCACGCGTGTCGGCCCGCCGGCGAGATCGAGCGTCTTCGCCAGCAAACGCGCGCTCACCGCAACGAAGCCTTTGTCGTCCGGATAGCAGCAGAGCCGTGACGTCGACACCGAAAGTCCGATCTTCGATGCCGCACGATCCCAGGCATCGAAAGAAGACTGCGTCGTCGTCGTCGAAAACTGCGGATAGAGCGGAAGCAGCACAATGCGCTTCGGCGCCCATTCCTTCACGCGACGAGCAGCCTCTTCCACGAAGGGGTGCCAGTAGCGCATGGCGATGAAGATCTTTGCATCGTTGCCGAGCGCTTCCTGAAGCGCTGAAGACTGCGCCTCGGTATTCGGCAGCAGCGGCGAACGGCCGCCGATCTCGGCATAGATCTTCTGCGCCACAGGCGCGCGACGACGCGAGATCAGCCGAGCCAGCAGCCAGCGGATCGGTCCCGGCACCGCGATGATCGCCGGATCGCTGAACAGGTTCTGCAGGAAAGGTTGAACAGCCTCCGGGCTGTCCGGACCGCCCAGATTGAACAGCACGACCGCAGTCTTCATCCGCGTGCCCTCAATAGCTCGGCGACGCGTGCGACATTCTCCGGCGGCGTCTCGGGCACGATGCCGTGGCCGAGATTGAAGATGAAGGGCCGGTCGGCCATCGCATCGCAGATCCGTTTCACCTCGTCATCGAGCGCCTGTCCGCCGGCGACCAGCACCAGCGGATCGAGATTGCCCTGCAGCACCTTCGTCGGCATCGCCGACTTGGCCCATCCCAGCGGTACCATCTGGTCGAGATTGATCGCATCCACGCCGGTCTCCTCGGCATAGATCGCGATCGACGCGCCGGCGGCACGCGGAAAGCCGATGATCGGGATCTTCGGATGCGTGGCGCGGATGCCCTCGACGATGCGCTTGTTCGGCTCGACCACCCATTGCCGGAACATCGGCTCGGAAAGGATGCCGGCCCAGCTTTCGAAGAGCTGCAGCGCATCGACGCCGGCATCGGCTTGGCGGCGCAGATAGTCGATGGTCGAGGTGACGATGCGGTCGATGAGACGCGCGAAGGTCAGGGGATCGGCCAACGCTTCGCGCTTGATCTTCGCATGCTCCCGGCTCGATCCGCCTTCGACCATGTATGTCGCGACCGTCCAGGGCGATCCCGCAAAGCCGATCAGCGCGGTCTCTTTCGGCAGACCTTCGCGCACGCGACGAATGGTTTCATAGACCGGAGCCAGCCTTTCGCCGGCGCCGCGCGCTTCGAGACGATCTACAGCGATCGGCTCGAGCTTCGGTCCTTCGCCCTGCACGAAGCCGACCTTCTGACCGAGCGCATGCGGGATGACCAGGATGTCGGAGAAGACGATGGCCGCGTCCATGCCGAAGCGTCGGACGGGCTGGAGCGTGACTTCCGCTGCGAGCTCGGGCGTGAAGCAGAGATCGAGGAAGCCCTTGGCACGGTTCCTCACCTCCCAGTATTCGGGCAGGTAGCGTCCTGCCTGCCGCAGCATCCACCAGGGCGGACGCTTGCCGACAATGCCTTTGAAGGGAGAGAGGAAGAGACGTTCGCTCACGCTCTTCCTCTTACCACCTTTCTTTTGAATCGAAGAAGGGTGGTGGTGGTGAATCCCTGTGAATCCCAGGGATGGGACTCCATCCCGGATTCCATCCGGCAAAGTCCCTGTGTGGCCGAAAGCCGCTCCCGCTGTGTATAAGTCCCTGAAGAGACCGGAGTCCGTGCCGTCGGCAAAGCCCGCATAGCGGGGATTGTTCGTTACGCTGTGGACTCGTCCCCAGCTTCGAGGGCCGTGGAGGATTCTTGTCAACCGAGGCAGCGAATAACCGCGGACAGGCCCATGAGATGGGGAGCGATGATCCACATCAGCCATTTTGTGGCTTGCGCACATTCGATGCGGCCTCTCTACGGTGCGTTATCCCATGAAGAGTGTGCATCTTCATCTCGTCTCGGACTCGACCGGCGAGACCGTTCGTTCGGTTGCCCGCGCCTGTCTTTCGCAATTCGAGGGCGTGACGCCGGTCGAGCATTTCTGGTCGCTGGTGCGCAGCGAAGCGCATCTGACCAAGGTCATCGCCGGCATCGAGGCGCATCCGGGGCCGGTGCTGTTCACCATGGTCGCCGACGGCTTGCGCGAAACCCTGCTTTCCGCCTGCCAGCGGCTTCAGGTGCCGTCGATCTCGGTGCTCGATCCGGCGATGTCGGCGCTCGCGGGATATCTGGGCACGGAAAGCGGTCATCGTCCCGGGCGCCAGCATGCGATGGATGCCGGCTACTTCAAGCGCATCGAGGCGATGAACTTCACGCTCGCGCACGACGACGGCCAGCACGCCAACGATCTGGACAAGGCGGACATCATCCTTGCCGGCGTGTCGCGCACCTCGAAGACGCCGACCTCCCTCTATCTCGCCAACCGCGGCTATCGCGTCGCGAACGTGCCGATCGTGCCGGGCGTGCCGGTGCCGGATACGCTGTTCCGGACCAAGGAGCCGCTGATCGTCGGCCTCACCAACGATCCCGCACGACTGGTCCAGGTGCGCAAGAGCCGCCTCCTGAGCCTGAATGAGCAGGACGAGACCGACTACATCGACATCGAGCGCGTCAAGGAGGAGGTCGCCGAGGCGCGCCGGATGTTCGCGCGCGCCGGATGGCCGGTGATCGAGGTGACCCGCCGCTCGATCGAGGAGACGGCCGCGGCGATCATCACGCTCTACAACCAGAAACGCGGCACCGAATGACCCGGATCGTGCTGGCCTCGGCGAGCCCGATCCGGGCGGAGCTGCTGAAGCGCGCCGGCATCGATTTCGAGATCGAGGTCGCGGCTGTCGACGAAGCCGAGATCCGCGACAGCCTGAAGGCCGAGGGAGCGAAGGCGGAAGAAGCCGCCGAGGTTCTGGCCGAGGCCAAGGCGATGCGGGTGGGGCGCAAGCATCCGGACGGCCTGGTTATCGGCGCCGACCAAATTCTCGATCTCAACGGCGCCTGGCTGGAGAAGCCGGGGACGCTCGAACGTGCTCGCACCCAGCTCGCCGAGTTGAGCGGCCGCAAGCATCGGCTCGTCTCCGCCGCGGTCGTGGTCCTCGGCGGCCAGCGCATCTGGGGAACGACCGAGGCCGTCACGCTCGCCATGCGCCGGCTCGATGCCGCCGCGATCGACGCTTATCTCGCCGAGGCCGGCAGCGGCGTCCTGAGCTCGGTCGGCAGCTATCAGATCGAGAGCGTTGGCATCCGCCTCTTCGAGCGCATCGACGGCGACTACTTTTCCATTCTCGGATTGCCGCTGTTGCCGCTGCTCGGATTTCTTCGCCAACACGGACAGGGAGGCTGACCATGCTCGAACTCCGCTCGAACTGCGAATGCTGCGACAAGGACCTGCCGCCGGACTCGAGTTCGGCCTTCATCTGCAGCTTCGAATGCACCTTCTGCAGGGACTGCGCGCAGGGCACGCTGCAGGGGAAGTGCCCCAATTGCGGCGGCAATTTCGTACCTCGCCCGATCAGGCCGGCGCGGCTGCTCGAGAAGTATCCGCCCTCGACGACGCGAAAGGTGAAACCCGAAGGCTGCGCCAGGGCGGCCTAGACTTGGGGGCCGACCGGGACCATATGCGCGGGCATTCGGTCCCGGGAGTCCCGCCATGGTCAGATGGTTCCTTGTCGTCCTCGCGCTGTCGGTCGGTACCGCGCAGGCGGATGATCGCATCTTCGATGTCGACACCGCCTTCAAGCTGCTGGGGCGGAACCACAAGATCGCGACTTACGGCATCGACGATCCGCTGGTCGAGGGCGTCACCTGCCATTTCAGCGCGGCGGAGACCGGCGGCATCAAGGGCTCGCTCGGCCTCGCCGAGGACACCTCGGATGCGTCGATCGCCTGCCGCCAGGTCGGGCCGATCAGGTTCGCGAAGAAGTTCCGCCAAGGCGACGAGGTCTTCCAGAAGTCGCGTTCGCTTCTGTTCAAGACACTCAACATCGTCCGCGGCTGCGATGCCAAGCGGAACGTGCTGATCTATCTCGTCTACTCCGACCGGGTGATCGAAGGCTCGCCCAAGAACGCGATCTCGACGGTGCCGGTGCAGCCCTGGGGCACGACCGAAGCGCCGCGCTGCGGCGATTTTCTCAGGTGAATGGGCGGCGCGCGGCGAGCGGCTCTTTCTGCTTTCCGGCGGCGTCGAAATTGTCGGCGTCCAGCCAGCGCGTGAAGGCGGCCTTCACCTCCGGCCATTCGCCGTCGAGCAACGAGAACCAGCAGGTGTCGCGGTTGCGCCCGCGCACGATCAGGTGCTGGCGGAACAGCCCTTCATAGGTGAAGCCGAAGCGGATCGCGGCAGCGCGCGAGGGCATGTTGCGTGAGTTGCATTTCCATTCGAGCCGGCGGTAGCCCCAGCGGTCGAAGGTCTCGCGCATGGTGAGGTAAATCGCCTCGGTCGCCTGGCGCGTCTGCTTCAGGATCGGCGCGAACCAGATATGGCCGATCTCGATCGCGCCGCCCTTGGCGTCGATGCGCATGAAGCTCAGCATGCCGACGGCTTTGCCGGCGGATTTGTCGATGATGGCGAAGAACAGCGGGTCGGCCGAGGCGGCGCAGCCTTCGAGCCAGGTCTTCATCGCCTTCTCGTCGGCGAAGGGACCGTAGCCCATGTAGTTCCAGAGCGTGTCGTCGCCCTTCGACGCGGCGTAGAGATCGGCGAGGTGGCGGCTGGGATCGATCGGCTCGAGCCGCACGGTGACGCCCTCGATCGGCGTCTTCGGCGGCGGGGTCGCGCCCTTGTAGTTCAGCTCGGGGCCGAGGATCTGGTCGTAATTGAGGGCCATGGTCAGTCCAGCGGGTAGTCGTAGCGGATGAAGCCGTTGTAGCGCGCGACCTTGTCATAGAGCGTGCGCGCCCGGGAATTGTCGATCTGGGTCAGCCAGTAGAGACGTGTCGCCTTGCGCGCCTTCGCGTCCTTGGCCACCGCCTCGATCAGCGCGCGCGCCACGCCCTTGCCGCGCGCCGCCTCGTCGGTGAACAGGTCCTGCAGATAGCAGACATCGCCCATCCACACATGGGCGTGGAGAAAATAGTGGGTAATCCCGACAAGCCGGCCTGCGACAAGGCCGCCAAAAGCGTGGATATCTTCGCCTCGCATCAGCCGCGCCCAAGCCTTCTCGTAATCGGAGTCGGGCAGCTCGGTCTTGTAGAAGGCCTTGTAGCCGCGGGAGAGCACCTCCCAGCGGGCGCGGTCCTCGGGGCGGAGGCGGAGGATTTCGACGGTCATGGTCGGGGAAACTAGCCGGTGAAGTGGCCCGGCGCACGGACCAGTTTTAGGAAAGTAAGGAGGTCCGCTTTTGTGTCCCCTCTCCTGCCGAAGGCAGGGGGTTAGGGGGTACGAATTGGCTTCGTTCTCACCTTCATGCACACTCGCTCTTGATGCGCATCCTCGGCCTGACCGGCTCGATCGGCATGGGAAAGTCGGTGGCAGCCAATACCTTCCGGCGCCTCGGCATCCCGGTTCACGACGCCGACGCGGCGGTCCACCGGCTCACCGCGCCGAACGGACGGGCCATCCCGGCGATCGCGAGACTGTTCCCCGAGACCGTGACCAAGGGCGTGCTCGACCGGAAGAAGCTCGGCGCACGGGTCTTCGCCGACAAGGCGGAGCTTAGGAAGCTCGAGAAGATCCTGCACCCGATGGTGCGTGCGCTGCAGAAGCAGTTCATCGGCGCCAACCGCCGTAAGCGGATCGTCGTGCTCGACATCCCGCTTCTCTTCGAGGGCCGGAACGAGCGCCGCTGCCATGCCGTCATGGTGGTGTCGACCTCCAGAATCATCCAGCGCCAGCGCGTCATGCGGCGCTCGGGAATGACCGAGGAGAAGCTCGCCAACATCCTCAAGAACCAGATGCCGGACTGGGAAAAGCGCAAGCGCGCGGATTTCGTCGTGCCGACCGGCATCGGCTTCAGATCGACCTTGCGCCTCGTGCGGCGCATTGCCAAACATCTCCGCCACGGACGCTGGCCCAGGGGACGACATGCGCGAAATCGTGCTCGACACGGAAACCACGGGGCTTGATCCGCTCGCCGGCCATCGTGTCGTCGAGGTCGCCGCGATCGAGCTCTTCAACCACGTCCAGACCGGCGAGTACCGTCACTTCTACCTGAACCCCGAGCGCGACATGCCGGAGGATGCCTTCCACATCCACGGGCTTTCGACCGAGTTCCTCGCCCAGCACAAGACCTTCGCCGACGAGGTCGAGGAGTTCCTCAAGTTCATCGACGGCGCCCAGCTCGTCATCCACAACGCCGAGTTCGATCTCAAATTCCTCGACCACGAGCTCAAGCGCGCCGGCCGCCCGCCGCTCGACCGCTCGCGCGGCGTCGTCGACACCGTCTCGATGGCGCGGCGCAAATATCCTGGCGCGCCGGCCAGCCTGGATGCGCTCTGCCGGCGTTTCGAGATCGATCTCTCGGCGCGCGAGAAGCATGGCGCCAAGCTCGACTGCGAGCTGCTGGCGCTCGTCTATCTCGAGCTGATCGGCGGGCGCGAGCCCGGCCTCGATCTCGCCGCCTCGCGCCGCCGGCGCGTCCAGGCGAATGCCGAGATCATCGTCCGCCCGGCGCGCCCGCATGCGCCGAGCGAAGAGGAGCTCGCCGCGCATGCCGAGTTTCTGAAGAAGCTGAGCCAGCCGGTCTGGCTGAGCTGACCGCGCGCATCGTCCTTCTCAACGGCGTCGGCAGCGCGGGCAAGGACCTCGATCGCGAAGGCGCTGCAGTCGATCGCCGCCATGGCCGCTTCCGGCAACAACCTCATCGTCGATGACGTCATGCCGGGCGACGGGATGGCGGAGTACGAGGCCCTGCTCGCGGATTTCACGCTCCACCGCGTCGGCGTCTTCGCCTCGCTGGAGGTGCTCGAGGAACGCGAGCGCAGCCGCGGCGACCGCCTGATCGGCCTCGCGCGCTGGCAATTCCCGCGCGTCCACAAGGGCCTGACCTACGACCTCGAGATCGACACGAGCGATGCGGCGCCGCTCGACTGCGCGCGGCGGATCAAGGCGAGATTCGGGCTTTAGAACCCTCTCCCGGTGGGGGGGTCTTTACGCCGTCGTCGGCTCGGCGCCGTTGCCGCCCTGCTTGAGGATGCGACGGCGATAGAACTCGACGAAATCGATCGGCTGAAGCAGCACCGGCGGGAAGCCGCCCTCGCGCGTGCAGTTGGCGATGATGGCGCGGGCGAAGGGGAAGAGCAGGCGCGGCGCTTCCGTGTAGCAGAAGGGCTTCACGACATCGTCGGGCATCTTGCCGACATTGAAGATGCCGGCATAGGTCAGCTCGCAGATGAACAGCGTGCGGTCCTCGTACTTGGCCTGCGACTTGATCATGAGGTCGACCTCGTAGATCCCGTCGGTGATCTTGATCGGCGCAAGGTCGATATCGAGCTCGATCTCCGGCGGCTCCTTCATCTGGTTGAGGCCGAGCGGCCCGTCCGGGCTCTCGAAGGAGAGATCCTTGACGAACTGGGCACCGATCATGATCGGCGCGCCGCGGCCTCCGCCGGCTTCGGCTTGGTTCTCGTCGCTCATCGATCGGGTGTCCTTAAAACAGCGGCAAAAGGGCCGCGTTCGCTATCACGGTTCGCGGGGATGCACAATCTCGGCCGCGCCGCGCGCGGCCATGCGGACGATGGTGCAGTTGGGAACGGTCAGGCCGGTCGAGGCGCGGATGAAGCCCCAATGGGTGATGACGCCGATCTCGGGCCGCTCGGGGTGCGGGTCCCACTCGTCGTGGAAGTCGCGGGCGCGCTCGGCCAGGCCCTCCTCGGACTCTTCCATCCGCGGCCACCACTCCTCGTCGCGAAGATGATCGAGCGCGAGCTTGGGCCAGGCCTGGCGGAGGCCCGAGAGCGGCGTGCCGAAATCGCAGACGAAGGCCGCACGCTCGCCCACCCGCCGGTCGACGGTGATGGCGAGCCCGCCCAGAACGTCAGCGATGATATGAGCGGTCTCGAGCGCGCGCGTATAGGGGCTGGAAACCAAACGCCTGGGCGCCCGGTTACGGAGGGCACGGGCGGCGGCCTCGGCCTGGCGCTTGCCCTCGTCCGTCAGTTTCGGGTCGCGGATCCCCGGGTCGACCCGGGTCTTGTTGAAGACGGCGTTGAACTCGGACTGTCCGTGTCGGATGAGCAGCATGTTGCCCTTTATTCCCCAAGCGCCTACATACGGCAAGACGGCGTCGCCCTAACGACGGCCACCTGATCCCAGGGACTTGAGCCCCCGAAATGGACTTTCCGTTCCTCGACATCGTCTTCTTCGCCATGCTGGCCATCTTCCTCGGCCTGCGTCTGAGGAACGTGCTCGGCCGCCGCACCGGACTCGAGAAGCGCCGCCCCGACCCTTTCAAGCCGGCCGAGCCGGCTGCACCCCAGCCTGCGGACAATGTCCTTCGCCTGCCTGAGCGTGATCGCAAGGCCTTGGAAAACATAGCTCAAGACGCGGACACGCCCCTTGCGCGCGGTGTCAAGGCGATCCATCAGGCCGACCCCAGCTTCGACGAGGCGGGCTTCGTCGGCGGTGCCCGCGGCGCCTTCGAGATGATCGTCACCGCCTTCGCCAAGGGCGACCTGAGCACGCTCCGCCCGCTGCTTGCCGACGGGGTGTTCGACAATTTCAAGCGCGCCATCGACGACCGCGCGTCGCGGGGGGAGACCCTGGAGACCACGCTGGTCGGGGTCAATGCCGCCGAGATGGTCGATGCCGACCTCGACGGCTCCACCGCCAAGGTGACGATCCGTTTCGTTTCCGAGCAGGTCAACGTCACCAGATCCGCCGACGGCAAGGTCGTCGACGGCGACGCCAACAAGGTCGTCACCATCACCGACGTCTGGACCTTCGCCCGCGACGTACGCTCCCGCGACCCGAACTGGGCGCTGGTCGAGACCCGGGCGTCCTGACGGCCGACTTTTCCGCCATGCGTCTCGGTGCGCTGGCTTTCCTTCTCTTCCTTGCCGCCTGCGCCGCGCCTGCGCCGGAGAGGAAGCTCGAACCCGTCGCCTTCTCGGCTCTGCCTGGATGGCAGCAGGACGATCCGGCGGCAGCGCTGCCGGCGCTCAAGCGCTCCTGCCCGCGCATGCCGGAAGCCTGGCGCCCGATCTGCGCCGCGATCCCGGACGATCCGTCCCGTGCCCGCGCTTTCTTCGAGAGCGAGTTCCAGCCCTATCGCGTCACGGCCGCCGCCTTCGTCACCGGCTACTACGAGCCGGAGCTCAACGGCTCGACCACGCGCAGCGCACGGTATTCTGTGCCGCTGCATCGGCTGCCTTCGGATCTCGTGCAGGTCGATCTCGGCGAGTTCCGCGACACTCTGAAAGGCGAGCGCATCGCCGGCCGCGTCGAGAACGGGCGGCTCCGGCCCTATTCGCAGCGTGCCGAGATCGCCCGAGGCGCGCTCGACGGCAAGGATCTGGAGCTGCTCTGGGTCGACGATCCGGTCGACTCCTTCTTCCTCGAGATCCAGGGATCGGGCCGCGTGCGGCTCGAAGACGGCCGCCTGCTGCGCGTCGGCTTCGCCGGGCAGAATGGCTGGCGCTATGTCGCGATCGGCCGCGTGCTGCTCGACGAAGGCTCGCTCTCGCGCGACGACGTCTCGATGCAGTCGATCCGCGCTTGGCTCGCCGCCAATCCGCAGCGCGCGCGAGAGATCCTGGATAGGAACCCCTCCTACGTCTTCTTCCGCCTCCTCGAGGGCGACGGGCCGATCGGCGCGCAGGGCGTGGCGCTGACGCCGAACCGCAGCCTCGCCGTCGACCGCACCGAGGTCACGCTCGGCACACCGGTCTTCATCGATCTCCAGCACCCGGACTCGC
>VGEH01000068.1 GCA_016869375.1 Alphaproteobacteria bacterium | reverse complement strand
TCCGCCGACGAACCCGTGTCGTCGGTGCCTTCCCTGATGGTCAGTCCTGTCTCAACTTGGCGGCTGCGCGGCTGCGCTATATCGCAGGATCGGCGTGGTCAGCCAGGTGCTACATGAACATGCGGCCACTCTATCAGCCGCAGGTCCCACAATCCGGAGCCGCCGCCTGATCAAATGTGCGAAAGATTCTGGACAGGACCGAGCGTTGCCAAGGTGCGGCCGTGGAAGCTGCCCTCGAAAGCGAGGATGCGCCAGCGCTCGGGACGGCCGGCGGCGGCGTGATAGCGCCGCGCCAGCTTGATCGCGCACTCATTCGCTTCCGCGCCGGAATTGCCGAAGAAGACGACGTCGCCGAAGGAGAGGGCGGCGAGCTTGGCCGCGACCTTCTCCTGGCCCTCGACCTGATAGAGGTTCGATGTGTGCCAGAGCTTCTTGGCCTGGTCGGTCAGCACCTCGACCAGCTTCGGATGCGCATGGCCCAGGCCGCAGACGGCGATACCGGCGCCGAAATCGAGATAGCGGCGGCCGTCGCTGTCGAAGAGGCGGCAGCCCTCGCCCTTGACGAAGGTGACGGGTGCTCTTGCATAGGTCGGCATCACGGCGCTGGCCATGGCGGCTCTCCTCGGGATCAGGCAGAGGAGGCTACGATGCGGCTCCGGCCGCGAAATCGGAATGGACGGCGCCGCAAGACGGTACCGCGCCTATGCGGCAACCCGCCTGAGCATGACGCCCTTCAGCCGATCGAGAGTCGCCTGCATGCCGGCAATCCCGCCGGTCTCATTCCTTACGAAACGGAAGATATGCTTGTGCGCGACGCCGGGCGCGGTTGGTCGAACGAGAAAGACATCAGGGGCGACAGGCTCCATCGAGAAGACCTGGCCGCGATCGAAACCGAGCCCGTAGCGGATCGCGAGGCCGTCATCGGCGAGCGCCACCGTGTGGCGGCTGGCGATGGTCTCGCCTTCGTAGACGCCGGCAAATAGGGCGAGCTGCTCGGGGCTGCAGGCGATCGGTGGCTGCTTGACCATCAGGCAGACATGGCCGCCGCGATAAAGACGGCAGGACACGGCCTCGCCGTCGAAGGCAAACACTGCCTCCGCAGGCGTGTCGCATCGGTAGTCCTCGTCATGCTGGAAGATCCCGGGCGCCTGCTCGTAGAGCCAGAGGGAATCGCCGAGGGTCTCGCAGGAGAGCACACCGTTCGCGCCAAGAGACGCGTGCATCCACTCGCCCGTCCTGCCCTCGACATAGGTGCCTGACAGATCCTCGGCGCGACGCGGCGAGGAGCGGGCGGTTCGTGCCGGGTGCGGCTTGGGGAAGTCGTCATCGCCTAGCGTCGACTCGAGGATGTCGGCTGCGAGGCCCGACGTGCGCGTATCCTCGCGGTTCGAGAGGATGACGACGCCGATGTCGCGCTCGCGCACATAGGCGACATGCGTCTTGTAGCCGGGCTGGCTGCCGGTGTGGCCGAGTACGGTCAATCCGCGATGGGGACGAATGCAAAGGCCGAGGCCGTAGTGGATCGAACGACCGCTCTCCAGGATGGCCGGCTCGGCCATCGGCCGGAGATCGAGGTCGCCGACCCAGCCGCGGCCGACCGCGACGATCCAGCGGGACATGTCCTCGAGGCTGGTGGTGAGCGTGTCGCCGGAAATGCCCAGGAGGTCGGTGGCTCGGACCCACCCGCCAGCGCCGTCGGCGACATAAGGCGAGGCCAGGCCGGGCAGGACGATGCCCTCATGTGGCCGGTCTGCCGTGGCGGCGAGGCCGAGCGGGCGGTAGATCGCCTCGCTTCTTAGCGCGTCGGTGTCGCCGGCAAGTCGGCGGAGGATCTCCTCGAGCAGGACGAAGTTGACGTTGGCGTACATGTATTGCGCGCCGGCCGGCGCACTGACCTCGCTTTGCGCAAAGGCGAGGTCGAGCAGGTCCTGCACGCGAGATGGCGAGGGCCGCCACTCGCCGCGCAGCCGCGCGATCTCCAGGACGTCGCGCAGTCCGCTGGTCATCGAGAGGAGGTGACGGATCGTCACCGCGCGCGGCAAGTCGATCGCCTGCGACAGCTCAGGCAGGTGCTGGCGAACGGGATCGTCGACTGAAAGCTGCCCTCGAGCGGCGAGGGCAAGGACCGAAGCGGCAACGAAGGTCTTGGATGCCGAGACGATGTGGAACCGGGTTCCCGGACCGATGGGCACGCGATGGGCCAGATCGGCGAGACCGACGCAGCGCTGCTCGGCAACGCGGCCGTCGCGAAGGATCGCGGCTGCGATCCCGGGCTCGTCCGGGCGACTGGCGATCAGCCGCTCCAGCACGCTGGTCATTCCCTGCCTCTTCGCCGGATACTGTTCCCGCCCAGGGTGGCAGAGGAAGGCGAGGGAAGGAAACGATGGCGGCGCAAGACGGTCCTGCATCGCCGGGTGGACGGCTCGATTGGGACGATCTGCGCTTCGCGCTCGCGGTCGCCGATGCCGGTGGCCTGTCGGCGGCAGGTCGGGCGCTCCGCGTCGACCCCGCCACGATCGGCCGCCGCCTCGACGGGCTCGAGGCGAGCCTTCGCTGCAAGCTTTTCCACCGCCGCCGCCAGGGTCTTGTGCCGACGCCGGCCGGCGCCAAGCTGATCGCCCATGCCCGTCGCATCGAGGAAGAGGTGCGCGCCGTCGGCTTCGAGATGTCGGCGGAGGATCGCGGGCTCGCCGGCATCGTCGTCATCACCACGACCGACCCGATCGCTGCCGGTTTCATCGCGCCGGCTCTGCCGGCCTTCGAGGCGAAGCATCCAGGCATCGCCGTCGAGGTCAAGACCGACATCCGCACGCTCGACCTCGGCCGGCGCGAGGCTGACATCGCGCTCAGGCTCGCGCGGCCGACACAGGGCGATCTCCGCGGCCGCAAGCTCGGCCAGGTCGGGTACGGCCTCTATGCGAGCCGCGATTATCTCGACCGCCGGGGCCTGCCATCGTCCGGCTTCGGCAGTCACCTTCTGATCGACTGGCCGGTCGACTACACGATCATCCCGCAGGTGCCGTGGCTAAGGCGCCTCGCCGCCGAGGCGACGGTGGTCCTGCGCTCGAACAGCGCCATGACCCGCCGTGCCGCAGCGGCGTCCGGCGCAGGTATCGCGCTCCTGCCCTCGATCCTGGCCGATCTCGACCCGGCGCTGGTGAGTATCCCGAGCGAGGCACCGCCGAAGCAGGATCTCTGGCTCGTCACTCATCGCGACCTCGCGCGCGTGCCGCGCATTCGCGTCACGCTCGAGTTCCTCGCCGACCTGGCGCGGCGGTCCGCGAAGCGATTGCGGGGCGACTAGAGCTGGTTCGCGCTGAAGGTGTCGCAGGCTTTGAGGTCGCCGGATTCGAGGCCGCGCTTGAACCAGCGGACGCGCTGGGCCGAGGTGCCGTGCGTGAAGGAATCCGGGACGACGCGACCCTGCGCCTGGCGCTGCAGGCGGTCATCGCCGATGGCGCTTGCGGCGTCGAGCGCCTCCTCGATGTCGCCTTCCTCGAGGATCTGCTTCGCGCGCTCGGCGTGATGTGCCCAGAGTCCGGAGAAGCAATCGGCCTGCAGCTCCATGCGGATCTGCATCGCATTTGCTTCGGTGCGCGAAGCCCCCCGTTGTGCCCGCCTGACGCGGTCGGCGATGCCCATCAGGTGCTGCACGTGGTGGCCGACTTCATGCGCGACGACGTAGGCCTGGGCGAAGTCGCCGGGCGCGCGGAAGCGCTGCCTGAGCTCGGCGAAGAAGCTCAGGTCGATATAGACGCGCTGGTCGGGCGGGCAATAGAACGGGCCCATAGCGGATTGAGCGAAAGCCACAGGCGGAATCGACGGCATCCGAGAACAGCACGAGCCGCGGCTCTCGATAAGCCTGCCCGTGCTTGCGAAAGATGTCGTTCCAGGTGTCTTCGGTGCTGCCAAGGACGGCCGAGACGAAGTCCCAGAGGTCGTTCTCGGCGGCGCTGGGTGCCCGGCGCGGCTGCTCGATGGCAGTCGGCCCTCCATCGTCGAGCAGGATGCGGGGATCGAAGCCGAAGATCGCGCTTGCCAGCAGAACCACGATGACGCCGCCGATACCGAGGCCGCGGCCGCCGATGCGGATCCCGCCACCGCCGAATCCGCCCATGCCGCGGCGGTCCTCGACGTTACCGCTTCGCCTGAGATCGCCCCACCGCATCGTCTTGCCTCGATCGCTATCGACCCTCGGCCGTTAACGGCGTGCCGGTACGAGGCGTTCCGTCGTCTGCGGGTGCGGCAGGCAGAGCGTAGGGGGCACGGCGAGCAGCGGCTGCGAGGCTGGCGTGGAGGGTCGCGATCCCAGTGCGGTCGATTCCATGCTCCAGCGGGCCGTCCGGCATGAGCTCGTCGTTGAACGCCTTGAGCTCCCGGCTCCAGCCGCGCCCGATACTGTCGCCCCAGCGCGCCAGAAAGGTCGCCATGTCCCTCTGCCAGACTGCGGGCTGCGTACGGCCCGGCGCCTCGGCTTGCTTGTCCCGATCGGCGATCAGCTCGACGCAGCCGGGGGACATTTCGCATCGACCGCCCGGGCTGTGCCAGACGCGGAGGCCCAGGTCGGGGTCGGCCCAGAAGCTGTGGTAGGCGGTATCGAACCAGCCGACCACATCGATCGTGCGGCGCCGCGCCAGCGGAAAGAACGGATAGTAGAGACCATAGACGACCCCGACGCTGCCGTGCGGCAGATGCGGCGCCCGAATGAAGTTGAGGCCGACAACGTAAGGCGCGGCGCGCGGTTCGTTGACGGTCACGAAGTCGACAGCCTTCGCGATCGCATCCGGCCGCACCCTCACATCGTCGGTGACGGCGAAGACGATGTCGGCATCGGTGGCGGCAAGCGCAGTGCTCTGGGCCTGGGTAACGCCACGCGGTTCGGACTCTTCGATCCATTTGACTCTGGGTCCGTCGATCCGCGTCGGAGACACGACGACGATCTCGGCATGATCGAAGGTTCTGAACGCCACCGCTAGGCTCTCGATCGCGCCGCGAGCGAGGTCTGGGAACAACGTCGGGAGCAGGGCGGCGATCTTCACCGATAGCCTCCGCCCACCGAACGACGTCTCGCTCTAGGTGACCTTCCTGACATCGTCGATGACCTTGCCGTCATTGGGCAGGCTGCCGGCCGCGACGAACTCGACCTCGCCTTTGAGCTTGCAGACGGCCTGGATCGACTCGCCGATCGCGGTGGCGAGATCGGCATTGCCCTCGGCATCGCATTTGAGCGTCATCACGTCGTTGTGGTCGATGCGGTCGACGACCAGTCGCGCCTTGGAAACTTCCCGGTGCCGCTTCAAGACCTCGGCGATCTGGGCCGGGTGGACGAACATGCCTTTGACCTTGGTCACCTGGTCGGCCCGGCCCATCCAGCCCCTGATCCGCATGTTGGTGCGTCCACACGGGCTCGTGCCCGGCAGCACGGCCGAGAGGTCGCCGGTGCCGAAACGGATCAGCGGATAGTCGTGATTGAAGGTGGTGACCACAACCTCGCCGACCTCGCCTTCGGGTACCGGATCGCCGGTGCCGGGACGAAGGATCTCGACCAGGATCTTCTCCTCGACGATCAGCCCTTCCTTGGCGCTCGACTCATACGCGATGAGACCGAGATCGGCCGAGGCATAGACGTTGACGACGCGGATGCCGCGAAGCTCGATCTCGTTCCTGAGCGAGGGCGGCAGCGCTTCTCCCGAGACCACGGCCCGTTTGAGGGAGGTGACGTCGGAGCCGAGTTCCGCTGCTTTCTCGAGAATGACGCGGAGGAAGGAGGGAGTTCCGGTATAGCAGCCGGGTCTCAGATCCTGGACCGCGCGGACCTGCAGCTCGGTATTGCCGGTGCCGCCCGGGAAGACGGGGCAGCCGATCGCATGTGCCGCCGTCTCCAGCATCGCTCCGGCCGGGGTCATGTGATAGGCGAAGCAATTGTGTACGAGCTCGCCCATGCGCAAGCCCGCGGCCCAGAGCGCGCGGGCGAGGCGCCAGTAGTCGGAACCGCGTCCTTCGGGGTCGTAGATCGGACCGGGCGAGGCAAAGACGCGCAAAAGATCGGCTGTCGGCGTCGCCGCGAGGCCACCGAAGGGTGGGGCGGCGCGCTGACGCTCGATCAGCTCGCCCTTGCGTACCACCGACAGCTTCTCGAGCGCGGCGCGGCTCGTAATCTCCTCGGGCTTGATGTCGGCGAAAAGGCGGCCGTACAGCGGCGCCTTCGACTTGGCGTGAGCGATGAAGCCAGGCAGCGCCGCCATATGCGCGGCCTCGCGTGCCTCCGGGCTCCGCGTCTCGAGATCGTCGTAGTGCTCGTTCATGAAACCCTTATGCCAGCCAGCGCTTGCGGCGCTTGTAGTGCTTGACCATGCGATAGCTCTTTCGTCCCGAGGCGGAAAGGCCGAGATAGAACTCCTTCACATCCTCGTTCTCGCGGAGCGCCGAGGCGGAACCTTCCATCACGACACGACCGCTTTCGAGGATGTAGCCGTGATGGGCATAGCGGAGCGCCACATTGGTGTTCTGCTCGGCGAGCAGGATCGTGACCTTCCGCTCCTCGTTGAGCTTGCGTACGATCTCGAAGATCTCCTCGACCAGTTGCGGCGCCAGGCCCATCGAGGGCTCGTCCAGCAGGATCGTGGTCGGGTTCGACATGAGCGCGCGGCCGATGGCGGTCATCTGCTGCTCGCCGCCGGAGGTGTAGCCGGCAAGGCTCTTCCGTCGCTCCTTCAGCCGCGGGAAATAGCTGTAGACCATCTCGATGTCGGTCTCGATCGCCTGGCGGCCATCGCCGCGCGTATAGGCGCCGGTCAGGAGGTTCTCCTCGACCGTGAGGTGGCCGAAGCAATGGCGCCCTTCCATCACCTGGATGACGCCGCGCTTCACCAGATCGTTGGGGGTGAGCCGATCGACACGTTCGCCCTTGAACTCGATGCCGCCCTTGGTGACCTCGCCCCGCTCGGCTCTCAGCAGGTTCGAGATCGCTTTCAGGGTGGTGGTCTTGCCGGCGCCGTTGGCCCCGAGGAGGGCGACGATGCCCCCCTCGGGAACCTTGAGCGACACGCCCTTCAACACGAGGATCACGTGATTGTAGATGACCTCGATGTTGTTGACGTCGAGAAGCGTCGCCGACGGCGTCATGGTTCGACTACATTTCCTTCGAGCAGTCGCGCGGCGTGATCTTCTTCTCCGCGGCGTACTTCTTCGCCGCCGCCGCCACCATCGGATCGAGCAGCTTGCGGTCCGCCTCGATCCAGTCGGAGACGAAGCTCCACTTGGAGCCGTCCCACTGCTGGATGCGGGCGCGGGCGCTGCCCATGTGGTCCTGGCAGGAGAGCTTCATCGGATAGACGAGCCCCTCGAATCCGGCTTCCTTGATTCGGGTCGCCGTGACTTCGAGATTCTCAAGGCTCCAGCGCATCTGCTCGCCGGTGAGCGGCTTGTTGCCGAAGCGGGCCTGGCCCTTCCGCATCGCCTCGGTAGCGAGGAAGGCGTTGACGAGTCCGCGATTGTAGAGGACGTGCCCGACCTCTTCCTTCTTCGCCGCGCCCTTACCCTTGTCGTAGACGATCTTGTAAATGTCGCGATGCACGCCGAACTGATCGCCGACGGCGTGAAGGTTCGCCGCGAGATAGCCCTTGGAGCCATCGCCGGCGGGCGTGACATCGGGTTCGGCGCCGGACCACCACACGCCGATCATCTTGTTGCGTGGGTAGTTGACCGCAGCGGCTTCCTTGATCGAGGTCGAGTTCATCACGCCCCATCCCCAAAGCAGCACGTAGTCGGGACGGTTCTGGCGGATCTGCAGCCAGGTCGCCTTCTGTTCGACGCCCGGATGGGTGACGGGCAGGGCAGCGAAGGTGAAGCCATGGCGCTTGGCAAGCTCTTCGAGCAGCGGGATCGGTTCCTTGCCGTAGGGCGAGTCGTGATAGACGAGCGAGATCTTCTTGCCCTTGAGCTTGGCGTAGCCGCCTTCCTTCTGGGCGACATAGTTCATGATGATGTCGGCGGCGGCCCAATAGGTGCCGAGCAACGGAAAGTTCCAGCCGAAGACGCTGCCGTCCTGGGACTCCGAGCGTCCGTAGCCCATGGTGATCAGCGGGATCTTGTCGCCAGGCGCCTTCTCCGTCAGCGCGAAGGTGATGCCGGTCGACAGCGGGTCGACCACGGCCGCGCCGGTCGGTCCCTTGCCCTTCAGGCGGTCGTAGCATTCTACGCCGCGCGCGGTGTCGTAGCCGGTCTCGCATTCCTCGAAGGTCAGTCTGACGCCGTTGACGCCGCCGTCGCGCTCATTGAGCAGGTTCAGGTAGTCGGCGTAGCCGTTGGCGAACGGCACACCGTTCGGCGCGTAGGGGCCGGTCCGGTAGGTGAGACGCGGCAGGAACTGCTCGTTCTGAGCCATCGCTTCGCCGAGGCCCGCCAACATCATCGCTGCGGCGCCGAGCGCGCCGAGCGTCGCTATCCTCCAATGCTTTCTCATGGGTCCTCTCCCTTTGCCGTGAGCGTTGATCTTTAGGCTTTTACGGTCGAACGGTGCCCCCGGATACGGTCAGCATAGCACCCAATCCCGTCAGTGCGGGAAGGGCCAGAGGCGGAGCTTCTCCTTTCCCAGCGCCCAGAGGCGCGCGAGCCCGTGCGGCTCGACGATCAGGAAGAAGACGATCATCGCCCCGAAGATCATGAACTCGGCGTGCGAGATCATCGCCGTCGAAAGCGGAATGCCGAGCGCCGTCGGAATCTGATTGAGCGCCAGCGGCACCATCAGGATGAACGCGGCGCCGAGGAAGCACCCCAGGATCGAGCCCAGCCCGCCGATGATCACCATGAAGAGAAGGATGAAGGATCGGTTGATGTCGAAGGCGAGAGGTTCCCAAGCGCCGAGATGGAGGAAGGCCCAGAGCGCGCCGGCGACACCGGCATAGAAGGAGGAGACCGCGAAGGCTGAGAGCTTGGCGCGAAGGGGGCGGATACCGATGATCTCGGCGGCGATGTCCATGTCGCGGATCGCCATCCAGGACCGCCCGACGCGCCCGCGCACGAGGTTCTTGGCGGCGAGCGCCATGACCGTGACGATGGCGAGGATGAGGAAGTAGCGGCGGTCCGGCGTGTTGATGGCGAAGCCGAAGATGTCGAGCGGCGGCGCGGCGACCGAGCCTGACGGCGTATAGTTGGTGAACCACTTGATCCGCGCGAAGGCCCAGTCGAGGAAGAACTGCGCGGCGAGCGTGGCGACCGCGAGGTAGAAGCCCTTGATGCGGAGGCTCGGGATGCCGAAGACGACGCCGACCATCGCCGCACATCCCCCCGCCAGGATGAAGACGACGATGAGGTTGAGCTCCGGCATGCGGATCGTGAAGTTGTAGGCGGCATAGGCGCCGACCGCCATGAAGCCGCCGGTGCCGAGAGAGACCTGGCCGCAATACCCCGTCAGAAGGTTGAGCCCGATCGCCGCCAGCGCGTAGATCAGGAACGGGATCATGATCGAGGTAATGAAGTAGTCGGTGGCGAAGAGCGGCAGCGCCACATAGGCGATCAGCAGGATGAGTGCCATGCCGAGGCGATCCTGGCGGATCGGGAAGATCGCCTGATCGTCGCCGTAGGTCGTCTTGAACTGGCCTGCTTCGCGGTAAAGCATGCGCTATCGTTCCATCGCGCTCGTGGCCCCACCCCCACCCCAACCCTCCCCCATCAAGGGGGAGGGAGCATGAGGGCGGCTCGTGTCCCCTCTCCCCGCGGAGCGTGGGGGAGGGTTAGGGTGGGGGGCGTGACTCGATGCGGCCATCACACCCGCTCGATGATGCGTTCGCCGAACAGACCCTGCGGGCGGACCAGCAGGAACAGGAGCGCCAGCATGTAGGCGAACCAGTTCTCGATGCCGCCGCCGAAGGTCGGGCCGATATAGACCTCGGCCAGCTTCTCGCCGGCGCCGATGATGAGGCCGCCGATGATGGCGCCGGGCACCGAGGTGAAGCCCCCGAGAATCAGCACGGGAAGCGCCTTGAGGGCGACCAGCGATATCGAGAACTGTACGCCGAGCGCCGAGCCCCAGACGATGCCGGCAACCAGCGCGACGATGCCCGAGGTCGACCAGACGATGACCCAGATGTCGCGCAGCGGAATGCCGACCGACTGCGCCGCCTGATGGTCATCGGCGACGGCGCGGAGTGCGCGGCCGATCCGCGTCTTCTGGAAGAAGATCGCGAGCACGGTCACCAGCACGCCGGCGATGACTGCGGCGACGAGATCGAACTTGTTCACCAGCACGCCGCCTTCGAAAAGGGACTCGAGGATGATCACCGGCTCCTTCGGCAAGCCGAGGTCGAGCGTATAGACCTCGCTGCCCCAGACGGTCTGGCCGAAGCCGTCGAGGAAATAGGAGACGCCGATCGTCGCCATGAACAGGATGATGCCCTCCTGGTTGACGAGCGGGCGCAGGACGAGGCGTTCGACCACGAGCGCGAAGACGATCATGATCGCGACCGAGACCAGCAGCGCGACGGGTATCGGCATCCATTCCATCAGGCGGACGAGGCTCAAGGCGGCGAACAGCACCATCGCGCCCTGCGCGAAGTTGAAGACGCCGGAAGCCTTGAAGATCAGGACGAATCCGAGTGCGACGAGAGCGTAGAGCACGCCCGCCAGGAAGCCGCCGAACAGGACCTCGACGAAAAAGCCCATGTCAGTGCTTCACCCCGAGATAGGCGTCGATGACCGCCTGGTTGCCGCGCACCTCGTCAGGCGTGCCGTCGGCGATCTTCTTGCCGTAGTCGAGGACGACGACGCGGTCGGAGATGTCCATCACCACGCCCATGTCGTGCTCGATCAGCGCGATGGTGGTGCCGAACTCGTCATTGACGTCGAGGATGAAGCGGCACATGTCCTCCTTCTCCTCGACGTTCATGCCGGCCATCGGCTCGTCGAGCAGCAGGAGCTCCGGCTCCATCGCCAGCGCGCGGCCGAGCTCGACGCGCTTCTGCAGGCCGTAGGGCAGCCGGCCGACCGGCACCTTGCGGATCGACTGGATCTCGAGGAAGTCGATGATCCTCTCGACCACGGCGCGATGCTCCATCTCCTCCTTTTTCGCCCGTCCCCAGTAGAGCGCCTGCCAGAACAGGTTCTCTTTCATCTTGAGAAGGCGGCCCGTCATGATGTTGTCGAGCGTCGACATGCCGCGGAACAGCGCGATGTTCTGGAATGTCCGCGCGATGCCGCGGCTGGCCGCATCGTAGGGGCCGATATCGGTGCGCGCGATGTCCTTGAAGATGATCTTTCCCTGCTGCGGGTGATAGAAACCGTTGATCACATTGAGCATCGAGCTCTTGCCGGCGCCGTTAGGGCCGATAATGGCCCGGATCTCGTGCGCCCGGATGTCGAAGCTGACGCCGGTGAGCGCGCGCACGCCGCCGAAGGAGAGGCTGATATCCTCGACCTTCAGTAGCACGTCCCCGATGCGGCGTCCCCCCGCAGACGTCATCTGGGTCAGCTCGCTTTCTTCAATGGGTCAAGCGGATAGCGTTCGGCCTCGCCGATGGCGAGGTCCGCCTGGAGGCGACCCTTGCGGCCGTCCTCGAAGGTGACCTCGGTCTCGACATGCGCACGCTGGGCGCCCGAGAAGAGCGCGTCGACCAGCGGCAGGTAACGGTCCTGCACGAAGTTGCGGCGGACCTTGCGGGTGCGCGTGAGCTCGCCGTCATCGGCGTCGAGCTCCTTGTGCAGCACGAGGAAGCGCTTGATCTGCGAGCCGGCCAGCGTCGTCTCGTGCGAGAGGTCGCGGTTGACCTGCTCGACGCATCCCTTGATCAGCTTGTAGACCTCGGGATGGGCGGCAAGCTCGGCGTAGCCGCCATAGACGATGCCGTTGCGCTCGGCCCAGTTGCCGACGGCGGCGAGATCGATGTTGATGAAGGCGGCGGCGAAGTCCTTCCCGGCACCGAAGGCGACAGCCTCCTTGATGTAGGGGAAGAACTTGAGCTTGTTCTCGAGATACTTCGGCGCGAACAGCGTGCCGTCGGCGAGCTTGCCGACATCCTTGGCGCGGTCGACGATGCGGAGATGGCCGTCGGCACCGAAGAACCCGGCATCGCCGGTGCGGACCCAGCCATCCGCGGTCTTGGTCTCGGCCGTCGCCTTGTCGTTCTTGTAGTAGGCGAGGAAGACGCCGGGGCTCTTGAACAGCACCTCGCCCGACTCCTCGATCCTGACCTCGACCTCGGGGCCGGGCGGACCGACCGTATCGGGCTTCACCTCGCCATCCGGCTGGATGCAGATGAAGACCGACGCCTCGGTCATGCCGTAGAGCTGCTTCACGTTGATGCCGAGCGAGCGGTAGAAGTCGAAGATGTCCGGGCCGATCGCTTCGCCCGCGGTATAGGCGAGCCGGATGCGCGAGAACCCCAGCGTGTTGCGCAGCGGCGCATAGACCAGCAGGTCGCCGAGGCGGTAGAGGAGCCGATCGACGAGCCCGACCGGCTTCTTGTCCAGCAGCGCGGGGCCGATGCGCTTGGCATGGTCCATGAACCGCTTGAAGAGCCAGCGCTTGATCGCGCCCGCATCCTCCATGCGAATCATCACCGTGGTCAGGATGTTCTCCCAGATCCTGGGCGGAGCGAAGAAGTAGGTGGGCCCGAGCTCGCGAAGATCGGTCATGACGGTCGCGCCCGATTCCGGGCAGCCGACGGCGAATCCCGCGACATAGGACTGGCCGAGAGAGAAGACGTGATCGCCGACCCAGGCCATCGGCAGATAGGCTAGGGTCTCTTCGTTCTCGGTGAGGTTATCGAGCTCCGCGGCGTTCAGCGAGGTGATCAGGACGTTGGTGTGCGTGAGCACGACGCCTTTCGGCTGTCCGGTGGTGCCGGAGGTGTAGAGCATGACCGCGATGTCGTCGCCCTTGCCCAGCGACACCTCGCGCTCGAAGAAGCCGGAATCGCGCTGGAGCAGCGCCGCGCCCATCTCCTGGACCTTGTCGAAGGAGAGGAGGAAGGGCTGCGTGTAGTGACGCATGCCGCGCGCATCCTCGAAGACGATGGTCTCCAGGTTCGGATGCGCATCCTTGATCTGCAGCAGCTTGTCGACCTGCTCCTGGTCCTCGGCGACGGCGAAGCGCGCTGCGGCATTGTCGATGACGAATCCCATCTCGGCGGCGATCGCGTCCTGGTAGACCGGCACCGGGATGCAGCCGATGGCTTGCGCCGCGCACATGGTCCAGTAGAGGCGCGGCCGGTTGTCGCCGACGATGGCGATCTTGTCGCCGCGCTTCGCCCCCAGAGCTGAGAGGCCAGCGGCGAGCTTTTTTGTTTCCTCCAGGACCTGAGACCAGGTCCAGGTCTGCCAGATGCCGAGATCCTTCTCGCGGCTCGCGGCGCGATCGGCGAAGTCCTTGGCGTTGGCGATCAGGACCTTGGGGAAGGTGTCGCAGCCGGCAAGGCGCGCACGCGAGCGTCCTCCGCCGATCGCCGGCCGCCTCATGGTCGTCTGCTGGCTTCCATCCATGCCCGACGCCTCCTCGCCCCCGCCGGATGTGGATTCTTTCTGCCCGCTTAGGGGGTAAATCCTTGCTCCGACGTAGAAAAGTTAATAGCGCGAGCGAGCGCGAAGGGTCAAGGCGGGGCGGCCCCTACGAAGGGAGGGTGATCGGGAACGAGACCGCCGCATGCCTCCGTAGCCGCCCTGCCTAGCCCCGGTCTTCCGGCGCGTGTAGGGTCCGCCGCCATGGCCGATCCGAAGCTGCCGCGTTTCGACACGCTGGCCCTGCATGCCGGGCAGAAGCCCGACCCCGCCACCGGGGCCAGGGCGCAGCCGATCTATCAGACGACCTCCTATGTCTTCCGCGACGTCGACCACGCCGCCTCGCTGTTCAACCTCGAGCGTGCGGGGCACATCTATTCGCGCATCTCCAACCCGACGGTGGCGGCGTTGGAGGAGCGGATCGCCGCACTCGAGGGCGGCGTCGGTGCGATCTGCGTCTCCTCCGGCCAGGCGGCGCTGCATCTGGCGATCTCGACCTTGATGGGCGCTGGCGGCCACATAGTCGCCTCGCGCTCGATCTATGGCGGCTCGCACAACATGTTCGTGCACACGCTGCCGCGCTTCGGCATCACCGCGACCCTGGTCGATCCGCGCGACCATGATGCCTGGCGGAAGGCGATCCGGCCGGAGACGCGGCTCGTCTTCGGCGAGGTGCTGGGCAATCCGAGGCTCGAGGTGCTGAACATCCCGGCCGTCGCCGAGATCGCGCATGCGGCCGGCCTGCCGCTGATGCTGGATGCGACCTTCGCCACCCCCTTCCTCTGCCGGACCTTTGAGCATGGGTGCGACATCGTCATGCATTCGGCGACCAAATGGCTCGGCGGGCATGGCATCGCCATCGGCGGCGCGCTGGTCGATTCCGGCAGGTTCGACTGGGAAGGCGGCAAGTTCCCGACCCTGACCGAGCCCTATGCCGGTTATCACGGCCTCGACTTCGCCGAGGAGTTCGGGCCCGAGGCCTTCGTCATGCGCGCGCGTGCCGAGGGTCTGCGCGACTTCGGCGCCTGCATGAGCCCGACCAACGCCTTCCATCTGCTGCAGGGCGTCGAAACCCTGCCGCTCCGCATGGCGCGCCATGTCGAGACCGCCTTCAAGGTCGCGCGCTTCCTGCAGACGCATGAGGCCGTCGCCTGGGTGCTCTATCCGGGACTCGAGACGCATCCCGACAACGCGCTTGCCAAGAAGCTGCTGCCGAGAGGCGCCGGCTCGATGATCGCCTTCGGCATCAAGGGCGGACGCGCCAAGGGCCGCGCCTTCATCGAGCGGGTGAAGCTGTTCTCGCATCTCGCCAATGTCGGCGACGCCAAGTCGCTGGTGATCCATCCGGCCTCGACCACGCATCAGCAGATGAGCAGCGAGGAGCTCGATGCCGCCGGCGTCGGCGAGGACCTGATCCGGCTCTCGATCGGCCTCGAGGATCCCGAGGACATCCTCGAGGATCTCGACCAGGCCCTGAAAGCCTCGCAGAAAAGCTGATGGATCTCATCGTCGACGGACGCCGCGTCTTCGCCGGCACGGGCGGGCGCCCACTGGAGCAGGATCGGCCGCTGATCGTGCTGCTGCACGGCGCCGGCATGGATCACACGGTCTGGGTGCTGCAGGCGCGTTTCCTCGCGCATCACGGCTTTTCCGTGCTCGCGGTCGACATGCCGGCGCATGGCCGCTCCGAGGGCGAGCCGCTGACGACGATCGATGCGATGGCGGACTGGGTCGCGCAGGCGATTGCGGCGACCGGTTTCCCGCGTACCTCGCTGGTCGGCCACAGCATGGGAGCGGCCGTCGCTCTGTCGACGGCGGCGCGGGCACCGGAACGTGTCGAGAAGCTGGCGCTGCTCGGTGCCTCGCTCGCCATGCCGGTGCATCCGGTGCTGCTGGAGTCGTCGAAAGCCGGGACGCAGCTCACGCCCGAACTCATGACCTTCTGGGGGCTGGGCCGGACCTCGCAGGTCGGCGGCCATCCGACGCCGGGCCTCTGGCTCACCGGCGCGGCGCGGCGCCTGATCCAGAAAGGCGTCGGCCCGTCGCTTGCCGCCGACCTTCAGGCCTGCGCCGACTGGAAAGGCGGGCCGGACGCGGCCGCAAGGACAAGGGCGCCGACGCTGGTCTTCGCCGGGTCGGAGGACCGCATGGTGCAGGCCTCCAAGACGCGCGAGATGGCGAAGGCGATCCAGGGGGCCGATATCGTCACCATCCCGGCCTCCGGCCACATGATGATGCTCGAAGCACCCGACGCGACGGTCGACGCGCTCAATCGCTTTCTCGGCGGGAAGCAGTAGTGGCCGAGGCCCAGGAGACGCGCGCCGCCTATGGCCACTGGCTCGTCATCCCGACCCGCTGGATGGACAACGACGTCTACGGCCATGTGAACAACGTCGTCTACTATTCGTATTTCGACACGGTGATCAACGCTTACCTGATCGATACCGGGAAGCTCGACATCGAGAAGGGGCCGGTGATCGGCCTCTGCGTCGAGAGCCAGTGCCGCTACTTCAAGCCGCTCGCCTTCCCCGACACGATCGACGCGGGCTTGCGTGTCGGCAGGCTGGGGTCGTCCAGCGTGCGCTACGAGATCGGCCTGTTCCGCCAGGGCGACGACGAGCCGGCGGCGGCGGGGCATTTCGTCCATGTCTTCGTCGACCGTGCCGGCCGCCGGCCGACACCGATCCCCGAGCCGATGCGGTCGGCGCTCGCCCGCCTGGTCAAGGCGTGACGCAACTTTGTTCCTGGCGTTCCGTCCGGACTCGCCGCATCCTCTCGAGCGATGTCGACCGCTATCATCACGCGCACCTATGACGAGGCGCTGTCGCTGCTGATCGAGACCCGGAACTATCTGAGCTTCCGGCAGTCGGTCGATGCGCGGCGCCTCCATCCGATGCAGAGTCTCAAGCTGACGCGCGAGGCGTATCGGCTGACCTCGCGGCTGACCCAGGTGCTGGCCTGGTTGATGCTGCGCCGGGCGGTGATCGAGGGCGAGATCGCTGACGAAGAGGCGCGTCTGCCGGAGCGCCGCCTCGCTGGGCACGATATATGCCTCGCCCGCGCCGACGACCTTGAGGACGGTCTGCCGGTCGGCATGGACGGGCTGCTCGAACGCAGCCGTCTCCTCTACGAGCGCGTCGCCCGCCTCGACCGGTTGCTGAGCTAGAAAAGCAAAGGCCCCCATGCGGGGGCCTTGGAACGACGCTAAGGGGCGCCTTCGGCTATTTCTTGAGGCCGAGATTGGCGAAGCGCTTGTTGAACTTCGCGACCTGGCCGCCCGAGTCGATCATGCGGTGCACGCCGGTCCAGGCCGGGTGCGACTTCGAGTCGATCTCGAGGCGCATCACATCGCCTTCCTTGCCCCAGGTCGAGCGGGTCTCGAACTCGGTGCCATCGGTCATGATGACCTTGATGGTGTGGTACTTGGGGTGGATGTCGGCTTTCATGTCTCGGCTCCGGCTTGAAGCGCGGGCTTATAAAGGAGGGGGAGGCCCCTGGCAAGGCCCGCGGCGCGGCCGAAAAATCCGTTAGATCTTAGGTACTTGGACGACGCAGAAAAGGTTGCCGTCGGGGTCTTCGAGGACCTCGAAGTCGTCATGGGCCTGATGCCGCCAGGGATAAGGCTTGGCGCCGAGCGCGGTCAGCCGCCGGATCTCGGCCTCCGGGTCCTCGGCATAGAGGTCGAGATGGATCCAGCTCCGCTTACCAGTCCGCCGTTCCGGCGCCTGGTCGAGCGACAGGTTCGGGCCCTTTCCAGCCGGATCCGTGAGCACGACCCAGCCGCCCTTGGCCGGCTCGCGCGGCACATAGCCCAGCGCCGCCTGCCAGAAGGCCAGCATCTTCTCGAACTGGTGGCAGCGGATGACGATCGAGCCGATCTTCATGCCTCTAGAACTCAGGCCGGCGTGTAACGGTTCAAGAGGGCGTCGGGCAGGGCCATCAGGCGCGGCGTCTCGGTCCACAGCAGATGGCACTCGACCGGGCGGCCTGGATAGACGAGGCGAAGCACCGCGCGATATGCGGCCATCTGGCGAAGATAGAGCGCCGCCACCTTGGCCGGATCGGCAGGGGCCGGGCGGTTGGTCTTGTAGTCGATGACCATGACCTTGCCGGGAAGGGCAACCAGCCGGTCGACCTGCCCCGCGACGACATGGCGGCCGATGACCCCGCTTACCGGCACCTCCGGCCGGCTCTCCGGCCCGAACAGCGGTGCCAAGGCAGGATCGTCGAGGATCGCCAGCGTCTCCTTCAGCAACTCATCGGCCTCATCCGCCGTCAGCCCCTGGCCCTTGCGGCCGAGCCAGCGCCGCCCGGCGGCGGCGCGAGACGCCGGCGGCAATTCGGGCAGCGACTGCAGCAGGCGATGGACGAGGCGGCCGCGGCGGAAGCGCAGCGTGTCCTCGGCGAGCATTGGCGAGCGTGCCGGCGGCTCGGGATCCTCGGGCCGGCTCGGCGCCAGCGGCTTCGGCGGCGTCGGCTCAGGCGGCGGCGGGCGCGTCGCCCATTCGGGAAGAAGCGAGGTCGTACCGACGGTCGCGGCCCGCGTGGCTTCAATCGGCGCCGACTGCGCGTTCTCGAAACGGAGACCGGGCTTCTCGAAGGACGGCACCACTGCCGTCAGCGTGCCGTCGAGATCCTTCAGCCCCGCTTCGATGAGCTGATACCAGCAGCCATCGGACGGTGCCTTCTGCGTCTGCCAGCCGCAGACATAGAGACGATCTTCTGCACGCGTCATCGCAACATAGAGGAGGCGGCGCTGTTCCTCATCGCGACGCTGGCGTGCGGCAGTGCGAAGCCGCGCGGCGACGGCATCGGCATCCTCGGAGCGTGCGCACCACACTGGCAGCCCCTGCTCGGCCCAGAAGAGCTGCGTGTCGTCGCGCAACTGGCTCACCGTGTCGGGCAGGATGACGATCGGCGCCTGCAGGCCCTTGGCGCCGTGCACGGTCATCACGCGCACCTCGTCGCGCACGCCATGCTCAAGATCGCGCCTGATGTCCTCTTCCGATGCTTCGAGCCAACGCAGGAAGCCTTCGAGCGACGGAGGATGTCCGCGCTCATAGGCGATGGCGGCATTGAGGAATTCCTCCAGCGCGTCCAGCGACTCCGGACCCAGGCGCGCGCGGATCTTCCGGCGCCCGCGCATCGGTCCCAGTACATGGGCGAAGAGCGCGAAAGGCGGCATCAGATCGACACGCGCCAGCAGGTCGGAGATGAAGTCGTGCGCGCGGCCATAGGCCGGATCCTGATCCTTGATCTGCGCGAGCCGCCGCCACAGCGAGACGCCTTCGCGTCCATGCGCGAGCTTGAAGAGCTGCTCTTCATCGAACCCCACCAGCGGTCCCTTGAGCACCGTTGCGAGGGTGAGATCATCCGAGGGCAGCAGCAGCGCATGGCCGAGCGCGACCAGGTCCATGACCGCGAGCTGGTCGGTAAGCAGGATGCGGTCGGCGCCGGCGACCGGCACGTCTTGCTGCTTGAGCGAGCGTACCAGCGCGTCCAGAAAAGCCCCGCGCCGGCGTACCAGCACCATGATGTCGCCGGGTCGGATCATGCGATCCTTCGAGGGCAGCTTCTCCTTGCCCACCCAGCCGCGAATTCGGCGCGCGAGCAGAGCGGCGAGCTGAGTCTCCGGATCCTCGGTTGCGCGCTGAGTGACGGGCGGCGTCCAGGCCTCGAAGGGATCGCGCTCGGCTGGCTCGATCAGCGGCCAGAGCTCGACCACCCCGGCGGCGCCGGCGCGATGCGCCTTGTGCTGGATGCGCGTGTTCTCCGGCGCAACGCCCGCCAGCGCCTCGGGCCGCGCAAACACGGCATCGACCACGGACAGTACGGCCTGGGTCGAGCGGAACGAGGTCTCGAGATCGACCTGCACCCAGTCCTTCGCCGCAGCTTCGACGCGCAGTGCGAAGTGCAGCTTCATGCGCTCGAACTCTCTGGGATCGGCGCGCTGGAAGGAGAAGATCGACTGCTTGTGGTCGCCGACCGCGAAGATCGTGCGCTTCGCGTCGCGGGCGCCTTCGCCGGAGAAGAACTCCTCGGCGAGGCTTTCGATCACCTGCCATTGGTCGGGATTGGTGTCCTGCGCCTCGTCGATCAGGATGTGGTCGAGGCCGCCATCGAGCTTGAACAGCACCCAGGGCGCGACGCCCTCGGCCTTGAGCAGGTCGCGTGTCTTCAGGATGAGGTCATCGTAGTCGAGAAGCGCGCGGCTGTGCTTGAGCGACTCATAGGTCTCGCCGACGGCGACGGCGAGCCGGACCAGCGCGGCGGTGGCGCGCGCGAGGCGATGCGCCTTGAGCCGGCGGTCGAGCGCGAGAAGCCGGTCGGCTTCTGCCACCATCGCTGCTTGGATCGCCGGGTCGCGAGTCGCGATGGCCTTGGCGCAGAGTCGACCGCGAACCGTGCCTTCCTTCGTGAGGAAGACCAGGCGGTAATCATCGAAGAATTCAATTCGACGGTCGCCTTCGGCCAGGAAGCGCGCGAGCGCGGGCGCTCGCTTCTGGTCGTCGACACCGCTCAGCGCCATCGCCGAAGCGGCACGCCGGAGCGCGGCAAGGTCGAGCGGTGCCTCTTCACAGTGCTCCGCTATCATCTGCTCGGGCGTGGTGCCGGGATCGGCGCCGTGATGGTCGAAGATCGCGGCTGCCGCCGCGTCGACGGTGCCGTGGTCGTCGATCACCCGCCTCAGGCGCCCGCGCTCGGCGGCGAGCGCGCGCAGCAGCTCGTCAAAGCGCTCCTCGCCGGCACGCTCGGTGACGGTCCGCAGCGCCTGCGCCAGCGCTCCGCCGGATTGCGCCTCGGCGAGCACGCGGTTGCGAGCCTCGACCATCAGCTCCTCGGCGGTGCGTTCATCCGCGGCCTCGAAATAGGGAACGACGCCGGCCTCGAGTGGGAAGCGCCCGAGCAGGCTCTGGCAGAAGCCATGCAACGTCTGGATCTTGAGGCCGCCCGGCGCGTCGATGGCACGCGCGAAGAGACGCCGCGCGCGCACCGTCTCGTCTTCGCTCGCCGGCTTCCCGAGCAGCTTGAACAGGTGATCAGCGAGGGACGTTGCGTCAGCCGCGGCCCAGCTCGCGAGCTCGGCCATCACGCGTGTCTTCATTTCGGCGGCGGCCGCTTTGGTGAAGGTTAGGCAGAGGAGGCGCTCGGGCCTGGTGCCGTCGACGAGCAGGAGACGCAGCACGCGATCGGAGAGGACTGAGGTCTTGCCCGATCCCGCCGACGCGCCGACCCACACCGACGCCTCGGGGTGCGAAGCGGCAAGCTGCTCGGCGGATCGCGTGCGGGCGAGGGTCATGACGAGAGAAGCCCCCTCCCTGACCTCCCCCGCCTTCGGCGGGAGAGGGGGCCGATTTCTTGCTCCCTCTCCCTGCGAAGCAGGGGGAGGGTTGGGGAGGGGGCTTCTTTCGTCATCCCACGCTCGACCATTCTTTCACGCGGGCGAGGTGGTCGTAGTCGCTGTAGCGCGGGCCGAAGAGCGGGTCGGGGCGCGAGCGGTAGGGCGTGTTCGGATCGGCGAACTCGCGGATGAGGCGGCGAAGCCCGTCGCGCGCTTCGTCGATCAGAGCGCGAAGCTCCCCCTTACTCGCCTGGCGGATCTTGCCCGCCGGGTCGCCACCGGAGAGCTGCCAGTATTCAAGGCGCTCGACTTTGCCGCTATCGACCCGGTTGTAACGACCCTGCTCGGCAATCAGCGCCTCCAGCGGCAGTTGCGGAGAAAGCCCCCACTCGACATGCTTATCGCTTGGCGGCTCGCCGGTCTTGTAGTCGACGATCACGAGCCCGCCGGTCTTCAGCCGATCGACGCGGTCGGCGAGCGCGGTGAGCGTGAAGCCGTCGATCTCGATCTCGCCCTTGGTCTCGGTCGCGCTCGCCGCGAGCAGCGGTCGACGCTGCTTCTCCTCGTCGAGGAACCAGCGCGCGATGCGCTCGAAGCGCGGCCACCAGAAGGTCTCGACGCCCGGCCGTGCCAGCGCCGTGCCGAAAGCCTCGCGGCCGAGTCTTTGCAGCTCGACAAAGGCGAGCTCGGGCAGGGCGTCGGGGTACGCGGTAACGAAACGGTCGAGCGCCTCATGGATGAACTGGCCGCGCTCGGCCGCGCCAGGATCGGCATCGACCGGATCGAGCCGCCTAAGGCCCAGCACGCGCCGCGCATAGACGGCATAGGGATCGCGCATCAGGCGCTCGATGTCGGTCACCGGCAGCTTCGTCGGCCGTGCGGCGGCCGGCGGCTTCGGCTCCGGCGGCGCGATGGGCTTCACTGGCCCTTCCGGCGCATCGAGGGCGTCGATCCAGCCGCGCATCTCGGATGTGCCGGCCTTGAGCCGGTCGGCGCCGTCCCTGCCGAGCACGACGTCGAGGCGCAGCAGCCAGCGCGAGGCCACGCTCGGCGTGCCCTCGACGCGCTCGGCGCGCGTCAGCACGACCTCAGGCGAGGAGGCGAGCTCGACGAAGTCATGTGCCGAGAGCCCGATGCGGCGCTCGGGCGAAGGGAGGCCGAAGCCGGCGCGCATCGGCCGCGACAGCCAGGGATCGGCGGCCGGATCGGCGGGCCAGGTGCCCTCGTTGAGGCCGCCGAGCACGACCACATCGGCGGTCTGCAATCGCGCTTCGAGCGGGCCAAGGATGGTGAGGCGCGGATGCTGGCCGCGCAGCGGACGGATGACGAGCCCGTCGGTCAGCGCGCTGTAGAGCGCAGGATAGGCGCCGCCGTCGAGTGGGGGGAACGCGTTCGCGGCCAGGTCGAGCTCGCCGAGGGCTTCCGACAGCGCCTCGCCGGCCTCGCCCTGCCAGAGCCGGTCGGTGCCTTCATCATCGGCGCTCGCCGCCAGCGCTTCGGCGGCGGCGAGATGCGCGTTCAGGAGCTGCGACAGCGTCGTCTGCTTCGCAGCGACCGCATCGATCAGCGGTGCGAGGCGCGATCCCAGATCGCGGACGAAAGCGAGAAGGTGGCTGCGCTCCTCGCCTTCCTTCAGCGCGGTGACGGCCTGAGCGAGACCTTCGATGCCCGGTGCCGGGCGCGGTCCGCGCAGCACGGCGCGTTCGAGCGCACGCGCATATTCGCGGAAGCGCTGCGGCTCGCGCCCGCCGGCGGTCAGCGGATGCTTGAGGAGAGCCAGCAGCTCGACCGGCGCCAGCTCGGTCTCGACCGCTGCGAGCAGCAGGCGAAGGAAGGTGCCGGGCGGCGTGGCGGCGAGCGGCTGGCCGCCGGAATCGTCGACCGCGATGTCCCAACGTGCCATCTCGGCGGCGACGCGGCGGCCGAGGCTGCGGTCGGGCGTCACCAGCATGGCGCGGCGTTCCGGCGTCTCCAGCGCCTGGCGCAGCACCAGCGCGATGGCGCGCGCCTCGCCTTCCGCCGTCGGCAGGTCGAGGCGCCTGAACTTGCCGATCGGCGGCGCCGGAGCCCCTGCATGCCAGTCATCCGAGGTCGCCGCCGGCTTCAGCGCATGCTGGAGGAAGGCGGCGCGCGGACCTGGCGCGGCCTCCACCGGCCATGTGCTCACCTGCTCGCGCGTAACCTCGAGATGGGCGAGCAGGCGGAACAGCGTGTGCTGCGGATGCGTCGGCTCCTCCCCGATCGCCTCCCAGGTCTTCGCGTCGGCGGCGCGGTCGAGGCCGGGCAGCACCAGATCGCCCTCAGGCAATCCGGCGACGACCTTCATCAGGTCGGCGGTGGCGCGGATACTGCCGGTCGAGCCGGCGACGATGATCGGCGTTGTCGGCGGCGCCTTCTTCCACGCCTCGGCCTGCAGCTCCATCAGCTTCCGACGGCGATCGGCCGGATCGAGCATGCCGATCTCGGCGAGGATCCCGGGCCAGGCGGCGGAGATGATCTCGAGGAAGCGGAGCGTGATCTGCCAGTGCTGCGCCAGATCCGCCGGCACGAGGCCCGGCAGGTCGGCGAAGGAGAGGCCTTCGGTGTGCACCTGGTCGAGCAGGCGCGCCAGCTCGCGCGCCAGCCGCGCCGCGTGATCGGGCGTGCGTCCCTCCGGCTGCTTCAGGATCAGCTGCGTCAGCAGGAGCTGGCGCCGCGGCTCCTCGATCGCCGGTGCCAAGTCGAGCGATTCGGCGAGGCCAAGATCGCCGGCGGCACCGAGATCGAGCTCGGCCGCGTCGACATCGCCTAAGGGCACCATGCGGGGCAGCAGCATCGCGGCGCCGCCGCCATGGCGGAGGAAGGATTCCGACAGCGCGCGTGCGGCACGCCGCGTCGGCAGCAATATCTGCATGTCGGCGAGATGCAGCGGATCGGCGACGCGCTTCAGCAGCCCCAGCGCCAGCGCATCGAGGAAGGGTACGCCCGGCGGGATGGTCGAGAGCCTCACGGCGCGAGGTCCTTCAGCCGCTCCCGCCACGAGGCGCCGCCTGAGATCGTGACGATGCGCTCATCTTCCGTCGCGCCGAAGGCGAGATGGATGTCGAGCCGATCCTCCGGCAGCAGCGACCCCAGCCGCTCCGGCCACTCGATCAGCGAGATAGCGTCGGCAAAGGCATCCTCGATATCGAGCTCATGCGCATGCTCCGGCCGTGCCAGCCGATAGAGATCGAAATGCCAGACCGGCACCGGCACGAGATCATAGGTCTGCACCAGCGTGAAGGTCGGCGACGGCACATCCTCAGGCCCGCCGAGCGCCTGGATTGCCGCCCGCGCGAAGAAGGTCTTTCCCGCGCCAAGCTCTCCGGACAACGCGACGACATCGCCGGCGCGGAGAAGTGGCGCGAGGCGGGACGCGAGGGCGCGCGTGGCTGTCAGGTTGGGGAGCAGGGGGACGAGCACAACCGACTCATACGCCCTGCCACGAAGACGCTCAATTAGGCCACGCGTGCGGCGTTTGACGCCAGTGAGTGGAGATCGAACCTGTCTCGTTTGGAGCGAATCGCGGACGAGGGCGTGGGCTTAGCAGTGCCGCCGCGGTAGCGTACTCCTACCGGCGCATGGGGGCGCACGCCTATCGGATCATCGGCGGTATCCTATTGCCCGTCGCGCTCATGCGGGTTGTGACCGATGGGGTGCAAGTCATTGTCTTTCGCAGCCACTCGGCGCGGCGCGCGTTCATTGCACGATCGTTCATACGCCACCAGCAAAGAGGAGGCAGTCCCATGCGCCGGCATCGGGTTGCATCCACCAGTATTCGCTCCGCAGGCTACGACGCGCGCACGCGTACGCTCGAGATCGAGTTCATCGACGGGCAGGTCTATCGCTACCTCGACGTGGCGAACGGCGTGTACCGCCAGCTGATGAGCGCGCGCTCGAAAGGGCAGTTCGTCAATTCGCAGATTCGCGACGTCTATCGATACCGCGACAGCAACGGCTTCTCGGCCGCGGCTTATGCGGACACCGCGCCGCGCGACATCCCGGAGGACCGGCGGCACTGATCACGGAACCCCGTCTCCACGGGGCCGTTGGACCGCGGAAGACACAACCGAGGAACATCCGATGAGGAAGTCCATCCTTTCGCTCGCGGTCGCGACCACTCTGCTTGCCGGCGCCGGAGTCGCCACAGCGCAGACGACGACGACCACGACCTGGAGCAATGACCACGGCACGGTCATACGGGAGTACTCGACGACCCAGAAGTACACGCCGTTCAGCGATCCGTCGGTAAAGGTGACCGTCGGCACGGTGCTGCCGGGCACCGTGACCGTGGCCCCGCTGCCGCCGACCATCGTCGTGCCGCAGCGCGAGACCTATAGCTACGCGATCGTCAACAACCAGCCGGTTGTCGTCGACCGTGGTCGCAAGGTCATCCACGTCTGGAACTAACGGCGTAAGCTGAAGCGAAGCATCGCGGCCGAGGCTGGCACCCCCTGCCTCGGCCGTTTGCTACTGGGCCGCCAGCGCGAGCGCGGCCGGCGGGAGCGGACCTTTCCCGACCGCGGCGATCGCGGTCTCGAGCTGGTCCAAGGTCGCGGTGCCGGCGAGCACCGTCGACAGCGCCTCGCCCGAGATCGCAAAGCGCAGCGCCGCCTCGATCAGGCTCGAAGCGTGTCCTTCCTTGATCAGCGCATCGAAGCGGTGCGCGTTGCTCACATCCGTGGCGTAGTCGGGGCCGGAGGCGATCGGCGGCACGCTCGGCACGCCGTTCGGATGCCGCGCCTCGCTGCCGCTGAGCGCGCCGCCGGCGAAGACGCGGATGCCGATGCGGCCCATGCCGGCATCCTTCGCCCGCAGCGCCAGCTCGGCGAAATCCTGCGCCGGCAATCCCGGCGGCACCGGCAGCGCCGCGCTCGGGTTCAGCAGGTTGAAGCAGATCTGCGCCGTGTCGAAGACCTGCGCCTTGACCACGCGATGCAACAGGTCGGTATCGCCAAGCGCGGTGATGCCGCCGAAGCGGATCTTTCCCTTCTGCTTGAGCCTGTCGAGCGCCGGGGCAACCTGCTCGATCACCTGCCGTGCATCGAGCGGGCGGTCGTCGCCGGAAGCGGCGATGCGGTTGTGGAGCTGCAGCAGGTCGACGCTGTCGCGCTGCAGGCGCTTGAGGCTCGCATCGAGCGAGCGTTCGACGGCGCCGGCGACATCGTCCTTGTCCTCCGGCCGGATCGTGAATTTGTTGGCGAGGAAGAGGTCCGGCTTGAGCGTCTTCAGCACGCGTCCGACATTGGTCTCGCTGGCGCCGTTGCCATAGGAAGGCGCGGTGTCGAAGAAGGTGATGCCAGCCTCGAGCGCACGCGCGAAGGCGCGCTCCTGATCCTTCGGATCGCCCTTCACCATCATCCCGCCGACCGCGCCGCAGCCGAATCCCAGCACCGACACCTCGACCCCGGTCCGGCCGAGCTTGCGCATCTGCATGAGGAGTCTCCTTCAGTCTGGAGACTAGCGCAGGACGAGGCCCCCACCCTATCCCTTGTGTGTAGGAAGGAGTGGAGCCGAAATAGCTCGGCTCGCAGCGCAGCCTGCGGGATCCCGTCCAACCCTGAGGTCGGAAGAGGCCGAGGGGGAGCCGAGGGACCCGCCGGTTTCGTCGATCA
>VGEH01000067.1 GCA_016869375.1 Alphaproteobacteria bacterium | reverse complement strand
GGCATGGGCCCGCCACCGCCGGCGCCAACCTGGGGCAACATCATCGCCGACGGCCGCGACTACCTGCGCGAGGCCGCCTGGATCTGCCTGTTCCCCGGCCTTGCCATCTCGATCACCGTGCTCGGCCTCAACCTGCTCGGCGACGGGCTCCGCGACCTTCTCGACCCGCGCATGAAGATCCAAGAGTCTTAGACCTCTCCGCCACCTGCCCAGGTCTCGCATGTCCAAGCCCAAGGTCCTGATCTCGCCCTATCGCCTCCTCAACTCGACGCATCCCGAGCTGATGCGGCTCAAGGAGGCAGGCCTCGATCTCGTCTTCAATCCGAACGGCCGAAACTTTACGCCTGAAGAGCTCGCGAGGGCGCTCCACGGCTGCATCGGCACCATGGCCGGCGCCGAGAAGTACATCGAGCCGGTCTTCGAGGCGGCGAAGGACCTCAAGGTTATCGCCCGCCTCGGCGTCGGCTGGGACGCGGTCGATGTCGACGCGGCGACGCGCTACGGCGTCGTGCTGGCGATGGCCTTCGGTTCGAACCACGAGTCGGTCGCCGATCTGGCTTTCTCGCTGATGGGAGCGCTGGCGACCCGTCTCTTCACCTATCACCCGCAGATCGCCGGTGGCGGCTGGCAGGCGCAGACCCATGACTCCCTGTGGAAGTCGACGATCGGCGTCATCGGCCTTGGCCGCATCGGCAAGGCGGTGGTGCGCCGCGCCAAGGCCTTCGAGATGCGGGTCCTGGTCGACGACATAAAGCCGGACCACGAGTTCATCAAGGCGAACGGTCTCGAGCTCGTCGACAAGGACACGATCTTCCGGGAATCCGACATCGTCACGCTGCATTGCTCGGCCAATGCCCAGACCGTGGACCTGATCAATGTGCGGACGCTCGGCCTGATGAAGCCGACCGCCTATCTGATCAACGCGGCGCGCGGTAGCATGGTCGACGAGGACGCGCTGACAGAGGCGCTCGATTCCGGCCGCATCGCCGGCGCCGGGCTCGACGTGTTCAAGAAGGAGCCGCCGGACGGATCGCCGCTCTTGAAGGCGAAGAACGCGATCTTCACCCCGCACGCCGCCGGCGGCAACAAGCGCGCCTTCGATGCGGCGCTTGCCATCTCCGTCGACAACATCCTGGCCATCCACAAGGGCGGGAGGCCGCGCGAGGATCTGGTGGTCAACCCAGAGGTGTGGCAGCGCCCCCGCCGCGCCTAAACGACCCGGCATGGCGGCGGCGGTGGACTTTCGTATAGGATAACCCATCCACCAGGGAGGTTTCGTACCATGCGCCGATTTTCGCTCCCGACCGCAACCGCGGTCGCCGCTCTCGTCGCCCTCGGGCTCGCTGCCTCGCCGGCCCACGCCCAGAAGAAGGGCGGCACGGCGGTCATCGCCCAGGAGGCGGGACCGCCGACGCTCGACATGCATTTCTCGACGAACATCGCCGTGCGCAACGTGGTGATGCAGGTCTATGAGCAACTCGTCACCCGCGACGAGACCAACGCGCCGATGATGGAGCTGGCCGAGAGCTTCACCGAGTCGACCGACGGCCTCACCTACACCTTCAAGATACGCAAGGGCATCAAGTTTCATAACGGAAAGGCGATGACTTCGGCCGACGTGCTCGCCTCGTACCAGCGCTTCGCGCGCATGGGTGTGCAGCGAGGCTTCTTCGAGCAGGTCGCCGAGATGACGGCGCCGGATGCCGACACCTTCGTCATGCGGCTCAAGAAGAAAGTGCCGGTGGCGATGGAGGAGCTGAGCCAGTTCGGCAACCCCGTCGTGATCATCCCGGCCGAGCAGAAAGACCGCGAAGGCGGCAAGTCCGATCCGATCGGCACCGGCCCCTTCCAGTATGTCGAGTGGGTCGCCGACAGCCACGTGAAGCTGAAGCGTTTCGACGGCTATGTGCCGGACACCCGGCACAAGGGCACCAACGGATTCGGCGGCCACAAGGTCGCCTGGCTCGACGAGCTCGACTTCCGCTACGTCAAGGAACCGGTGGCACGCGTCGCCGGCATGGAGACCGGTCAGTTTCATATCAGCGAAGACGTGCCGACCAAGGCGGCAAAGCGCCTCAAGGACAACAAGCAGCTGACTCTCTATCCGGTGCAGCGCTGGTGGATCCACGGCGCCTGGGTCAACCACGCCAACCCGCCCTTCGACAACAAGGACATCCGGCGGGCGATGCAGATCGGTCTCGACATGGAAGAGATCATGGATGTCGCCACCGACGGCGCCTTCGACCTGCAGCCGGGCTTCCAGTATCCCGGCAACCCGTATTACACGGACGCCGGAAAGCAGTTCTACAACGTCAAGGACGTGAAGAAGGCGCAGGAGCTGCTGAAGTCCGGCGGTTACAAGGGCGAGGAGATCGTCGTCATGACGCTCCCGGCCTATCAGAGCATGTATGACGCCGCCGTCGTGCTGGTCGAGCAGATGAAGAACATCGGCTTCAAGGTGAAGATGGATCCGGTGGACCTCCCGACCGGCGCTGCCCGCCAGCGCAAGCCCGATGGCGGCTGGCATCTCTCCTTCACCGGCCTCGGCACGGGGCCGGCTGTCGGCCCCTTCGGCGCCACGGTGCTGCTGGTCGGCCCGAACACGCTGAGCCAGAAACAGGACCCGGTCTTCGACAAGCTCTACGAGGAGATGCAGACCGGCGCCACGCTGAACGACCGCAAGGCCAGCTTCGCCAAGCTCCAGGAGCGCATCTACGACGAGGTGAAGATGCTGAAGATGGGCGACCTGACCAAGGTCATGGCGGCGCGTTCCAACGTGAAGGGTTTCATCCCTTATCGCATTCCGCGGCTCTGGAACGTCTGGCTCGAATAGAAAGCTCCTGACATCATCCAGGCCCCGCTCGGGCGGAGACGTCCGGGCGGGGCCTCGTCTTTCCGACGTCCCGGGAGATCCATGGGCCGCTACATCGTCCAGCGCGTGCTTGCCGCCTTCCCGGTCCTGCTGATCGTCACCCTGATCTCGTTCTGCATCATGCAGCTCGTGCCGGGCGACCCGGCCGTGGTCATGGCCGGGCCGCAGGCGACGGCGAAGGAGGTCGAGCAGGTCCGGGTCCAGCTCGGCCTCGACAAGCCGTTTCTCACCCAGCTCGGCACCTGGCTCTACGGCCTTCTGCAGGGCGATCTCGGCCGGTCGATCCTTCTCGGACGCGGCGTCTCCCAGGCCATCGGCGAGCGTCTGCCGATCACGCTGACGCTGGCGCTCCTCTCCTTCCTGCTGACGGTCGCCATCGGTATCCCGGCGGGCGTCATTGCCGCGCTTCGCCAGAACACCTGGATCGACCAGACCGTGATGACCGTCGCGCTGATCGGCGTCTCGCTGCCGAATTTCTGGCTCGGCCTGATGCTGATCATCTTCTTTTCGGTCGTGCTCGACCTGCTGCCGGCCGGCGGCTACGTCACGCTTTCCCAGGGCTTCTGGCCCTGGTTCAAGAGCCTGCTGCTGCCCTCCCTGTCGCTCGGCCTCCTGCAGATGGGGTTGCTGGCGCGCATCACGCGCTCGACCATGCTCGAGGTGCTGCGGCAGGACTACATCCGCACCGCCCGCGCCAAGGGCCTGCCGGCATTCAAGGTCGTAGCCAAGCACGCCTTCAAGAACGCGCTGATCCCGATCGTCACCATCATTGGCATCATCTTCAGCCTCCTGCTCACCGGCTCGGTGGTGATCGAGACCGTCTACTCGCTCCCCGGCCTCGGCCGCCTGCTCGCGACCTCGATCTTCAGCCGCGACTACCCGGTGATCCAGGGCGGCCTCCTGCTGACCGCGGCGATGTTCGTCGGTATCAACCTGCTGGTCGACGTGCTCTACGCCTTCCTCGACCCGCGCGTGCGCTATGACTGATTCGACCGCTGCAGCAGCGCCGGTCGCCGCCGCGAACCCGCTTCGCCGGCGTCAGAGCACCTTCGGGCGGCTGATGCGCCACCGGCTCTTCGTCAGCGGCCTCGTCCTGCTCGGGCTCATGGTACTGATGGCTATCTTCGCCGACCTGCTCGCCACGCATAACCCGGTGCAGGTACGCGCGCGCTTCCGCTTCCGGCCGCCGAGCTTCGACAACTTCTTCGGCACCGACAATTTCGGCCGCGATATCTATACCCGCGTCGTCTACGGCGCGCGGCTGTCGATCAGCATCGGCTTCGCGGTCGTCCTTCTCACCGCGATCGCCGGCACCGCGATCGGCCTGATCTCGGGATATGTCCGCCGCCTCGACAACTTCCTCATGCGCATCATGGATGCGCTTATGGCCTTCCCGACCATCATCCTGGCGCTGGCGCTCTCTGCCGCGCTCGGCCCCTCGGCCTTCAACATCGTGGTCGCGCTCAGCGTCGTCTATACGCCGCGCGTCGCCCGCGTCGTCCGCGCCTCGGTGCTGGTCGTGCGCGAGGCCGACTATGTGCACGCGGCGCAGGCGGTCGGGGCCAGCAACCTCCGCATCATGATCGAGCACATCCTGCCCAACAGCATGGCGCCGCTGGTGGTGCAGCTCTCCTTCGTCTTCGCCTATGCGGTGATCGCCGAGGCGGTCTTGAGCTTCCTCGGCGTCGGCCCGCCGCCGCCGACCCCGAGCTGGGGCAGTATCATCGCTGAAGGCAAGGACTACATCCGCGAAGCCGCCTGGATCACGCTGTTCCCGGGCATCGCCATCGCCATGACCGTGCTCGGCCTCAATTTGCTGGGCGACGGTCTCCGCGACGTGCTCGACCCGCGCATGAACGTCGACAACCGATGACCGCCGGACGGAATCTCGTCGAGGTCGAGAACCTGGTGAAGCACTTCCCGATCCGGAAGGGCTTCTTCTCCTCGCGCATCACTGGATACGTCCAGGCGGTCGACGACATCAGCTTCACCGTCGCGCGCGGCGAGACGCTGGGGCTGGTCGGCGAGTCCGGCTGCGGCAAGTCGACCACGGGGCGTCTCCTGATCCGGCTGCTCGATCCGACCTCCGGGCGGATCATGCTGAACGGCGCCGACCTCGCGCATATCCCCGCCGACGAACTCCGTACCAAACGGCGTGACGTGCAGATCATCTTCCAGGACCCGTTCTCCTCGCTCAATCCGAGGAAGACGGTCGAGGGCATCATCGCCGAGCCGCTGATCGTTCACCGCATCGGCACGAAAGCCGAACGCCAAGCGCGCGTCGCCGAACTTCTCAAGCTGGTCGGCCTCGCGCCCGATCACGCGCGCCGCTATCCGCATGAATTCTCCGGCGGACAGCGCCAGCGAATCGGCATCGCCCGCGCGCTCGCGCTCAATCCGAAGTTCATCGTCTGCGACGAGCCGGTCTCGGCGCTCGACGTCTCGATCCAGGCGCAGATCATCAACCTGATGCGCGACCTGCAGCGCGATCTCGGCCTGACCTACCTCTTCATCAGCCACAACCTCGCCGTCGTCCGGCACATCGCCGACCGGGTCGCGGTGATGTATCTCGGCAAGATCGTCGAGATGACCGACAAGAACGCGCTCTACGAGAACCCGAAGCACCCCTATACCCAGGCGCTGCTCTCGGCGATCCCGATCGCCAATCCCGACCGCAAGCGCCAGCGCGTCGTGCTGACCGGCGACGTGCCCAGCCCGATGGCGCCGCCCAAAGGCTGCCGCTTCAACACCCGTTGCCCTGTCGCCGTGCAGCGCTGCCGCGAGATCGAGCCGCCGCTCGTCGATACCGGCAGCGGCCACCAGGTCGCCTGCCATCTCGTCACGCCCTAGGAGCTCCTCATGCCTCCGGTCGCGTCCTTCTTTTCCCAGTCCTACGCCGAGGCACGAGAAAAATTCCTGAAGGCGGCCGAGGCCGCCGGCGCGCAGCTGGTCGCGAGCTATCCGCACCCGATGAAGGGGCCGGACGGCGGCGATCTCGCCACCGACGTCGCCTGGCTCGGCCCGCGGGACGCGAAGAAGAAGCTGGTGCTGACCTCCTCGACCCACGGCATCGAGGGCTATTGCGGCTCCGGCTGCCAGATCTCCTTCCTCGAGAACCGGCACTATCACCGCGATGCCAGCGCCGATACCGCGGTGATCCTGGTCCACGCGATCAACCCGCATGGCTTCGCCCATGGAAGGCGCGTGACCGAGGACAATGTCGACCTCAACCGCAACTTCGTCGATTTCTCCGAACCTCTGCCGGAGAACCCGGACTATGTGACGCTGCAGGATTACGCCAACCCGAGGGAATGGACGCCGGCCTCGATCGCCAAGGCGGATGCCGCCATCGCCGCCTTCTACAACATGCCGAACAATGTCGACTTCGTGCCGAAGGCGATCCATTCCGGCCAGTACGTCAACGCCAAGGGTACCTTCTACGGTGGCGCCAAGCCGACCTGGTCGCGGCGCACTTTCGAGAGCATCACCAACGAATGGATGCGGGGTGCGACCGACCTTTGCCTCGTCGACTATCACACGGGCCTGGGCCCGCTCGGCTTCGGCGACCTCTATTACGGCGGCAGCGAAGGCGAAGGTATGGCGCGGAAGTGGTTCGACCACGTGACGCCGACGCTCGAGCACATCGCGGAAGCGCAGAAGGACAAGTCGAAGCACATCCCCGGCGGGGTCAAGGGCACGCTGTCGCGCTCTCTGGTGAAGACGCTACCGGGCGTCAGGCTCACCGTCGGCGGCATCGAATACGGCACGCATCCGGTGAAGGACGTGCTGGGCTCGCTCCGCGCCGACAACTGGCTCTATGCCTGGAGCGATCCGACCTCCGCCCAGGGCAAGGAGATCAAGGCCAAGGTCCGCGAGGCGTTCTACCCCTCGATCTTCGAATGGAAGATCATGGTGACCAGCCGCTCCAACGACGTCCTGCGCCAGGCGCTGGCAGGGCTGGCAAAAGCCTAGCGCTTGCCCAAGGTGCGTGCGAGGCCGGCGACAGCGTCCTCGAGCGTCTTGCCCTGGGTGCGCTCCTCGGTCCGCTCGCGGCCGAGCGGCGACTGGCCGACGAAGCGGTAGACATCGGCGGCACCCTGCAGCATGCCGGGCGGGAGCCCGACCGAGGCAAAGGTCGCGGCGATCTCCTCCATCTCGCCGATCCAGCGATAGGCCTTGGGCGGCATCGAGGGCACGGCGCGGTTGGCATAGTCGAGCAGTCCCGGCACCGTCGAGGCGAGCTCGCTGCGGAGCGGTTCGGCAACACCCAGAATGCTCGCCGCCGTCAGCGCCTCGGTCGCGAGCGCGGTCACGCCCTTGCTCATTGCGGCGAAGCACATCTTGAGCGCCGAGGCCTGACCGATCTCCTCGCCGACGACACGGATGTCGAGGCCATGCGCGTTGAGCTCGGCGAGCGCCGGCGCCTCGGCGCCCGAGGCATAGAAGCGTGGGCTCGCTCCGCCCGGTTTCGGCGGCAGGCCGATGATGCCGACATCGACGAAGCGTCCGCCCGCCGCCGTGATCACCGTGCCGATCGCCTTCACCGTTTCCGGAGCGACGGCGTTGCAGTCGGCATAGAGCAGGGGTTTGCGCGCCGTCTTGATGCAGACAGCGACCTCGCCGGCGAGATCGATCGCGCGCGACGGCGGCAGGATCGAGAGGAAGACATCCGCCTCGTGCACGACCGCCTGCAGGTTGACGAGCGCGACCATGCCGGCGCGGTTGGCGCGCGCGACGCTGTCGGGGCCGCGGCCCTGAAGCGTCGTGACCACGCGAACTCCGTTGCGTCTCAACACCTCGGCGACGCCATGCCCCATGTCGCCAGGAGCGACGACCGCGACCGTTCCGATTGCCATTCGTGCATCTCCAGCACCCCGACTTTCCGACTATAGCGCGGTAGCCGGCTCCGGTATCGCGGCGGCGCACGCATTTGCCACTTACCGGGCAAAGTGCTCTCCTTCGCCACCGGCGTGCCGAAAACGAGCATCCCGGTGTTCCGGAACGTCGACAAGAGCTGACCTACCCCATGGACGACTTCCAGACTCTCCGCGCCTTCAACGCCGAGGCGCGGATAAGGGCTTTCGCGCTCGGCTCCGGCCCGCTCGTGATCATGATGCCCGGCCTCGGGCGAGCCCCGGATGACGTGGTGCCGCTCGCACGCAGCGTCGCCAAGGCGGGCTTCCGCGTGGTGCTGCCGGAGACGCGCGGCATCGGCGAAAGCAAGGGCAGGATGGAGGGCATCACGCTCCGCGACCTCGCCGCCGACGCGATCGCGGCGATCGATGCCGCCGGTGGCGGCAAGGCGCTGCTGGTGGGCCATGCCTTCGGCAACCGCGTGGCGCGCGCCGTCGCCGCCTTCCATCCGGACCGAACCGTGGCGGTGGTCTGCCTCGGCGCCAGCGGCAAGGTCGGGCCCTCGCCCGAGATCCAGAAAGCGATCGACCGCGGCAAGGCCAAGGATGCGACGCGCGAGGCCCGCGCCGAGGCGCTCCGTATCGCCTCCTTCGGTCCCGGCCGCGACCCGACGCCCTGGCTCGATGGCTGGAACGAGGACGTCATGAAGGCCTGTCTCGCCGCCGCCTCGGCAACGCCGACCGCCGAATGGTGGACGGCCGGCAAGGCGCCGGTGCTGATCGTCCAGGGTCTCGCCGACGTCGCCGCCCCGCCCGCCAATGGCCGCATGCTGGTCGAAGAACTGGGATCACGCGGCCGGCTGGTCGAGCTCGAGGGGGTGGGCCACTCGATCCCCGTCGAGGCACCCGAGGAGACGGCGGCGGCGCTGATCCCGTTCCTCAAGGAGCAGGCGCAGCGGAGCGCGGCCTAGCACCACCTACTCGTTCTTCGCCAGGTGCCGATCGAGGAAGCGGCGGATGCCGTCGTAGGCAGCGCGGCGGTTGTCGGCGCGCAGATAGCCGTGCCCCTCGTATTTGAGTTCCTGGTACTCGACCACCCCGCCGCGTGACTTGAGGAAGGCGACGATCTGGTCGGACTCGTTCTTCGGCACGCGCGGGTCGCGGTCGCCATGCGTGACGAACAACGGCACCTTGATGCGTCCAGCGCGGCTGATCGGCGAGAGCCAGCGCATCAGGTCCGGGTCTTTGAGCGGATCGCCGTACTCGGCGGCGCGATGATCCCGGCGCCAGGGTCCGGTGTCGCGCAGCAGCGTCTCGAAATTGACGACGCCGAAGACATCGACGCCGGCCTGCCAGAGATCCGGCTGTTCGCTCAAGGCTGACAGCACCATGAAGCCGCCATAGCTCTCGCCCAGGATCGCCATGCGCCTGGGATCGAGGCCGGGCTGGCGCCTGAGCCAGTGCCCGCAGACCTCGAGGTCACGGACGCTGTCCATGCGCCGCTCGCGGTCGTCCAGGCCCACATAGCGCCGGCCATAGCCGGTCGAGCCGCGGACATTGGGCGTGAACACCGCGTATCCAGCCTCCACCAGGTTCTGCACGTCGTAGCGGAGGAAGGCCTTCATCTGCCATTCCGGCCCGCCATGCACCATCATCGCGACCGGCCAGCCGCGCGTCGGCGGGGCCCCGCGCGGACGATAGAAGAACCCCGAAAGTGGCACGCCGTCGAAGCTCGGGAACTTCACCAGCACCGGCTCGACAAGCGCATCGGCCAAGCGGCCGGCAGGCTCGTCGGCCATGACGCCCCTTACCGTTCCTGAGACCACGTCGAGCAGCCGGATGCGGCTTCCCGCCGTCGGGGTCGAGAAGGCGTAGGCCAGCACCCTGCCGTCCGGCGACCAGGCGATCTCGGTGATCACGCCGCCCGGCTCCAGCGCCAGCGGCATCGGCTTGCCATCGCTCGAGAGGAACTCGAGGCGATTGAAGCCGTCGCGATTGATCACCGCGGCGATCCGGCCGTCCGGCGCCAGCGCCACGGCCTCGACATCGGCCTCCGGCGTGTACAGCCACTCGACCTTTCCGCCGGCGACGAGGTAGCGCCCGATGCCGAGGAAATCGCGCTCGCCATCGGCGGCGAAGTAGAGCGCGCTGCCGTCCTTGTTCCAGCGGAAGGCCATCGCTCTCGCCGTTCGCTCGGCGAGCTTGATCGGCTTCCGCTCGCCCGAGCGGAGATCGAGCAGGCTGATGCCGGTGTTGACGTGCGAGAGATCCTCGATCACCGGCAGCAGAGTGCCGTTCGGCTGGATGCCGCCGGTGCTCAGCGTCTGGCCCTCCTTCAGCAAGGTCTCGACCTTGCCGCTGGCGAGGTCCATCCGATGCAGGTCGAAGCGAGCCCGGTCGCGGGAATTGGCGGCGTAGTAGATCGCCTTGCCGTTCGGCGTCCAGGTGCCGAAGGTGTGGATGACTTTGGGCGCGTTGGTGAGCTGCTTCGCCTCGCCGCCAGCAATGGGCACCAGCCAGAGCTGGGCATGCTCGTCGCCGCCGGCATCGACCGACAGGATCGCCTGGGCGCCATCGGGCGAGAGTCGCGCGCTCATCACGCGTTCATTCTCGACGAACGAGATCCGTCGTGCCGCACCACTGCCGAGCGGCTGAACCCAGGCCTGCATCAGCCCGTCTCCCGGGCCGATGCAGAGAAGCGCCGATCCGTCCGGCAGAAAAGCCGGCTGAGAGAAGCCGTCGAGGCCTATCAGCTCGTCGATGGAGATCGCCATGGCTCAGCTCGGCCGGCCGAAACGGAGAGCGCGATCGCCCTTCTTCGCCCGGTGGTTCGGCATGATCAGGTAGCAATCGTCATGCGGCGTTACGACGGTCTCGCCGCCATCGGTCGCGATCGGCGAGCCAGCCTTGGGGAAGTGCTCGAGGCCGGTGAAGTCCTTCACGAACTTGAACTCGGGAGTCTTCGCCGTGTATCCGCCGGAAACATCGACCATCTTCTGCGGCTTCGGCGTCTTCTCGTGCACATGCTTCGTCACGGTCTCGTGGTCGATGGCGCCGGTGACGCCGAGGAAGCGAAGCGTCGTGTCGAGCGCCACCTTGGCCGCGTTCGCTTCCCAGTGCTGACCGCATTCGACCAGGATCGCGGTCTTGGCGTTCGAGCGATCGTTGAAAGGCGTGTACTCGATCAGGCGCTTGCCCTGGATATGGCCCTGGCCGGCGACGATCCAGGGCGGCACGCCGACTTCCTTGGCGAGCTTCCGCTCCTTCTCCAGGCCATGGACGATCATGAGCGCGGTCGAGGGCGTGCCCATCGAATGGATGTCGAGCAGGAAGTCGACCTGGTCGAAGACGGGCCTGAGTTCGCGCGCGCGCCTGAGCTCGGCCGACTGCTCCGGACCGTCCAGCCGGTTCTCGACCCAGACGCGATTGAAATCCTCGTCGACGAAACGGGACGCGTTCGGCTTCGCCGGGTCGAAGCGCTGGAAGGCGTCGACATTGACGAAGGCGAGCGTCAGCTTGCCCTGCTTCGGCCTGAGCCCCAGCGAGAAGATCGTCTCGAGCGCGATCGCCCCGCAGATCTCGTTGCCGTGCGTCAGGGCGTTGACCATCACATGTGGGCCGGGCTTGCCGGAGTCGAAGCTGTGCACATAGGGCACGCCGTCGGTCCCCTTGGCGAAGCGTGAAATGTCGGGGGCGGCCAGCTCGACGGGATGATGCGTGGTCATGGGCTCTCGGGAGTCGAAGAACGGGGCGCAACTCTACCAAGCTTTGGCGAGCCGCGACCAAGGCAATCGCCGCGCCCTACTTCTCGTGGAGGTCGGTGACGCCGTCCCAGAATTTGGGCGGGTTGGCGGCCAGGTTCCGGGCCTGCTCGGCGAGAGACGCCGCAATCCTGTCGCTTGCCAGCGCATGAAACGCCGCCCCGGCTTCGGCAAAGCGGCCGGCACGCCAGTGGCCGAAGGCCGCCGCGTAGCAATCGACCTTCTTTCGGTCTTCTTCGGTCGCCGCCTCCTGGGTCGCCAGAGGCTCGAACACGGTAACCGGCGTCCGGCGCCCGACTACGCGCACGGTATCGACCTCGCGGAAAAGGACGGACCCGCCTGCGGCCACCGCGGTCTCGTCGCTGACCAGGATCTGGGTACCGTACTTCTTGTTCGCCCCTTCGAGGCGAGCGGCGAGGTTCACCGTATCTCCCATGACCGTGTAGTTGAATCGCCGGGGTGAGCCGATATTGCCGACCAGGGCGATACCCGAGTTGACCCCGATACGCGCCCGGAGCGGCTGGCCTTCGCCGAGGGAGAACCGCGCGGCCTCGTCGTTGACCAAGCGCCGCATCTCCATCGCCGCCTTGACCGCATTCTCGACATGCTTCTCGTCGGCGATCGGCGCGCCGAAGACGGCAACCACCGCATCGCCGATGAACTTGTCGACGAAGCCGCCATGGGCCTCGACGATCGCCGTCATCGCCGCGAAGTACTGGTTGAGGTTCTCGACCAGCCGCTTCGGCTCCTGCTTCTCGGAGATCGCGCTGAAACCGGCGATGTCGGAGAAGAGGATCGAGACTGACCTCTCCTCGCCGCCGAGCGTCGGCTGCGCGCCGCCGGCGAGCATGCGGTCGATCTCCGCCTTCGGCAGGTAGAGGCTGAAGGCCCGGCTCAGCTGCCGGCGGTCGCGGTCCGTGACGAGAACACGGTAGGTCATCAGCAACGGAAACGCCGAGAGTCCGGTGGCGAGCACCTGGCCGAGCGGCATCACCTGACCGAGGCGGAAAGCCACGGTGGCAATACCGACCCAGACAACGGCACCAAGCGCGACCGCCGCGGTCGCCGCCAGAGAACGCAATCCGATGGTCGCCGCCGCGACGCCGAGCGCGAAGGCGAGAGACAGGCCGAACGACGCCCAGGGCGCGGTCGGCGCCAGCGCGTCACGGCGCAGCAGGTTGTTGACTGCCGTCGCATGGATGAAAACGCCCGGGATCGAGTCCCGCCGGAAGTCGGTCCGGTACAGCCCCGGCATCACCGGATGCACGCAGCGCTCCGGCAGGCCTAGGCCTTCAGGGCGCGTGATCCAGCGCTTCGAAGTCAGCTTTCGGTCTTCGACGTCGAGAGTGACGCCGACGAGGACCACGCGATCCTTGAAGTGCCGGGCCAGATAGTCGGTGTTGCCGGCGGCGAGGCAGGCCTGGATATCGGCCAGCGAATAGGCCGGGATGTCGCCGGCACCACCCGCGAAGTTCACGAGCAGCGTCTGCGAGCGGTCGCGCGGCAAGGCATATCCGCCGACGACGGCGCGGCCGCCCGCCTCGACCTCGGGAAGCGTGCCTGGCGGCAGGCCCTGGGCGCGGACGGCGAGCTCAACCGCAAGCGAGTTCTCGCTTTGCGGTTCGCTCTCACCGACCTGGAAGGTGAGTGGCACCCGCCGAACGATGCCGTCGTCATCCTCGAATACGTTCAGCGCGCGGATATTGGGATCGCGTCCAACGGCGATCGCGTAACCGGCGAAAGGTGCGATCGGCTTCTCCTGGTGCTGCACACGACCGAGCACGACCCTGCCCTCGCGTGCGCCTCGCCTCAGCGCCAACAGGAAGTCGCGTTCGAAACCGCGGATGAACGGCTCGACCGACGTCGGGTAGACGACGTCGAATCCGACCACCTTGACGCCGGCATCGAGGAGCGCGCCGAGGACGCGACCCAGCTCCGGCGTCCACATCGTCTGCGGGGTGTCGGCGAAAGGGGGACGCCGATAGGTCTCCTCGTCGATGGCCAGGACCACTGCCCGGCTGTCTTCCGCACGACGGTCGGGCTCCCACACCCGGTCCCGCAGCCAGAACAGCGCGTCGATCGAAAGGCCTTCGAGCACACGGAATGCCGGCAGCGCGAACACGATAGCCGCGGCGAGCGCGATCAGCGCCGCCGCCGTGACTTCGCGCCAGCGCAACGACATGAACTCAGAGCGGCAGAAGGCGGCCGATCACCGGGCCGCCCCCTGCGGCCGCACCCGCGTCGATCTTGAAGACGACGCTCCGCTGGCCCTGGGTAGCGCGGTAGGTGCCGCTTGGCTCGAGCCGGACGCCCATCGTCGCCAGATCGGCCTTGGCCGCTTTCAACGCGACCGAGATCGGCGGCGCCGGCTTGTCCAGGCGTTCGATCACGACCGTTCCGGCCGCGGTCGACGTCACCACCGGGCTGGTGGCGTGCAGCGTGACCGAGGCGGCGGGCACGGCGGGCGCCTGCTGGCCCGGCGGGCGGCGGAATACCATGGCGCCGCTCTTTCCCGCCTGCTCGGCCGTCAGCTGCAGCTTGCCGCCGTCGCAGGGACTGGTCTTGCGCTCGACGGCGCCGCCGGTGACCTCCGAGCGTTCGCTGCCCACCTTGACCGTGCCGCCACGGATCGTCTCGCGCACGCAGCTCTTGAGGTAGCCAAGGACGAGAGTGCCCTGCCTCAGCTCGATGACCCTTCCGGCATCGACATAGTCGAGTACCTCGATGCCGGCGACCTGTCCGGTCAAATCCTCGACGATCGCCGCCGGCGCGGCCAATGCTGGCACGCTTCCGAGCAGCAGGAACACCGTGGTCGTCATGCATATCTTCTTGATCATGATTCCCTCGCTCAACGGCCGCCGTCGCCGACCAGCGTGAAGGCGGCCCAGAAGATCGGATGGGCATAGGTGAACATCGTCTTACCGGACGCATCCACCGCGCCGGGTCCGTCGATCAGCCTCAGCATGGCCTGCCGCAGAGCTTCTCCGCGCTGCAGCGACGGATCGGACGACTGTCGGGCGAACAGGTCGGTGGTCAACTTCTGCGCCGAACTGGTCTCGACCGGCCAATTGCTGACCAGAAGCGAGCGCGTGCCGGCATAGAAGAAGGCGCGCCCCAGACCGGAGATCGCCTCGGCACCAGCGCCTTGTCCGGAGGCGGTGTTGCAAGCCGAGAGCACGACCCAGTCAGCGTCAAGCTTGAGCCCCAGGATCTCTTCCATGGTTAGGAGCCCGTCGCCGCCCTCCGGCGCCACCTCCGCGCTGGTCAGGGCGAGGGCCGGTTGCGCCAGCCCGGTGAGATCGCCCGGCACGAGGCCATGGGTCGCGAACATGACGACCTTGTAGCTGGACAGGTCCATCTGCCGGATACGACCCTTGTTGGCGGCAGCGCCGACGATCACATCGCGCGACACGTTGCCGTTCAGCGCGATGGCGATGCTGCGCACCTTTTCGGCGGTCTCAGGCAGTCGCGGCAGCTGGCCCAGCTGGGCTTCGAGCTCGGATGTCGGCTTCGGCGCGCTGCGAAGCCGGATCTTGCCGCCCCGCATCGCAATCTGGGCGGCAGCGCGCGCCTCGTCGGCATGCGCCTTGCTGAACCAGGGATCGCCGAATCCGACGAACGCGGTGCGATCGGCGCGGCCAGCCGGCAACGCTCGCAGCGTCGACAGCGATGACACCGAGGGCAGTTGCACGACCGCAACTTTGCGGATGAGCCACGGCACGCCCCTGTACTCCGCGAAGGGCTCCGCGCGTCCGCGCTGCGCCGTGGCCGGCCCGGTCGGAAGCAGGCCGAGCGAGATTTGTCCGAGCGGCCCGTGCGGCACGACGACCAGGCTCTTGGCCTCTGACCAGACAGCCTCGGTCGGCTTCAGCAGCTCCGCATAGAGTCTGTGGGCGGCCGCGAGGTCGAAAGCGGGAATGTCGTCCAGCGTCTCGGCCTGCGGATCGAGCGCCTTGCGGAGCCCGGCCACCGTCGCGTCGAGGGCCGCGCGTCCGGTTGTTGCGGCAACGAAGCCGACCGCTCCTTGTCGAGGAACTGCCCAAACATAGGTTCGATCGTCAGCGCTGTAGGTCGCCAGCAAGGCTTCGCCGGTCCGCAACCCCTTGCGGGCGTCCTCGATCGTCGCCGGCTTCGGATTCACAAGGTTCGCATAGTCCGGAAAGCGGCGCTCGATCTCCTCCATAGCGCGGGCACGCTCGCCGCGAAGGGTATCGATTTGCTGGCGCAGCTGAGCGACGGCCGCGGGGTTCTGTTCCTCGGAGCGGGCACTGATCGCATTGGCGAGCACGCCATTGAGTGCCCCGATCTGCCGCTGCACGTCCTGCTCGCGCCGAGCGAGGTCGGCCAGTGACGGATCGGAGGCAGCTGCCCGCGCTGCCGATTCCGCCAGCGCCCGCACGACGCTTCGTCCGCGCGCTGCCTCGGCCAGGCGGAAGGTCTCGGCCGCGGCATTCGGATCGCGGCTGTCGGCCTGGATGCGCATATAGGACTCGATGATCATGCGCAGCCGCTGATCGCGTGCCGTCGCCGAGCTGTCCTGATCGTCCGCCTCGCGCGAGCGCGAGGTCAGGATCGGAATCGCCATCTCAAACTGCTGCCTGGCTTCGGCGACTCGTCCGGTCCTGGCCAATGCCATGCCGAACAGGCCACGCGCCTCGGCAGTGGCAAAGTGCCTGTCGCCGAGATGGGTCCGCCTGATCTCGACCTGCCGGCCGAACTCTCCGAGCGCGCGAGCACTCTGCCCAGTCATCAGATCGATCAGCGCAATGTGCGGGCTGCGCGCCGACTCGGCCGCAAACTCCTCCGAGTCAGCACCGTAGAAGTCACGCAGGACGTCGATCTGCTTGGCCGCTTCCTCCCAGCGCTCCTGGCCGGCGAGGATGGCTGCGAGCGTCGAGCGGACGGATCCGCTGGCCGTCAGCCCGGAGGCAAGGATGATCTCGACCGACTTCCGCGCCAGGGCCTCGGCTTCCCGATAGCGCCCCTGGTCGATGAGAACGGAAGTGAGGATGGAGAGCGCGCTGGTCACCGGGCTGCCGCTGGCGCCCCGCGCCCGCTGAGCCTCGGCCAGCGTCAAGCGAGCTTCGTTCTCGGCTTCGCCATACCGTCCCTGTTGACGCAGCGCGTTCACCAGGGCGTGACGCGCCATCGAGACCAGATGCTGCGACAGCTGCTGCGCCTGGGCCTCGGCGAGCGCCTTGCGCGCGATCTCCTCGGCCTCGACATAGCGCCCGCGTGCCATTGCGAGTGCGCCCTTGGAGGATTCGAGCCGCGATACCAATGCGCGTATCTGCGGCGGCGTGCCGCCGCGCCCGCGCGTGAACTGCTGCGCGATGGAGCCTGCCTCGGCCAGCGCCTTCTCGGCTCCTGCGATATCCCCGGTGCTTGCGAGCAACCCGGCCAGCCTTCCGTTGTATCCGATCAGGCGGGGCCGCATCTGCTGCGGGTTGAGCTCGATGGCGCGGCGCACGAGGCGGCTAGCGGCGACGGGCCGACGCATGCTGGCTTCGAGGCCGGCAAGCTCGAACAGAATGGCCGACTGGTCCGAAGACTTCGCCTGCTCTCCGTACTTCGCGGCGGTGTTGAGGTCGCCGAGCGCCTGGCGCGTGCGCCCTGCCAGCGCCGCGGCCCGGCCGCGATCGAAGAAGAATCCCGTCAGCACCTCGGGGTCCTAGTTCTGCGGCGGATTCTCGGCCGCCTTGGCGCGAGCCTGCGCGATCCGATCCGGATCGAAAGCCAAGCTGTCGTCGAGCAGCTGATCGGTAGAGGTCTCGGTCGCCTGACGCATCATCGGCGCGGGCGTCGTCGGAACGGACTGTGACGGCGCCGGGGCCGTCTGCTGCTGGGGTGGCCCGGACGGTTGCTGTCGCTGCTGCTGGCGCTGGGGGCGTTGCTGCAGCGGCTGGCCGAACGGCGGCGCCGTGACCGCGCTGCCGTCATTGCCTTGGGCGAGAAGAGTTGAGCTCGCTCCGGCGAAGCCGAGAAGCCCGGCGCCAATCAGCACCGAGGCCGCAATCATCCTAGTCCTGGACCCGGCACTCCGCATCGGTTCCCCCTTTGCTCCTCGCCACGGCGCTCTCAACGACGGTCGTCATCCCCAGATGAAACCGTCGACATGCCGGGCGACGCCCCTTCATGCAGCTTCCTCGATGTGTCCTTGGAGGTCTGTGTGCAAACTCACGCTGTGAGCCGCCGCACGGTGTGAGGCGGCTCACGGAGGGTCAATCAAACAGCATCTTCGGGTCCTCGGTGTATCGCGCCAGCTTCTTCGGATCGATCTCGACGCCGAGGCCCGGCTTATCCGGAATCTCGAGCCAGCCTTCCTTGTCGAGCGTGAAGGGCTCGACGGTGATGCCGTCGACATAGGGGCTGCCGCCGATGAACTCGACGAGGTCGGTCTCCGGGAAGGCCGTCGCCATCTGCAGGTCGGCGGCGACGCCGAGCGCGGTATTCCAGCCATGGCCGATGTACTTGACGCCGAAATCATAGGCCATCCAGGCGATACGCCGCTGCTCGGAGATGCCGCCGACCTTGGTCACGTCGGGCTGGACGATGTCGAAGGCGCCCCTGGTCAGCCAGGGAATAAAGGTCTGGCGGCGGGTCAGCACCTCGCCACCAGCGATCGGCACCGGGCTCTGGCGGCGAAGCACGCAGAAATCGTCGATGGCATCGGGGCGCAGCGCCTCCTCGAACCAGCCGACCTCGAAATCCTTCAGCATCTCGGCGGTGCGGAGCGCCCATTTGAGGCCGTGCGGCCAATAGGCGTCGCTGGCGCCGGCATCGACGAAGAGCTTCGATTTCGGTCCCGCGCCCTCGCGCGCCGCCTTGACGATCGCCTCGTCGAGCTTGTAGTCGAGGGCGCGGCCGAACGGTCCCCAGCCGATCTTGAAGGCCGTGAAACCTTTCGCGCGGTATTTGGCGACGACGTCGCGCAGCCTCTTCGGCTCTTCCATCAGCAGCGAGCAATAGGGCTGCACGCGCTCGCGATGGCGGCCGCCGAGCAGCCGGCTGACGGAAAGGCCGGTGACCTTGCCGAGGATGTCCCAGAGCGCGATGTCGATGCCGCTGATCGTATGCGTCAGCGAACCGCCTCGGCCCATCCAGAAGGTGTTCTGGTGCAGCTTCTCCGAGACGCGCTCAGGCTGCAGCGCGTCCTCGCCGGCATAGAGCGGCTCCAGTACCTTGAGCGCCGCGGCCACCAGGCGCGCATCGGTGAAGACGCTGCCGAAGCCAGTGACGCCCGCATCGGTGTGCACGGCGATCAGCGCATGGATCGAATCCTCGGGCTTGATCTCCGCCGACCAGCCGCCCTTCGGGCTTTCGCCGAACAGCGGTACCGAACGGATCGACTTGATCCGGACCCGCGGCGCGCTGCTGCGGGCGACGGAATGCGATTTCTTGGCGGCCATCTTCTCCCCCTGCTCTGCCGGACCGAGGCTCGTCGGCGCGACCGACGCGCGCAAGTCAAACGAACGGGCTGAGGAACGCGGAGGGCCGGAAGGATCAGGCTGTGACCTTGACGGAGGCGATGACCGCTCGCACCGCGGCGCCGATCTCGTCCGGCAGCACCGGTTTACTGATCACCGTGTTGATGCCGGCCTTTCGGAGCGTGACATCCTCCTCGGCCGAGATGAAGCCGCTCAGCATCAGGATCGGCAGGTTCGGCCGGAGCTTCTTCATCTCCTTGGCCAGGGCCTCGCCCGGCACCCGCGGCATCGCGCGGTCGGTGATGACGAGGTCCCAGTCGCCCGGCTTCTCGCGGAAGGCGGCCAGCGCCAGCAGCGGCTCGGCGAAGGCATCGACCGAGTATCCGAGCCGGATCAGGATGTCCTTGGTCACGGCGAGAAGCGCGCGGTCGTCGTCGACGAGCAGGATCTTCTCCTTGCCGGCGACGGACACGGCGGTCGGCTTGTGTTCCTTCGACGGCAGCGCGGCTCCGTCGAAGAGCGGCATGTAGATCGAGAAGGAGGTCCGCGCCCCCGGTACGCTCTCGATGGCGATGACGCCTTCATGGTTGCGTACGATTCCCTGCACCGCGGCGAGGCCGAGACCGGTGCCCTCGCCCACTTCCTTGGTCGTGAAGAAGGGCTCGAAGATGCGCGGCATCGTCTCTTCGTCGATGCCGATGCCGGTGTCGCGCACCGAGACGCGCGCATAGCGTCCGTCGGCGAGCGTGCCCGACTGGCCGCGAACCGGGTTCTGCAGCCAGGCCGATTTCGGCAGCGCCGCGTCGCGCCCGTCGGAGCCGCGCACCTGAACCGACTGGATCGAGACCTTGATCTGTCCTTCCTTGCTGCCGATCGCCTGCGCAGCGTTCAGGCAGAGGTTGAGCAGCACCTGGTGGATCTGCGTCGCGTCGCCCGAGACCAGGCACTCGTCCATCTGCTCGACCTGGAGCGAAACGTTGGAGGGCATCAGCGGATTGACGATGGTCAGGCTGTCCTTGACCACAGCGCCTAGCTCGAGCGGTTTCCGCTCGGATTCCGCATTGCGGCTGTATGTCAGGATCTGGCGGACGAGGTCGCGCGCGCGGGTGCCGGACTCGATGATCTGACGAAGCCGTTCGTAGCCCGGGTCTTCCTTCGGCGTGTCGATCATCAGCAGCGAGGTATTGCCGAGGATGCTGCCGATGATGTTGTTGAAGTCGTGGGCGATGCCGCCGGCAAGCGTGCCGAGCGCCTGTGTCTTCTGCGCGGCATGGTACTTCTCGGTCAGCTGCGCGCGCTCGGCCTCGGAGCGCACGCGCTCGGTGATGTCCTCGTAGGTCTTGACGAAGCCGCCGGTCGGAAGCGCCGTGACGATGGTCTCCACCACGCGGCCGTCGGGCAGGCGGCGCTGCTGGCGGAAGCTGCCCTTCTTGTCGCGGAGAAGCTGGGAGATGGCGCCGACCTGGGAGGCCACCAGCGCGTCGGGCTCGCCCGGGCCGAAGTCGCCGCGGAGCGCCGCGAAACGCGCGAGGTCCTGGTATTTGCGACGCGGATAGACAAAGCCGTCCGGGAACTTGTTGACCTCGATGTACTTGTCGTTGAACAGCAGCAGCGAGAACGAGGCATCGAACACGACGATGCCCTGCTTCATATGGTCGAGCGTCGTCTGCAGCAACGCGGACTTCTGATTGATGAGGTGCTCGCGCTCTTTCAGCTCGGTGATATCGGTGTGAACGCCGACGATACGGCCGTCGTTGAGGCGGCGCTCGCTGATCTTCAGCCACTTGCCGCCGGCAAGCTCGCTCTCGAAGGTCGCATCGGCCTCGCGCCGCTGACGCAGGCAGGACTCGATCCAGGACTCGACCTGGTCGGCCGGGATCGGAAGGCCGTTGCGGACCGAGGCGAGCAGCAGGTCGCGGAAATGAACGCCGACCTCGAAGACCTCGGCCTGCGCCGGGTGCAGCTCGACATAGCGCTTGTTGAACAGCGCCACCGTGTCGTCCGGATTGTAGATGATGAAGCCTTCGGAAATGCTGTTGATCGCCAGCTTGAGCTCGTTGCGCGCCGCGATCGCGGCCTCGGCCGACGTCGCCGCTGCAACCACCGCCTGGTGGGTACGAACGGTCTGGATGAACAGCATGACGAAGACCGCGAGGCCGCCCGCCAGGGTCAGGACGAACAGGCCGAGCAGCTGGAGGTAGAGCTCGCTATGGCGCGCTCGCGCGCCGCTGACTTCGTTCGACTCGTAGAGAAGCGCGTGCCGAACCAGTTCCTGCAGCGGGGAGCGCAGGTTGTCGAGCTTGTCATCGATGACGGCGAGCGTTTCCTTCGACAGTGTCTGCAGGCGGCCGATATCGGTCTCGACCTCCTCGAGCGTGCGGATCATGGTACGGATCGATGGCACCACGCCGTCGATCTCGCGCAAACCGGCCGTCTGCGAGCCGCTCAGCATCGGCGGCAGCCGGCTCCAGAAGATCTCGAACCGCTCCTGGGTCTCTTCGGCGTTCGGCTTGGTCGGCTCAAGGGAGAAGTGCTTGAGCGACTCCATCAGGCGATGGAACTCGATGTTCGCCTGGGCGACAAACCACAGATTGATCCGGCTCTCCTTCTCGACCAGGGCCCGTTGCTGGATCAGGCCCTGGAAGATGAAGAAGACGCCGATCAGAAAGGCGCAGAAGGCAACGACCAGCACCCCGTAGCGAATGAGGGGCCAGCGTACTTCGTCCATTCCACCGGAAGCGGTTCTCGCCATCAGACTCTAGACTCTCGTGAGCGGTGCGGGTGCAGCGGTCGCTGCTACTTCACCCGCAGCTCCTTGACCTGCCAGACCCACTTCGACTGCGTCTCTTTGGTCTTGAGCGCGGGGAAGTCGTCCTGCGGGTAGATGATCCAGAGCGGGCCCTTCTCGCGGACCCTGAGGAGCTCGCCGTTCATGCGATAGGCGAGGATCACTGGGTAGCGCTGGAAGTCGGCGATCGGGATCTCGACCTTGTAGTCGTTGAGCGCGACCGCGATGACCGCGTCGCCGGAGGCGCCGAGACGCTCGAGCAGCGCCTTCAGGCTGACGCCTTCGAACTGGGGTTGACCTTCGGTCCAGGCGGTCGAGGTCTTGGTCTTGGCGACGCCGATAGACTCGAGCAGCGCCAGGTCGAAGGCGGCCTTGTCGCCGTCATTGGTGACCTTGATCTTGCCGGTGACCTCGAGCAGCGTCCGCTCCTTCGGCTTGGCCAGGGGCTGGGCGAGCGCCGGAACGGCGGCGAGAGCGACAAGCACGGCCGCTCCGACGAAGGCGCCGATGGTGGATCGCAAAACTGACATGGTTCTCTCCGTGGCTCTCGGATGGTGCCGCTACCTTCAGCGGGGTGAATAAGACGTCCGATCACTCGTCGCCGGCCTGCCGTTCAGCCGACTTCTTCGGCATCGGTTCCGGTGCACGATGATAGATAGCCGCTGTGATCAGCGTCAAAACCCCGAGCAGCAGGAAGAATGACGCATAACCGGCAGCGACGCTACCGCTCCAGGTCTGGACCAGACCGATGACCTCGCCGGAACCGATCTGCAGGATGGCGGTGCCGCCCATCAGCACGGCGTTCAGCGTCGTCGAGCCGCGGCCGGAGAGCTCCGGGGGCACGAGAGCGACGTCATGCGCCATGAGGACGACGCTGTAGGCGCCGATGAAGCAGATGGCGATCAGTAGGATGACGGTGGTCCAGAGGGAGGCCGTCACGACCGTAGCGAGCAGCAGCATGAGTGCCGCGGAGGCGACGCCGCCGATGACGACCACGGGACGGAAACTCCCGGCGTAACGCTGGATCGGGCCGTAGGCGAGCGTGCCGAGGACGAGCGCGACGGCCATGATCGACAGCAGGTTCCCGCGGGAGACGCCGTCGAGGCCGTAGACGTCATGCAGATATGGGCCACCCCAGAGACCGACGATGGTCACGACCGAGGCGTAGCCGATGCCGATCATCGGCATCACGTTGAGCAGGCCAGGGACGCGAATGACGTCACGCATGCCGCGGATCGAGTCGCTCAGCGTTTGCGGGCGCCTGGTCTGGTCCGTGCTTTCGCTCGGCGCGTCGCGGACGGTGAGGAGGAACAGGATCGCGATGACGCCGGTGGCGATGCCGAGGACGACGAAGGTCGTGCGCCAGCCGATCCATTCATTGGCGGCGGCGAGCGGCAGCGTAGCCAGCAGGCTGCCGACATTGGCCATGGCGAAGAGCAGCGTCATCGCCTGGGTGAAGGCCGAGGGCGTGTGCCAGCGCGACAGCACCACGAGCGAGCCGGTCATGCCGCCGGCGAAGCCGAGGCCGATCAGGAAGCGCCCGGCGATCAGGCTCGTGATCGAATGCGAGAACGCGAAGACCAAGGAGCCGATGACCGCGAAGATCAGCATGCTCGACAAGACGCGGCGAACGCCGAAGCGGTCGAAGAACACGCCGATCGGAATCTGCAGCAGCGCGAAGATCACGAAGAAAGAGCCGGAGGACCAGCCGATGTCGCGAGAATCGATGCCGAGATCCGACATCAGCTCCGGCGCGATGACGCCGTTCGAAGAGCGATAGAACTGGCTCATGATCGCGAGCGCGATCATCACCACCAGCATCAGACCGACCTGTCGTGCCCGTGACATGCTTCCGGCAGCGCTCCCCATGGCAAACGACGCCGTGCGCGCTGCCTCCGGAAGACGAGGTTCTGCTGTCTTCAAAACAGCGGCGCCGCTTGTTTGGGTTTGCATACAGCCGTCTCGCGTACTTGAGAAGGTTTCGACACAAGTAAACGCAAAAAATGCGATTTTCACGGGTCGTCATGCGACTCGATCGACCGCTCGCGACGGCTACAGTGCGTGAAAATGGTTAACAAACCATTAGTCCCTCCTATTGAGGGGGAGAATGCACCTCTCAGTTGTATAGCGTTCTTAAGAAGCGGCTGGGTCGGCGCTGGAAAACTCAGACAGGCTGCGCGGCACCTGCCGATCGGTCTTCCAGCTTTGGTAGTCCAACTCGCCGCGCTTGCCGGCGTCCTCGAAGATCGCCTGCCCGTAGAAGCTGTGCCAGGAGTCGACGAGCTCGTCGACGTCGTCGGAGTCGAGTACCCCGGACCAGAATAGCGTCGCCTTAAGGTAGTCAATGAACCTGATTTTTAGCATCATGCTCGAATTGGCGACGAAGTTCACGACACCGGCGATGTACCCCAGAATGAAGAGCTTCTGGTCCACGGTTCGGCCGAAGCCGTTGGGCGCCTGGCCCCGCGCCGCCCTGATGAAGTGGGTCAAGCCCTCCACGACCTCGTCGGTCGAGGGCGAGAGCATCCGCCAGCTCTTTGCCGACGACTGCGGCGCGCTCGCCTGCTGAGCGGTCGCCGGCTGCGCGCTCGCCGGCCTCGGTGGGATGTCCTCGTGGATGGCGGTCCGTAAGTTCTTCAGGATGGCGTCGCGCTGTCCCTGCTGCAGGCTGCGGACCGGCGCATGCATCCAGTAGCTTACACGCTCCAGCACGCCGTTGATCGTCACGCCCTTTATAAGGAAGTCGTCGCCGCCTGCCTCGATGCACTCGTGAAGGATCTCGAGGCGGTCGTTGCTGGTGATGAAGATGATCGTCGCCGAACGGCCGTGCTGGCGGCGGATGCGGCGGCAGACATCGGTGCCGCCGATTCCCGGCAGGTTGACGTCGAGGATGACGAGGCGCGGCATGTATTGCAGGAACAGCCGCGAGGCCTCCTCGCCGTTCGACGCGCCGATGACCAGGAACCCGCGTGCCTTCAGCGCCTCGACATAGGCGCGGCGCTGCGTCGGCTCGTCCTCGACGACAAGGATCAGTCCAGTCGCCATGGCTAGCGTGACGCCTCGCCGGAAGCGGCGTCGGCCTGCGCCGCCCGCTGCCGCTCGGTCGCGAGCTGGCGAAGGGCGAACTCGAGCACCGTCCGGGTCTCCGGCAGCAATCGCCTGACGGTATCGATCTTGGCCTCGATGCACGCCGTCTCGATCGAGCGCGCTACCTGGCTCAGCGCGGTGAGCCCGAGGTTGGCCGCCGTCCCGCTGAGGTCGTGCGCGATCGGGCGGACACGCGCCAGATCGCCGGCAGCGGCTTGGCGTTCGATCTCGGCCACGCGGATTTCGGCCCCGGCGGTGAAATCGTCGATCACCGGCAGCAGCGCAGCCCCCGCGAGATGAGCGGCAAGCCCGCCCAAGCCCGACGCGACTTCGCCGCCGGATCCCCCGGCGCTCGCGGGCTGGCCTTCCGCCTTGGCCCAGCGAGCAACCGCCTGCTGAAGAGCGCTCGGCGACACCGGCTTCGCCAGGTGCTCGTTCATCCCGGCCCGGCGGCACCGCTCCGCGACATCGCCCTCGATATCGCCGGTGATGGCGACGATCGGCACCTCGCCGCGGCGTCCGCCCAAGGCCCGAATGGCCGTGGTCGCCGCCACCCCGTCCATGTCCGCCATCTGGATGTCCATCAGCACCAGGTCGTAGGGGAGCAGGCGCACGCCCTCGACGGCTTCACGGCCGCTTCCCGCCTCGTCCACCCGATAGCCGTCGGCCTCGAGGACGGCGGCCAGCAGCTTGCGGTTCACACGGTTGTCGTCGACGAGGAGGATTCTGACCCGGCGCATGAGTGATCGGCATCGCGCGAAAGGGCGGCATCCTAGCAGGGTGTCCGGCGTGATGCTCGGACATGTTGATGAAAGTGCTGACTATCCTCGGATACCGCGGGGTTAAGCTTGCGAGTTGACTTACCGATGCCCGCTTGGTCACCTGACCGGCAGACAGAAGGGGATAGTCGTTGAGCGAACCAAGCGAAGATGCACGCGACCGCCTGAAGCAGTGCACACATGATCTGAACAACGTCCTCGGCCAGATACTGGGGTTCGGCTCCCTTCTCGTCCGCGATCTCCAGGATGCCAAGACGGCCGGCCAGATTCCCGCAGGTCCCGTCGACTACGCCCAGGAGCTCCTCGCTGCGGGCATGCGCGGCGAGGTGATCGCAAGGCAGCTGGCAACCATCGTCCGCGCGCTGCCGGCGATCCCGATGCCGGCGGCGAGCAGCGCCGCATCGGCTCCCTCCTCGGCATCGGGTCACGCGGCGCGGCGACTCCTGATCGCCGGCGGCGCCGAGGACGACATCCGGGCGCTCGCCTTCGCCGAAGCCGGCTGGCAGGTCGAAACCCACCGCTCCGGCGCAGAGGCGCTGCGCCGTTTCCGCGCCAGCGCGACGCCCTTCGATGCCGTCATCGTGCATCCGGATACGCCGGAGATCCCGGCAATGGATTTGGTCGCGGCGGTCAAGGCGCTCCGGCCCGCGACGGTTCGCGTCCTCATCTTCGGCGGGAGCGTTGCGGACGACGCCGCAGCGCGCCTCGCCGGCGCCGATGCCGGCCTGCCCGGCTCCGCCTCCGGCGCCGCCGCCATCGCAATCATCGACGGCATCTTCCGGCAACCGCGAGGCGCCGCCTGACCGAGGCGGCGGCTAGAGCATTTTGTGATCTATCTGAATCATTAGTGATTCCCAGAATGCGTACGATGTGATTCAAGATGCTGGCTGGAGACGGAGGCCGGCATGAGATGGTCAAACCGTATTCGCGCGATCTGCGGGAT